>UQWG01000046.1 GCA_900544645.1 uncultured Collinsella sp.
GGCGAGGATTGCGTCGAGGACGGCGTCGCTGATCTGGTCAGCGATCTTATCGGGATGACCTTCGGTCACCGACTCCGACGTAAAAACAAAGGACCCGTGTTGGGGCGGGATGGAACGAAGTTCTTCTGACATGATTGTCCTTTCAAAAACGTGTCCCGGCGACCGTTACCATTCCGCCGGGCTCTCTATGCAAGGGCACATCATAGCGCGTAAATCAAACATTCACACCCTTTCCGCACCTACTTATTGGGGACAGTCTTAAATTACTAGCCTTACTTATTGGGGACAGACTTAAATGACCAGCCTTAAACTAAGAAGGTCCCCAAAGACTGGTCGTTTAAGCCCGTCCCCAATGAGTGGGTCGATGCCCTTTGTGCGGAGGTTGCTTTGATGCTTTATACTGATGCGGTTAGACATCCATCCTGCAATCGAGGAGATTTCCATGGCATCAGACGTTCGCGTCCGCTTTGCACCCTCACCGACGGGCAAGCTGCACATCGGCGGCGCCCGCACCGCTATCTATAACTGGGCTTTCGCCCGCGCAAACGGCGGCACGTTCATCCTGCGCATCGACGACACCGACCCCACCCGCTCCACCGATGAGAACACGCAGATCATCCTGCGCGCCATGCGTTGGCTAGGCCTGGACTGGGACGAGGGTCCCGAGGTGGGCGGCGATTTTGGCCCCTACGCCCAGACCGAGCGCCTGGACCTGTACAAGCAGGCCGCCCAGAAGCTTTGGGACGAGGGCAAGGCCTATCCCTGCTTCTGCACCAAGGAGCAGCTCGACGCCGACCGCAAGGCCGCGCAGGAGCGCAAGGACCCCTTCCAGGGCTATCAGCGCCGTTGCCGCGATCTTGATCCCGAGGAGGCCCGCCGTCGCATCGAGGCCGGCGAGTCCTACGTCCTGCGCATCAAGGTGCCCGAGGACCGCGGCGACGTCGTCATCCACGACGCCGTCCACGGCGAGGTGACCTTCGACGCCAAGGAGCTCGACGACTTTGTCATCTTCCGCTCCGATGGCACGCCCACGTACAACTTCGCGACCGTCGTCGACGACGCCATGATGAAGATCACCCATGTCATCCGTGGCGACGACCATCTGTCCAACACCCCGCGTCAGGTCATGGTCTACGAGGCCCTCGGCGCTCCCGTGCCCACGTTCGCCCACATCTCCATGATCTTGGGTGCCGACGGCAAAAAACTCTCCAAGCGCCACGGCGCCACCTCGGTGGAGGAGTACCGCGACGCGGGATACCTGTCCGATGCCTTCGTCAACTACCTGGCGCTGCTCGGCTGGTCGCTCGACGGCGAGACCACAATCATTCCGCGCGACGTCCTGGCCAGCAAGTTCTCGCTCGATCGCATCTCCAAGAACCCCGCGACTTTCGACCCCAAGAAGCTCGACTGGGTCAATGCCGAGTACATCAACAGCATGTCCGATGCCCAGTTTGCCGACGAGATCATGGTTCCCGAGCTGCACGAGGCGGGTCTCATCGAGGGTAATGTCGAGTACGGCGAGGATTGGATCGACGCGCTTGCCGCCATCGTTAAGCCGCGCACCAAGATGCCGGCCGACGCCGTGACCGTCGCCGCTCCCATCTTCGCTACGGCCGAGGCGCTCGAGTATGACGAGAGGTCCGTCAACAAGGGCCTGGCCAAGGAGGGCATGGGTGCCATTCTGGATGCCGCCAAGGCCGCGCTCGAGGGCGTGGACGAGTGGACAGCTGCCAACATCGACACCGCGCTTGAGCCGCTGCCCGAGCAGATGGACCTCAAGAAGCGCGTGGTGTTCCAGGCCGTGCGCGTCGCCGTCTGCGGCAACATGGTGAGCCCTCCGTTGGGCGAAACCATGGCGCTCGTCGGTCGCGACGACTGCCTGGCGCGAATCGACCGCGCCCGCACGATGGCGCTGTAATCGCTGCGCAAACGTATGTATCCGAGCCCCGTTCACTTAGAGCGGGGCTCTTGTTTCTGAAGACGCATGGGATGGGAGGTACAGGGACCATGGCCGAGCAAATGTCGCTGTTTGGTTCGCCGGAACCGGAGGAGACTCCGGCCAAGCCCGAGCCCGCGCCTGAGCCCATCGTCGCCTACGCGAGCGTGGTCCTCGACATTCCCACCCGTGCACTGTCCGAGCCGTTTGCTTACGGCATTCCGCAGTCACTCGCCAACGATGTCCAGATCGGCTCCACCGTCCTAGTTCATTTTGGCAATCGTGCGGCCGCGGGCTACATCGTCGACATCGCGCCCAAGTTGGCCGGCCTGCAAGGTGACGACGCTCTCGATCCTGCGCGCATCAAGCCCGTCGAGGCGATTCTCAGCAAACCACTCTTTACCGCCGAGGCTGCCCGTATCGCACGCTGGATGAGCCGCGAGTATGTCGCGACGCTTTCCGAGTGCCTGCGCCTGTTCTTGCCCCCGGGCGGCAGTTCGCGTGTGGTCAAGGGCGATGACGGCGTGTGGACCGTTGAGCGCCCTGCCGTTAAACCCATCCAAAACCGCTGGGTCATGCTCACGCCCGAGGGTTTCGACTACACGCCGACAAAGACCGCGGTCCGTCAGCGTCAGCTCATCGAGGCGCTCCAGTGCGGCCCGGTCACGACGCGCGACCTCAACCTGCTCTATAACAGTATGTCGGCGACCATCAAGGCGCTCGAAAAACGCGGCGTCGTGGTGGTGGAGGAGCGCCGTGCCTGGCGCGGTTGCAGCGAGCAGACCACGCTGTCCTCGGCGAGCGGCAAGGCGCCGGTCTCCCTTACCAACGGCCAGCAACAGGCACTCGCGCAGATTGAGCGCGCCCGCTTGGATGCCCGTGGCGATGTGGTGCTGGTCGATGGCGTTACCGGTTCCGGCAAAACCGAGGTCTACCTCTCCGCTATCGAGCGCGTGCTTGCGGCCGGCCGCTCGGCCTGCGTGCTCGTGCCCGAGATCTCGCTTACGGCCCAGACCGTCGGCCGCTTCCGTTCGCGCTTTGGCGAGACGGTCGCCGTGTTCCATTCGCGCCTTTCGGCCGGCGAGCGTCTGGACCAGTGGGATATGGTCGCCAGCGGTGCGGCCCGCGTGGTAGTCGGCGCCCGCTCGGCGCTCTTTTGCCCGCTCAGCGACCTTGGTCTCATCATCATCGACGAGGAGCACGAGACCAGCTATAAGCAGGGTTCCAGTCCGCGCTACCATGCGCGCGAGGTGGCGGCCGAGATGGCGCGCCGCTATCGCTGCCCACTCGTGCTGGGCTCGGCCACGCCTTCTGCCGAGGCCCTCGATCGCTGCCGCCGCGGCACGTACAACGGTGTCACCTGGACGCGCGTCGAGATGCCAGAGCGCCCGGGACACGCCGTGCTGCCCACGGTCCGCATTGCCGACCTGCGCCGCGAGTTTTCGCACGGTAGCCGTTCAATGTTCTCAAAACCGCTGATGGAAGGCTTGGAACGCGTGGTCGAGCGCCGCGAGAAGGCTGTGCTGCTGCATAACCGTCGCGGTTTTGCGCCGTTTTTGATGTGCCGCGAGTGCGGTTGCGTCCCCACCTGCAACCACTGCTCTACGGCGCTTACGTACCACGAGCGCACCCATACGCTGCAGTGCCACACCTGTGGATCGTCCTGGCGCGTGCAGCCCTATCCGGCACCCACGAGTCGTTGCCCCAAATGCGGCAGCCGCTACCTGGCAAAAATGGGCCTGGGCACGCAGCAGATTGAGGACGCGCTGCACCAGATGCTGCCCGAGGACGTCGCCATCATTCGCATGGACGCCGATTCCACGCGTGGCAAGGACGCGCATAAAAAGTTGCTCGAGCAGTTCGATGCCGCCGATTGCGCGGTGCTGCTTGGTACCCAGATGATCGCCAAGGGCCTCGACTTTCCCGAGGTCACGCTTGTGGGCGTGGTCAATGCCGACTTTGCATTAAAGCTGCCCGATTTTAGAGCGGGGGAGCGCGCCTACGATTTGCTGGAGCAGGTCGCGGGCCGCGCCGGTCGCGGCGATCGCCCCGGTGAGGTCATCATCCAGACCTATCTGCCCGAGGACCCGGTCATTCGCGCCGTCGCCGAGCACGACCGTTCGATCTTTACCGACTACGACCTGGACCAACGTCGCGACGCGCTGTATCCGCCGTTTGTGCGCCTGGTTAACATTTTGGTGTGGTCGGCGAATCGTGACGAGGCGCAGGATTACATTGGGCGCATCGCAAAGCTTCTCAAGCGCCGCTGGCACGCTGCCGCGCCCGACTTTTTGCGGGCGGGGAGCGCCGTGCCGCAGGTGCTGGGCCCGGCTTCGTGTGTAATCGAGAGAGCCAAGGACCGCTACCGCTTCCATCTGCTTGTGAAGTCGCCTGTGGGGTACCATGTCTCTGATGATATCGACGCCTGTCTCAAAGAGGTGGGCTTTGTGCGCGGCGTAAACGTGAGCGTTGACGTCGACGCCTATGATTTGATGTAACAACCCGAAAGGATGGCCATGGAAGCCAACGGAATCGTACTATCGCCTGACCCTCGTCTGCGCCAGGAGTGCGCCGTCATCGAGGAGATCACCCCGGCGATCGAGGCGCTTGCCGAGAAGATGAAGAAGACGATGTTCGAGAACGGCGGTTGCGGCCTAGCTGCCCCGCAGATCGGCGAGCTCATTCAGCTCGTCACCATCGACTGCGACTACAGCGACAAAAACGACTACGACCCGTACGTGCTCATCAATCCCGTCATTGTTGAGCAGAGCGACCATCTGGTGCCCTTTAGCGAGGGCTGTCTTTCCATTCCTGGCATTAGCTGCGAAATCGAGCGTCCCGACCATGTCGTGGTCGAGGCGTACGACTTGGACGCCAACCTGATTCGCTATGAGGCCTCGGGCGACCTGTTCTGCGTGTGCCTGCAGCACGAGATTGACCATCTGCACGGCAACACCATGTTCGAGCGACTGAAGCCCATGCAGAGGATTAAGGCCGTCAAGGAGTACCAGGACGCCCTGGCCCGCGGCGCTCGACCGGGCGAGACGGAGTAGATCCCACCGTCCCCGGTGCTGAGCGCCCACATATCATCCCGTGCTCAAACATTCTCGCGTTGCTGCGAAACTGCGCGCGGGACGATATGTGGGCGCTCAGCACCGGGGACTGCGTTGTTCTGGCTCGGTTCGCCCGGGTGCCGCCGGGCCAGGGATGGGCGTCTTCGCTGATAGGTGCTTTGCTGAAAGAGCTGCTTTTATTGCGGCTCTTTCTTTGGTTTTGGGTATATTTGTTCTTGTTGAATTGTTATTGCGGATGGGCTGGGTACTTGGCTTTCCGCTGTTATTTGTAGCCGTCTCGGCTTTGGTTGAGAGGAGACGATCTTTATGCGTATTGTGTTTATGGGTACGCCCGATTTTGCTGTGCCTTCGCTGACTTCGCTTGTTGAGGCTGGGAATGAGATTTCGCTTGTTGTTACTCGTCCCGATGCTGTTCGTGGGCGTGGTAAGAAGCTTGAGCCTTCTCCTGTTAAGGCCAAGGCGCTTGAGCTGGGGTTGCCGGTTGTTGAGGCTAATCGTATGACGACCGAGGTTGTTGAGGCGCTCCAGGCTGCCCAGGCTGACATTTTCTGTGTGGCTGCTTATGGCTGCATTTTGCCTGATGACGTGCTGCATATGGCACCCCTCGGCATTGTGAATGTTCATGCATCCTTGCTGCCTCGTTGGCGTGGCGCCGCTCCTATTCAGCGTGCCATTCTTGCTGGCGATGAGGTTGCTGGCGTTTCTATTATGCGCATTGGGCATGGCGTGGATACTGGTGCTTATTGTGCTCAGGCTTCCACGTCGGTTGCCGGTAAGCATGCTGAGGCGCTGACCATGGAGCTTGGTGAGCTTGGCGGCAAGCTGCTGGCTGATACGCTTCCCTCGCTTGTCGATGGCTCGGCTGTTTGGACTGAGCAGGATGAGTCGCTCGTCACTCATGCTGCTAAGATTTCCAAGCAGGAGATGCGTCTGGATCCGCAAATGGCGGCGCTTGATTGCGTGCGTCATGTGCTGGGCTCATCCGATACCGCTCCCGCTCGTTGCGTGATTGCCGGCAAGACCGTGCGTGTGCTCGATGCTGCGCCGGCTGATGTGTCGCTTGGCGAGGGTCAGGTCCTCATTAAAGCCAAGCGTGTTTTCCTTGGCCTTTCCGATGGTGCGGTTGAACTGCTCGAGGTTAAGCCCGATGGCAAGCGTGCCATGGCCGCTTCTGCTTGGGCTGCTGGGCTGCAAGGCGCCGATCTTATCTGGGGTGTTTTGTCATGAGCAAGCTGTCTCCCGCGCGCAAGCTTGCACTCGATGTACTGATGGAGGCCGATCGCCGCGGTATGTATGCGCGCGACGTGCTGTCCTCTCGCGCATCGGCCAAGGCTATTGACCAGCGCGATTCCGCTTTTGCAGCTCGCTTGGCGCTTGGTGTGGCCGCCACGCAGGGTATTTTGGACGAACTGCTCGATCAGTTTCTCGATAAGCCTAAAAAGGTTGCGCCGCGTGTTCGCATGGCGCTTCGTATCTCGGCCTTCGAGATGCTCTATCTGCATACGCCTGGTCGCGTTGCGGTGAGTCAGGGCGTTGAGCTGGTGCGCAGCGGAGCTAAGTCTGCCGCCGGTTTGGCCAATGCCGTGCTGCATAAGGTCGCGGACAACGTTGAGGACTTTGCCACGGCGTCCGATGTAGATGAGTCTGATCGACGCCTGGTTCGTCTGTCGCGTCTGATGGGACTGCCGCGTTGGCTGTGCGCTCGCATTATGGCGTCGTTTGACACGCCAGAGGGTGCGCTTAACTTTGCCGGCAATCTGGCCCCCGCGCCGCTGGCCCTGCATGAGAACGCCTTTGCGACTAAGCCCGATCCGTATATCTCGCAGCTCGTCGCGCCTGTCTTCCCGGGCTGCCATGCTCCGGTTGATGCCCAGGTTACCGTTGCTTCGGGTGTGTTTGAGCGTGCTGCCGCGGTGGCCTCGGACCTTAACGCCCAGCTCATCGCCACAGCTGCCACGCGCCCTGGAAGCTGCCTTGAGATTGGTGCCGGTCGTGGCACCAAGACCTATGTGATGATGTGCCAGGCCAAGCGTGCGGGCTATGAGCGTCAGCATACGGCACTTGATCTTCATGACCGCAAGTGCGATCTGAATCTCGCTCGCCTGCATAAGGCCGGTATTCAGGGCGTTCGTACGGTTTCGGGTGATGCCTGCGAGCTTGATGAGGTGCTCACATCGTTTGATGCCATGCTTGGCGAGCCGGTTAAGTTCGACACGGTTTTTATCGATGCGCCGTGCTCTGGCACCGGAACCATGCGTCGTCATCCCGAGATTCCGTGGCGTCTGACCGAGAACGACGTTACGACTGATCTGCCCAAGCTGCAGCTGACGATGCTCAAAGAGGCTGCCGCGCGCGTGGCTGCCGGCGGCGAGCTCATCTATGCGACGTGCTCCGTCTTCGACGAGGAGAACACGCAGGTGGTGGATGCGTTCCTTGCTTCTCCCGAGGGTGCCGGCTTTAGCGTGGCGCCGCTTTCCGAAGCACAGATTCTGCAACTCCCCGAGTTCGATCAGGCCAAGAAGCTCGTATCCGTACGCCAGAACGATCGAGGCCTTTTCCAAAGTGTGCCGGTAAACGCCGACTCCTACGACGGCCACTTCTGCGCCAGACTGGTCCACAAGTAACTACTAAGTTGCGGTGAAATAGGGATTGAAAAGCCGCTTCTGTCCGCCAAACAGTCCTTATTTCACTGCAACTCACAAGGAAACCTGGGTAGCTTGATTAGCTACCCATAGAGCAAAGAAATAGCCCCACGATCGACGTTGATCGCGGGGCCGCGTTGTTTCTAGCGGCTATGCGGGCAGTTGGCGCAGCAGCCACTGGTGGCGTTGGTACTGGAGCCGCCGCTTCGTTGATCGGTGTTGTAGAAACCGCTGCCCTCAAATTTAATGCCGCTGGCCGAGAACGTCTTGGCCGCCGGGGCACCGCAGCTGGGGCACACGACCTCGGGAGTCTCGGACATGGGATGCTCAACCTCAAACACGTTGCCGCAGCTCGAGCACTTGTAATCGTAGCGCGCCATAATACTTCCTTTTCAGCACAAAGCGGGCAGATTACTCTGCCCGCATAAATTCAAACGTCTGTAACTGTACCCTATATCGGGGGTTTTATCACGCTTCGCCCCAGAATCTATGGTTGTTGCGCAGGAGCTGTGCGGTTTTGTTCTCGGCGGCTGCAATGTCCGCCTCGTCAGCCTGCCAGGTCCAGTTGCCCGTGGCCACGCCCGGAACGTTCATGCGCGCGTCGTCGCCAAGCCCCAGGACATCCTGCAGTGGCATCATCACCAGGGGAGCGTCGCTTGCCAGCGCGTCGCTCATCAGCTTGGCCGCCACCTCAACACCGCTCGGTTCATCGCCGCCCGCAAAGGTACGGGTGCACCAACCGGCCAGCGTCGACGTATCGTGCGTCGAGGTGTACAGAATCTTGCCGGGCGTGGGATGCACACCGCAACGAACGTCGTAGTCGCTAAACTCCAGCACGTCCATGCCGGGGAAACCGCAGGTCGATGCCATGGCGCGAACACCGGGCGTCAGATAGCCCAAGTCCTCAGCGATAAAGTTGAGCGGACCCAGTTCGTCATAGGCGGTCTGGAACAGGTCCTTGCCCGGGCCCGCCAGCCAGCGGCCGTCGGCGCATGCCTTGCCCGCGGGAATGCTGTAATAGCTGTGGAATCCCAGGAAGTGATCCAGACGCACGCGGTCGTAGAGCGAGAACGCGCGGCGCAGGCGATCCATCCACCAACTATAGCCGTTCTGCTTCATGTGGTCCCAGCGGAACGTCGGGTTGCCCCACATCTGGCCCTCGGGCGCAAAGTTGTCGGGCGGCGCGCCGGAAATCTCAATCGCCTTGCCGGTATCGGACAGCCAGAAGTTCTCGGGTTCGCTCCACGCGTCTGCCGAATCGTCGGACACGTACATAGGAATATCGCCGATGACCTCGATGCCCTTCTTGTGCGCATAGTTCATGAGCTCGCACCAAGCCAGGTCAAAGCGGTACTGCATGTACGCCTGAAGCTCGGCCTCGTTGTGGAAGCGCTTGTCGTCGATTAGATGCTCGTTGTAGCGAGCGACATCTGCCGGCCAATTGTGGCGCGACTCGCCCTCAAAGTACTTTTTGACGGCCATATAGACGCTGTACTTCTCGAGCCAATCGGCATTGCGATGTTTAAACGCGGTGTACAACGGATCGGCATCTTCGCCGCCGCGGGCCATCCAGGTCTCAAAGTCGGCGGCCAGCTCCTCGTGGCTCTCGGGTAGCAGGTCGATATTGCCTGCAAAGGCCGAAGGACCGGCGTAAGGGGAGCGGAAGAAGTCCGTGGGGTTGACGGGGAGAACCTGCCAGTAGCGCATGCCCATGGCGGCCAGATGGTCGATAAAGCGACGCGTGGGTGCGCCGATCGTACCCGGCTTGCCGTCGTCGGTCGGCACCGATGTGATATGGCACACAACACCCGCACCGTGATCGAGCGGCTCCTGCAGGCGCTGCTCAGCATGGTGATAGATGATTGACGAGCCCAGCGGATACAGATCGAGCGTGACCGTACCGTTGTGGATCTCGCACTCGTGACCGCTAATAACATCGCTCGCGCATTCGTCGAGCGCCGGAATCGTCACGCGGTGCGAATTGCGGAGGCTGCGGTTGATGATGACGGTCGCGGACTCGCCATCCTTGCCCGTACGGTTGTAGGCAAGTACCTCGTCATTGAGCGCGAAGGCCTTGATCTCGCCATCGATCATAAACGGCAGCGCGCGGCGCACGGCCGAGGCATTCTTGACGATCGCGAACGTATCGAAGTCGTGCAGGTTTTCCTTGGTCGGCATGGTGCGGCGATTGCCCGGATCGGTGAGACCCTCCAAGCCGTACTCGTCACCGTAATAGATTGAGGGAACGCCCGGGAACGTCATCTGCATGAGCGTCGCCAGCCAAAAGCGGCTCTTGGCCAGGCCCATGGAGTTCTCGTCCAGGCGCCATTTGCTGCGCTCGCTCTCGGGCAGCTGCGACTCGTCGGGGCCACCGCCGAGCACCGAGATAATGCGCGGGCGGTCGTGGCTCGACAGCAGATTGAGCGCGCAGGATAATGCCTCGCGCGGGTAGTTCTCGCGCAGGGTCTCGATATCCTCGGCAGCCTGATAGGCGTTCTTGTAGCCCATCAAAAAGCCAATGACCATGTCGCGGAAGGGGTAATCCATAGCAGAGTCAAGCTCGGAGCCCTGCAGGTAGCGGCGCAGATGACCGTAGCTAATCTTGTTGGAAGCGTCTTCCCAGACTTCGCCGAGCAACAGTGCGTCAGGCTTTTCGGCAAGTACGGCCTTTTTGATCTCGGCCAAGAAGTCGTCGGAAAGCTCGTCGGCCACGTCCAGACGCCAGCCATGGGCGCCAGCGCGCAGCCATTTGCGAATCACGCCGTCCTTGCCCAGGAGCCGCTCGCGTACCAGCTCGGAGCTCTCATTGATGGCGGGCATATTGCCCACGCCCCACCAGCAGTCGTACGAGCCGTCCTCATGGAAATAAAACGCATCGCGCCACGGCGAATCCTTGCTCTGCCACGCGCCCACGCCGGGGTAGTTGCCGTAGCGGTTGAAGTAGATCGAATCGTCGCCCGTGTGGTTGAACACACCGTCCAAAATGATGGAAATGCCCAGCTTCTCGGCTGCCTCGCACAGCTCAGTAAAGTCCTGCTCGGTGCCCAGAATCGGATCGATCTTGGTGTAATCGGCGGTGTCGTAGCGGTGGTTGCTCGCGGCTTCAAAAATGGGGTTGAGGTAGATGGCTGTAAAGCCCAGCTCGGCGATTCGAGGCAGGTCTTCCTGGATACCCTTGAGCGATCCGCCGTAGAAGTCCCAGGTCTTGATGGAGCCGTCCTCGGCGCGCTCGTACACAGGCGGCTCGTTCCAGTCCTCGACCATCCGGCGCTGGATTCCGTTGCGCGGTTTTTCGACCTCGGCCAGCGTGCGCTCGCGCCAGTGCTCGTCGCGGGCATAGCGATCGGGGAAGATCTGGTAGACCATTCCGCGCTCGTACCACTCGGGTCGAACTTCGCGGTGTTTGTAGACGGTGACCTGGAATGACGGCACCTCGGCGTAATCGTAGGTTATGCCTTCGCCGCCGGTGCGGCCCTGCGGTGCGCCCAGGCGAACCTCGGGCTGGCCCTCGATATTGCAGATAAAGCTGTACCAGATAAGACAGGGCTCGGCGCACTCCAGCTCGACGGTAAAGATGCCGTCGCCCTCGTGCGTCATGGGATACCGAGACTCACCGATCTCATCGACCCAGGTGCGCAGCGTAAGCGTTGCCTGGTTGGGGTCGGCATCCTCCAAAATCACCGAGAGGGAAACGGAAGTTCCAGTGGTCACAGCGCCAAACGGAGTGCGAAACTGCGGCAGACGGCTGTTGTGTATCAATCTCATAGTACGGTCCAGTTCAATAGAATCACGGCCTGCGGGCCATGGGCTTTACGCACAGGATGTAAGTATATCTGTTGTACACAGGCTGTATAAACAACATCCGTTTACCATCGGCGAACGGTTGTCCTAGAAAATCGTTTTACCAACTATCAACAGAGAAGGGGCGCCCGGTTGGAGCGCCCCTTGCATAGGGTTTGATGAGGTTTTGGATCGTCTGTGGGCTAGCGGCGTTTGCGGGTGGCCGTGGCCTTGCGGACGGACGTCTTCTTGGACGGGGCCTTTTTCTCTGCCGGAACGGCGGGGGAGACCGGAGTCTCCTTGGTGGGTTCTGGCTTGGCCTCTGCCTTCGAGGCAGCCTTGACCTCAGCGGCCTTCGGCGCCGGCTTGGCCTTTACCTCGGCCTTGGGCTCCACTTTGGCAGCAGCAGGCTTAGCCTCTGCCTTGGTAGCTGGGGCCTTTGTCGTGGTCTTTTTGGCCGTCGTCGTAGTGCGCTTGCGCGTGGTGGTCTTGGCGGCCGACTTTGCCTCGGCAGCTGTCTCGGCCTTGGGCTCGGCGTGCGTCTCCTCGACTTTGCCGGCCGGCTTTGCGGCGGCCTTCGTCGTAGCAGTTTTCGTGGTCGTCGACTCCGTTGCCGTGGTCTTTTTGGCTGCCGTGGCCTTCTTGGCAGTCGCGGTCTTGGGCATGGTCGTTTTCTTGGCAGCGGTCTTGGCTGGAGCCTTTGCAACGGGCTTAGTCTCGGCGGCGGCCTCGGCCTTTACCTCGGGAGCGACTTCGGCCTCGGCAGCTTTCTTGGCTGCAGCAGTCGTGCGCTTTCGCGTGGTCGATGCCTTTGCAGTAGTTGCCTTGGCAGCGGTGGTCTTGCTCGCAGCGGCCTTCGTGGCCGTAGCCGTCTTAGTCGTTGCCTTGCGGGCCGTCGTCTTCTTGGCGGCAGGCTTCGCCGCGAGCTTTACCTCGGGATCGGTCTCAACAGCAACCGGCTCCTCTTCGGCCTTGGGTTCCTCCACAGCCAGCGGGCGCTCAATCTCCGGATGCATAAAGAAGTACAGATCCAGATACTTGTCGGCCGAGCGCGTCCAGCTAAAGTCCTGGCTCATGGCCTGCGTAACCAGCTTGTTCCAGGCATCGCGGTTGTCCCAGAACAGGCGTGCCGCACGGAACACGGCGTCGCCCATCTCATCGCCGTTAAAGTTGGTAAACGAGAAGCCCGTGCCCTCGCCGGTAAACTCGTTGTACGGCTGCACGGTGTCCTTCAGGCCACCGGTCTCGCGCACGATGGGCAGGGTGCCGTAGCGCATGGCGATGATCTGCGACAGGCCGCAGGGCTCAAACTTCGAAGGCATCAGGAACATATCGGCGGCAGCGTACATGCGCTGCGACAGCGCGGGGTCAAACTCGATGCGCGCGGCCATGGTGCCGGGGTACTTGTCCTGGAAGTAGCGCAGACCGTCCTCGTAGTCGCGGTCGCCGGTGCCCAGCACGGCCACCTGAACGCCGCCGGACAGGATGCGGTCGAGCGCGTACATGACCAGGTCCATGCCCTTCTGGCGCGTCAGGCGCGTGACCATCACCATAAGCGGACGGTCGTCGCGAACCTCGAACCCCAGCTCTTCCTGCAGCTTGGCCTTGCACACGGCCTTTCCAGAACGGTCCTCGACGGTGTAGTTGGCGGCAATGCGCTTATCGGTCGCCGGGTCAAAGCCCGTCACGTCAATGCCGTTCAAAATGCCCTGCAGCGCGTACGAACGCTCGCGCAGCACGCCGTCCAGGCCCTCGCCAAATTCGGGCGTCTGGATCTCGTTGGCATAGGTGGGGCTCACCGTGGTGATGGCATCGGCATAGTGCAGCGCACCTAGCATGTAGTTGATGCTGCAGGCGTCGCAGCGCAGCTGCGTAGCTGCCGCGGGAATATGCGCCACGCCCAGGATGTCCTCCATTACGGTGTCGCTAAACTGGCCCTGGAAAGCCACGTTGTGGATCGAGAACACGGTCTTGACGCGCTCGTACAGCGGCAGGCCCTGGTAGAACTCGCGCAAAAACACGGGCGCCAGCGCGGTCTGCCAGTCGTTGCAGTGCAGGATGTCGCACTCAAAGCCGGCCGGCAGGTGCTGCAGGCTCTCGGTGATGGCCTTGGAGAAGAACGCAAAACGCTCGCCGTCGTCAAAGAAGCCGTACGGATAGTCGCGCGCAAAGTAGCGCTCGTTGTCGATGAACATATAGGTGACGCCGTCGTGCTCGAGCTTCTCAAGTCCGCAGTACTCATTGCGCCAGCCCAGGCTCACGTAAAAGTCGGAGAAGTGCTCCATCTGCGCCTTGTACTCGTCCTTGATGGTGGCGTACTTGGGCACCATCACGATGACTTCGGCGCCGGCGCGCACAAGCGCCGCAGGCAGCGAGCCCGCCACGTCGCCCAGGCCACCGGTCTTCACAAACGGCGCGCACTCGGCCGAGGCAAACACGATCTGCATCTTTTTGCTGGAATCAGCCATATTGTCTCCCATGTTGTTATTCGAGAATAGCCGCCAGGCGCGAACCGGGCGGCTATTCTACATGTTACGAGCGATGTTGTGGTGCCAACGTTAACGCACGATGGTGGTATCGGAAGTTAACGGAGCCTTGCCCAGCACCAGGATGTTCTCGGGCGTGCCGCGAAGCTCGGTGTTAGTGGGAACCACGTTGTTCTTGTCCAGGATGGCGTTCTCAACGCGGGCGCCACTCTTAATGATGCAGCTCTGGTTGATGATCGAGTTGGTCACCGAGGCGCCTTCCTCGACCACAATGCCGCGCGACAGGATCGAGTTGCGCACGGTGCCCTTGATGATGCAGCCGGCCGAGATGATCGAGTTGCACGCGTGGCTACCGGTCGCATAGCGCGAAGGCGGCACGTCATGAGCCTTGGTCAGGATCGGGCGCTCGGGGTCAAAGAGCTGGTCGGCCACGGTCTGGTCGAGCAGGTCCATGCTGCGGCGATACAGCGACTTCTCGCTGAACACGCCCACGACCTCGCCCTTGTACTCGTAGCTGCACACGTCGATGTTGCCAAAGTCGCCCTGGAGTGCTTCGAGCAGGTCCAGATAGTCGGCGACCTGGTAGTGGTCGATGATCTCGAGTAGCGTCTCGCGGTTGACGATACAGCAGTCCATAGAGGCGTTGTCGCCGTACACGACGCCGGCGCTCACGCCCGTCAGGCGGCCGTTCTCGTTAATCTGCAGCTTGGTCTCGTCATCGACGTTGTGCGTGGCCTTGCAGTACACCACGGTCATCTGGGCACCGGAGTTCTCGTGCGCGTCGATGATGGTGTTGAGGTCCATGTTAAAGATGATGTTGGTGCCCATCATCACAACGTAGGGCTTGTCCGAGCGCTGGAACAGCGTCTTGTTGGAGATAATGTCGCGCAGCAAGAAGCGCATTCCGCCCTTGGTGGTGCCATACGCGTTGCCGGGCACCATGAACAGGCCGCCCTTCTTGCGGTCCAGGCCCCAGTCCTTGCCCGAGCCCACGTGGTCGATCAGCGACCGGTAGTTGCCCGGCATGACGACGCCGACAGTCTTAATGCCGGCATTCATCATGTTGGACAGCGGGAAGTCGATCAGGCGGTAGCGGCCCAAAAACGGAACGGACGCGATGGGGCGGTCCTTGAGCAGCACGCTGCCGTAGGTCGAAGAGTAGTTAGCGGTGATATAACCGATGGCCTTGCGATTGATCATCGGATCATTCCCCCTTCCCGATAACGACGTCATTTCCAACGACGGCCGTATCCTTGGTGGTATCGACAGAGCCGAGCTTCACGCCCTCTTCGACCGTGGAGTTCTCGCCCAAAATAGCGCGGCAGATGTGCGCGCCGCTCTTAACG
>UQWG01000047.1 GCA_900544645.1 uncultured Collinsella sp.
ATATATAATCGACCCCAGCAAGTAAATCGATCGACACCTGCGCGAGCAGTCCTCATCCACCGCTCGCGCACTCAGCTCTAGGAGACCGTCATGGCGCGAGCCATCTTCCAAACCATTTATGACAACGTGAAGCAGTCGATTGACGACGGCACATACGCCTATCTAAGCTATCTGCCTTCGGAGACTGAACTCACGCAGCTGTTTGGCTGTTCGCGCATGACGGTCCGTCGCGCCATCTCGATGCTTGCGGCAGATGGCTACGTGCTCCCCCAGCAAGGCAAAGGCATGCGCGTCATTCGCAACATCAGTGACGAGACGAATCGTGGTGGCGGCGGACTCGAGACCTTTAAGGAAATCGCAGCCAGCCGAGGCTTTGAGCTCAAAACGGTTACCACTGTCTTTGAGCTCCTCGTCTGCAACAAGGCGCTCTCCAAGATTACCGGGTTTCCTGAAGGCTGTGAGCTCACGCGTGCCAAACGCATCCGTTATGCAGACGGACGGGCCGTGTGCTCCGACGACTCCTATTACCTAAGCTCACAGGTACCGGGGCTGACACCCGAGATTGTCAACGACTCGATCTATCGTTACCTCGAAGAAGACCTTGGCATTAAGATTGCCACGGGCAAACGCGATGTAACGATTGAGCATCCCACGCCCGAGGATGCACGCGTGCTCGATCTCGACGACTTTAACGCACTCGCCGTTGTACGCGGGCAGACCTACAACGCCGACGGTATCCTTATGGAATACACCGAGACAAAGCAGGTTCCCAGCTTCTTTTTACTCCACGAAACGGTCACCCGCCGCAATAACGGCAGCGAGACCCATCAGAGCAGTATGAGCTAACCATCTATTAGTTGCGGTGGAATAGTTCCTAGAATGGCCAGCTTAAGGGCAAAACAGGAACTATTCCACCGCAACTTTTTTGGCCGGCGGGGCAGCACCTGTCCCACCGGCCATCATTTACGCTCTTTCAGCTAGTCCGCGAGCTTTTCTACCTGGTCGAGCATCTTGTCGAGCTTGGCCTTTGCTTCGGCCTTGACCTTCTCAGCTTCTTCGTGAGCCTTCGCCTTCTGGGCGGCCTTTTCCTCGGCTTCGGGATCGACGACGACCAGATTGGACGCGTCGTGCTCAACAAGCTTGAGCGCATGCTCGGGACAAACCTTGACACAGGCGCCGCAGCCTAAACAATACGTGGACTCCAACGCAAAGCGGCCGCTTCCAACCAGATCACAGGCGAACGTGGGGCACACGTTGACGCACTCGCCGCACGACGTACACTTGTCAAAATCGCACTCCGGCGTGCTCACCTGCATGTTTTGGGCAAGCTCGGGGTGATTTTGCAGCGTCGAGAGCACCAGCTGCCGCCCGTGCGTGAGCGAACGGCGACGCTTGGTCGTCGTGGTGCCACACATGGTGTTGAGCGTGCGCTCCAGCTGGGTAATCTGATGGCGATGGGCCTTGAGCTTTTGCGTCACCGAGGCCAGCGCCGCCGTCGCTGGGTTGAGCTTGGTCACCGTCAGGCCCGTGGTGCGGGCGATCTTTTCCATGTACTCCTTGCGCTCGTACTCGCGGCGCTTATGGCATTTGAGGCTTTTGGGATCGACCTCCAGGCCCATACCCGTGCCAGACCACTCTTCGGCCTTCGCAATCGCCTCGCCCAGAATGTCCTCACCGCCGGTGTTGCGGCATTTATCGCACACACCCAACGGCAGGTACACGCTCACGTTGGGATAGTCGGCCAGTACTGAGAACCAGGTCTCGGCAGTAATATCGCCCACACAGGCAACGACGACTTCGTTCTCACGCGGCATGCGCTTGAGGGCGCGCGTGCAGGTGACGTAGGCGGTCTCGTGGCTCGTAGCAGCGGAGACGATATCGTCATACAGGTTTTTGGGCGCCAGGCGCGGCGAGATGATCGCCTCGGTCGGACAGGCAGCGGCGCACAGGCCGCACTTGCGACAGGAGTCGAGGATCTCGATGGAGTCTTCCTCGACCTCGATAGCGTTGACCGGGCACACGTCCATGCACGCGGTGCAGCCGCTCTTTTCGTTTTTGCAGGTCAAGCACGGAATGGTGTTGCCGCGCGGGCGCTCCTTGTAGTCGGCAGGATTCCACTGCGGCGCCGACGGATCGAGTGCATCGGTCACGCCGCCAAGCGGATTTTTAAGAAAGTCGAAACCCTTGCTGATCTCGATAATGTCATCAAACAGATCGTGTTCCTGCGCCATGCGCGGCCCCTCCCTGAGCAGTGCAAACAAGCAAGAGATAATGATACGCTATCGGCCCACGCCTCGGGCAAATTACACGCGGCGCACCTTTGAGGCAAATAGTCTATGGCCTATCGCCGCCTCGATTGCACAAGGTCAATCAAGCGCCAAGCTATGCCTCGCACATGAGCTGCACGAGCTTTTGTTTGGTCACCTTGGCCTGTTCGTTAGCCATATTGCGCTCGTTTCTAAAGACCGCATTTGCAACACCCTGCAGATCGGCATCGGAAATCGCACTGCACGGACCGTCCATCGACGCCGCCGTGGGGCATACGCACAACGGCAACTCGGCATAAAACGCAACGGCCTTGGCGATATCGAGCATTTTGCCGCCGCCAATACCCACTACCATGTCGCAATACTCGGCCTGGGCTTCCTTAGCCATTTCGACAACGGCCTCTTCCGTACACGGACCGTCATAAATCTTAAAGAACGGCTCGCTTAGATCTTCGTCCAGAAATCCATCGACGATCTGCCTGCACAGCCGATCCTCGGTGCCCTGGTCAAACAAGACATAGGCAGCGCAGCCCAACCATGACAAATACTTGCCTTGACGCGACAGTTCGCCCGGCCCCTGAACATACCGGCCGGGACCGCCGTAAACCATAGGAAGCGCCATACGAGAATCCGCCCTTCATCAAACAACGATTGGTGCAAAGAAACCTTACCCCTTTGCACCATAGTAAAAAGGGGCAAAGCCATCTGTTGGCTTTGCCCCTTCCTTAGCTTGATTTACTCATCCATGAGATAGTAGTGACCCAGTGCGTCTGCACCCAGAATGGCGTTTGCGACCATCTCGGGCGTCACCTCAAACGGCATGTTGCACATGGTGTCCTCGGGCGCGCAGGCGGCCTCGGCAACAATCATGGCCTGCTCGCGCGTAAGCTCGGCAACGCCAAGTTCCTTCATCGTGACCGGCAGGCCCAGCTCAATGCAGAAGCCCAAGACTTCCTCGAGCTTCTCGGTCGGGGCATCCTCGAGTACCAGCTGGACGATAGTGCCGAAGGCGACCTTCTCGCCGTGATACATGCTGTGGCACTCGGGCAGCATCGTCAGGCCATTGTGGATGGCATGAGCGGCAGCAAGGCCCGAGCTCTCAAAGCCAATGCCCGAAAGCAGCGTATTGGCCTCGATGATGTGCTCGACGGCAGGCGTGAGCGCACCCTTCTCCAGCGCAACCTTGGCCTTGACGCCATCGGCCATAAGCGTCTCGTAGCAGAGCTTGGCGAGCGCCAGACCAGCCATGCCGCCCTTGCCGCCAGCGCAGGTGCCGCCGTCGGCATCGTGCGTCGCCTGGGCCTCGAAATAGGTTGCGAGCGCATCGCCCATACCGGAAACCGTCAGGCGCACCGGGCTCGCCGCGATAACCGTCGTATCCATCAGGACAATGTTGGGGTTTGCCTTAAGGAAGAGGTACTTATCGAACTGGCCGTCATCGGTGTAAAGCACCGAAAGTGCCGAGCACGGTGCATCGGTCGAGGCAATGGTGGGGCAAATGATAACCGGGGACTCCAGGTAATAGGCGACGGCCTTCGCGGTGTCGAGGATCTTGCCGCCACCGACGCCGACGATGATGTCGCAACCGTTGTCGCGAGCGAGCGCAACCAGGCGATCGACCTCGCCCTTGGAGCACTCGCCGTTAAAGTCCTCAAACAGCAGCTCGGCCTTGGCCTCGGCAAAGCCGCCCTCGATCTTGGCACCGACGCGCTTCTTGCCCGAAGGCGTCACGATGACGAGGGCCTTAGCGCCGAGCGGCTCGACATAGGAGCCGAGCTTGGCGAGCTCGTCCGGACCCTGGATGTACTTGCTGGGGCTATTGAAAATTGCAGCCATAACTATCCCATTCTCTAAAAAAGAAAGGGGCTCCGTACGGATACGTGCGGAGCCCCTCGTTACGATAACAAGAGTCGATTAGAAATCGATGTCGGTGTCGTAGTAGCAGGCCTTGAGGATCTTCTCGAAGTCGGCAGCCTTGGTCTCACGCGGGTTCTCGGGCGTGCAGGCGTCCTGCTCGGCGTTCGCGGCGATCTCGGGCAGCTTGGCGAGGAACTCCTCCTCGGAAACCATCTGCGGGTTCTCGGCGTCGACCTTCACGCCACCATTCGCGTAATCCTTGATGGACTGCGGAATGTTGAGCTGGTCGTTGAGGTCGCGGATCTTCTGGACGAGCGCAGCGATGAGCTCCTCGTTGGTCTCGCCGGGAAGGTGCAGGATCTCCTTGGCCACGTAAGCGTAACGCTCGGCAGCACGGGGATCCTTGGAGTTCCACTGGATGACCTTGCCCAGGTACATGGCGTTAGCGGCACCGTGGATGATGTGGCCGTTCTCGAAGGCAGCACCGGTCTTGTGAGCCATGGAGTGAACGATGCCGAGCAGGCCCGAGGAGAAGGCGATACCGGCGATGCACTGAGCCTCATGCATGTGCTGACGGGCCTCATGGTCGCCAGCATAGGACTTGGGCAGCCACTCGACGATCTCGCGGATGCCGTGCAGAGCGTTGGCGTCGGTGAACATGGAAGCGCAGGTGGAAACGTAGGCCTCCATGCAGTGGGTCAGAGCGTCCATGCCGGTATGAGCGCACAGCTTGGCGGGCATGGTGTAGGTGAGCTCGGGGTCGACGATGGCGACATCAGGGGTGATGTTGAAGTCGGCCAGCGGGTACTTGATGCCCTTGGCGTAGTCGGTAATGACGGAGAAGGCAGTGACCTCGGTAGCGGTACCGGAGGTAGAGGAGATGGCGCAGAAGTGAGCCTTCTGACGCAGCTCAGGGAAGCTGAACGGCTGGATGATGTTATCGAAGGACTCCTCGGGATACTCGTAGAAGACCCACATGGCCTTAGCGGCATCGATGGGCGAGCCGCCGCCGATGGCGATAATCCAGTCGGGCTCGAACTCGCGCATGGCCTCGGCGCCCTTCATGACCGTCTCGATGGACGGATCGGACTCGACGCCCTCGAACAGCTTGACCTCGAAGCCGCCCTCTTTGAGGTCGGCCTCAACGTCCTGCAGGAACCCGCCGCGGCGCATAGAGCTGCCGCCAGAAACGATGATGGCCTTCTTGCCCTTGAGGTTCTTCACCTCGTGGCGAGCGCCCTCACCAAAGTACAGATCGCGAGGATTGGTAAAACGTCCCATACTGTGCCTCCTAAACAAGCCCCTCTTAGACTTGCGTATATAACGGAGCACCCGATTGGCTCCGTTAGGACCGTTTTGCGCGTTGCCGGCGATGACAATGCGCGATGTCTAAACGTCTCAACGCTCAGACAAACACTATTTTACCGTTCTGGTTGGTCAGTTATTCACCTAAAGCCAACAATGATGAAACGTTTTTTCTATCCCTGAAGACCCTTGTGCGGCATCTATACTCCCAAGCTGGGCAAACGTTTTATCAAGGTTGACCACATATCCCGGGCAGGACTGTGCCCCTCCAAAATGCGCCCCGTTCGCCGCCAAAAATCGACCGCTTGCGGCACCGTGATACCACTCAGCCGTCCAAGGTGCCGACATTTGTGCGACATCCGTCTTCGTGGTGCAAAGGTGCATGTCCAAGTGCGGCACCCCCGGTGTGCCACATGCGGGTAAACTAGAACCTTATATAGAGACATTTGAACCCTAACCGCAGCAAAGGAGGCCCCATGGCATTCGATCCCATTCAAGAGGATTGCCATCGCCTCGTTCTTGAGGCCTTGCGCCGCGACAATATCCCGCTCACCGACGGTGCCGCCGTAGAGCGTCTAATGGAACAATTCACCCGCAGCCCCGCGTCGCTCATCGTGCACGACCGCGACCGCGCCGGGCATCTGATTGCCAAGGTAGTCGAGGCCGTCGACTACCGCATTCCCTTTATCCCTGACGATACCCAGGCAGAGCAAGAAGAGACAGCTGCCGAGAACATGCTCCGCGAGGCAGCCGCGCTCGACCCGACCAACTGGGACGCTCAGCGCATGCTGACGGCACTCACCGCCGAATCCAACGAGGAATACGTACAGTACCTGGTGTCCAAGTGCGATGAGGTCGAGCACGACCTAGCGCTCAAAATCGCCTCGGCCCAGGACCCCTACGAGCGCGAGGCCGCAGGCGACCTTACGCGCCGTCCCTATCTGCGCTGGCTTGCCGCCTTGGCATCGCGCGCGCTCATTAGCGGACGCTACCGCATGTCGCTCGAAGCCGCGAATCGCAGCTTGGACTTTGCCCCCAACGATCCCGCCGGCGTCCGCCACACCGCGATGCTCGCCATGGCGAAGCTCGAATACCCCGCCGAGGAGCTCAAGCGCTTTCGCTCCGCTCACTCCGTGCCCTATCTTGCCAACACGCCGCTGCGCCGCCGCCCCAAAGATGCGGAGCGCGACTTGGACCCGTGGACGCTCATCGCACTGATGAGCGCAGCCTGGCGCGAGCTGGACTACGAGGGCGCCGAGCACTACCTGCGTATCCTTGTGCGCTCGTGTCCGCACGCAGCCGAGGCACTCTACTTCCAAACCGAGTTTCCCGATGGCGTCTATGCCCGCGTCAA
The DNA here is from genome assembly GCA_900544645.1 of uncultured Collinsella sp. Lineage (GTDB taxonomy): Bacteria > Actinomycetota > Coriobacteriia > Coriobacteriales > Coriobacteriaceae > Collinsella. The sequence goes on from UQWG01000047.1 coordinate 6,784, forward strand.
CGTGGGTGCGGGCTCCACCGACGAACTTGTCCTTGCGCTGTCCGAGGCGACGCCGGTACTGCAGGAGGGCCTGGGCGCCCCCGACAACGCCAGTTTTGCCGCCTGGGTCGCCACCAACGATATCGTGCGTTCCCAAATCGATGAGCGCATACTGCGGGCGGCCGAGCAGGGTTTGCCGTTTAAGGGAGGAGACCTCTAATGGATCCGAGCGTCTACATCCCCGCCTACCTGGAGCGCACCTATCTGGCGTCGCACCCCGAGCTCACCGATGCAGCACGCGAGCTTGTCCATAACGACGTGAACGTCAACCCTCATAAGTATGCGCAGTCCGAGCATGCCCAGGCGCTGCTGTCCTACGCCGGTGTTCATCGCCACCTGCTCGACGAGCTCCATCGCATCGAGGACATGGGCAGCGACGAGGAGTTCGAGCAGACGCGCAATCGCCTGTTCGACGACATGCGCGATGAGCTGCTCAAGATCGTCCGCGTCGATGCGCATGTCCTCGATGCCCAGCTGCTCGCCATCATCCTGGCCGACACGCCCGTTGACGCCTGCCTGGGTGACCTGATGAAGCTCGAGGCGACCACGGCCGATTACCTGCAGCAAAGTGTGCCCGGGTTCGATATGGAGGCCCCGCACTACTGGGCCAACAAAGTTTTGACGGACGGCGTGACGGCGGCAGAGCTCACCGTGAGCGAGCCGGCTCTTATCGGGTGGCTCCACACGCTCGAGGCCATCTCGCAGCTGTGCATGGCGAGCGCCCGCTACCGTGCTGCCGCCAACTACGCCCGCCGCGTCCTTAAGGCGGAAGGCTACCCCACCCGAGCCGCAGGCACCGTGTTGCTCGCCCTCGCTCGTCTGGAAGACCAGGACGGCTTTTTTGCCCTGGCCCACCAGCTCGAGGAAGAGATCGGGGCTGACGCGCTCGAGAACTCTCCTTGGTATCTACTCGCCCGCACGATTCTGCTGTTCAAAACAAACAAGATGCGCCCGGCGACACGCGCGCTGCGTGAGTTTGCCAACCGTTGCGAGGGCGGTGCATTCTTCTTACTGAACCCCATGTACCAGACACCGTACCTTCCCTGCCGGCCCGAGCCACGCGATCCCTGGGACCTTTCGCACCAAGCCGTTTGGGAAGCGGACGGTATTATCTCGGACACCCCCGACTTTGCCCCCTGGGCCAACGCCTGCGAAGATGTATCGCAGCTTGCCCAGGAATTTGCGCGCCGCTATGGCTTTTAACGACACAATCGCCACGACCATGTCATTCACGTTAGGAACGACTTCATGAACTTCCGCTCATCTCTCGCCTGCACCTCGAGCGATATCGCCCGCTGGGGGCTGCGCTCCGTCCTTAAGCGCCAGGGCGGCGTACTCCCCGGCCGCATCGCCATGAAGATCAACCCCGAGCTGCTACGCGACCTCGCGGGTCTTGTCGACCGCAGCGTGGTAATCACCGGCACCAACGGCAAGACCACCACCTCCAACCTCATCGCCGACGCCGTTGCCGCCAGCGGCGCCACCGTGGTATGCAACCGCGCCGGCAACAACATGGAGCCGGGCGTGGTGGGTGCACTGCTCGAGGCGCGCAGCGGCCTCAAGCGAGCCGGCGGCGGCAAGCGCGTGGGCGTTTTTGAGTGCGATGAGCTTTACACCGTACGCGTTCTGCCCAAGCTCAAGCCGACGTACTTCGTGCTGCTCAACCTGTTCCGTGACCAGCTGGATCGCTATGGCGAGATCGACCATACCCAAGACGTCATCGCCCATGCGTTGGAGCTCTCGCCGACAACAACGCTTATCTACAACGCCGACGACCCGCTGTGCGCCTCGATTGCCGCGCGCGTTCCCAACGCGAGTATTGCCTTTGGCATCGACGGCGCTACGGGCACCGAGTCCGATCGCATTAGCGACTCGCGTTTTTGCTCGCAGTGCAACGCGCCGTTGGAGTACGACTATGTGCAGTATGGTCAACTCGGCGCCTACCATTGCCCCTCGTGCGGTTGGGCACGCCCCGCACTGGTCCGCCGTGTGACGGGCGTGGAGCTCGGCTGCGACGGCTACGGCTTTGACCTGGTCTTTGGATCTGCGTCCGACGCAGCTGCCGTACACATCGCCACGCGCTACAACGGCCTGTACATGGTCTACAACGTTGCCGCTGCATTCTTTGCCGCACATGAGTTAGGCGTGGATACGGCGCACCTGCAGCCCACGCTCGATGCCTACGTCCCCGCCGGCGGACGCATGGGCCGCTGGGATATCGCCGGCCGCACCGTCGAGGCCAACCTGGCTAAGAATCCCGTAGGCTTCGATCGACAAATCCAGTCCATCAAGACGGCAGGCGGCAGACTCTGCGCTTTCTTCCTCAACGATAACGATGCCGACGGCCACGATGTATCGTGGATCTACGACGTCGACTTTGAGCGCATCGCCGACACGCCGGGTCTTGTCGCCTTTGCCGGAGGCACGCGCGCGCACGACATGCAGGTGCGCCTCAAGTACGCCGGCATCGATGCCGCGATTATCTCGGACGTCGCGCAGGCAATTGGCGCCGTGGCAGACGAGGCCGCCGATGACACCTTCTACGCCGTCGCCAACTACACGGCCTTCCCGCCGCTGGTCAAGGAGCTCGACGGGCTGAAAGGCGCCACCGCCGACGCTGTTGCCGGGCGCGCCGTAGCCCGTGCCGACGGCAGCGCTCTTCCTGTTGGTATCGCGCCAGTCGAGCTTTCGCGCCCGCTGCGCATCGTCTACCTGTATCCCGATGCCCTTAACCTCTACGGCGACGGCGGCAACGTCATCGCCCTCGAGCGCCGCTGCGCCTGGCGTGGCATTCCCGTGCGCGTGGACGAGGTCCGTATGGGCCAGTCACTCGATCTCACCGATGCCGATATCGTCATGATGGGTGGCGGCTCCGACCGCGACCAGCTAGCCGTGGCACACGAGCTGCTCGCCCAAAAAGACAAGGTCGCGGCCTATGTTGAGGACGGCGGCACACTGCTTGCCATCTGTGGCAGCTATCAGCTGCTCGGCCGTTCGTACTACATGGGCGAGGATCGCATTGAGGGCCTGGGCGTCATTGCCGCCGAAACCGTACGCGGCTCCGACCGCCTGATCGGCAACGTAGCCGTCAAAACCGATCTGACACCTGAGCCCTTTGTGGGATTCGAGAACCACGGTGGCCGCACGCTTTTGGACGCCGAGGCCACGCCGCTCGGAACGTCCGTCGTCACGGGCACCGGCAACAACGGCGACGATGGCTTTGAGGGTCTGATCTACAAGGGCGTCATCGGCACGTACCTACACGGACCGGCACTGCCCAAGAACCCCGAACTCGCCGACTGGCTGATCGCGCACGCCCTCGAGCGCCGCGGCGATGCGCAGGCCACGGCCCTGCTGCCGCTCAAAACCCTCGACGACACCTACGAGCACGCCGCCCACGACGCCGCCATGAAGCTCCTCCCCTAGCACCTCACCACCACAAAGGGGACAGGCACCTTTGTGGTGGTTTTTCAGTTTGCCAACGATATGTGAACGGCTAAAAAAGTCTGCTATACTCTTTCCCGCTGTCCCCATCGTCTAGCGGCCAAGGACGCCACCCTTTCAAGGTGGATATCGCGGGTTCGAATCCCGCTGGGGGCACCATTTGAATTGAAGAGCCCGTTACCCTCGCGATAGCGGGCTTTTTGCTACCGATATGCCGGGATTCGAACCCGACAGGGTGCGGAGCTGAGGAAACGCGCAAGCGTTTTCCAGCGCAGCACGCAAGGAGCGGAGCGACACAGCGGAAGCGGGCGGCGCCAGCCGCACGCGGACATCCCGCTGGGGGCACCATTTGAATTGAAGAGCCCGTTACCCTCGCGGTAGCGGGCTTTTTGCTACCGATATGCCGGGATTCGGACCCGGCAGGGTGCGGATCCCGGCATCTTCCGATGGACCATGGGCAAAAAATGGCAAATATGAGTACTGTTACCGATTTAGTAACAGCGATTTCATGCCTTCAGAAATCGATTTAGACGTCAGGTGTCCTACGGCGGAAGAAATGCAGACGTTTATCGGCTAAGTACTTGGACATATGTTGCGTAACACTGCATATTTTGCAAAAAGATAATGCTACAGGACTTGTGACAGTACTCATATTTGACGTTTTTTGCCCACGACCCCTTATTACGTGGGCGAATCAGTTGCAAAACGGACTCCTAAGCGTCCTTCGCAAACAAAAACCGGGGCCCGCACGATGCGGACCCCGGCTCAATACCGTGACGATATGTCAGTTACGCTCTACACGTAGAACAGGATGTCGTCGTAGGTCGGGACCGGCCAGTAGTCGGCTGCCACGATCTCTTCCATGGCGTCCACGGCGGCACGCAGCGCATCCATAGCGGGAACGACCTCGTGCGCGTACACGTTGGCCTGCTCCTGACCATCGAGGCCCTCGGCCTTCTGATGCACGGCGTCGAGCGCCTTGATGGAGTCGTTGATGGTGGTGATGCCGTTGCAGAGCTTGTTGAGCGTGTTCTGCTCGCACTGCATGGCGGCCTCAGCACCGGCGGCACGAATAGTCTCAAGGCCCTTAGCGACCTTGGTGGCATAGGCGGTAATGACCGGGCGATAGGTACGACGCGCCTCGCGAACCATCGTGGTGGCCTCGATGTTCATGAGCTTGTTGTACTTCTCGAGCTTGCAGTCGTAGCGGCACTGGGCCTCGGCCTTGGTCAGGACACCCGTCTCCTCAAAGAGCGCAATGGCCTTATCGGAAACAAAGGCGGGCAGGGCATCGGCCGTGGTCTTGTTGTTGGCAAGACCGCGCTTCTCGGCCTCGACGGGCCACTCATCGGAGTAGCCGTCACCGGAGAACAGGATACGCTGGTGATCGGTCAGCACCTTCTTGCAGTATTCGAGCGCGGCATCCTGGAACTCATCCTCGGGCGTACCCTCGAGTGCGTCGGCGAAGGACTTGAGCGACTTGGCCACGGCGGCATCGAGCACCAGGTTGGAGTCGGAGACGTTCTGCTCGGAGCCGCAGGCACGGAACTCGAACTTATTGCCGGTGAAGGCAAACGGGGAGGTGCGGTTGCGGTCGGTGTTGTCCTGCATCAGCTTGGGCAGGGTATCGGCGCCCAGGTCGAGCACGCCGCGCGTGGCATGGACGGAAGCCTTGCCATCGATGATCTTCTCGACGACCTCGGTAAGCTGGTCGCCCAGGAAGATGGACATAATCGCCGGAGGAGCCTCGTTGGCGCCCAGACGATGGTCGTTGCCGGCCGAGGCAACAGAGGCACGCAGGAGCTCCTGATAGTTATCGACGGCCTCGATCACCGCGGTGAGGAAGACGATGAACTGCAGGTTGTCGAGCGGGGTGTCGCCCGGATCGAGCAGATTCTCGGACTCGGTGCCAAGCGACCAGTTGTTGTGCTTGCCCGAACCATTGATGCCCTCAAAGGGCTTCTCGTGCAGCAGACAGACCAAGTCGTGGCGGGAGGCGATGAGCTTCATCTTCTCCATCATGACCAGATTCTGGTCGATGGCCTCGTTGACTTCGCCATAGACGGGGGCAAGCTCATGCTGGCAGGGAGCAACCTCGTTGTGCTTGGTCTTGGCGGGAATGCCAAGCGCCCACAGCTCATCGTCCAGATCCTTCATATAGGCCGAGACGGTGGGGCGGATAGCGCCAAAGTAGTGCTCCTCGAGCTCCTGGCCCTTGCAGGGAGCGGCGCCAAAGAGGGTGCGGCCGGTAATGACCAGGTCCTTGCGCTTGCGGTAAGCGTCCTTCTTGATCAGGAAGTACTCCTGCTCGTCACCCACGGAAGGAACGACCTTCTTGGGGGTCTTACCGAACAGCGCCAAAACGCGCTTAGACTCACGCGAGAGCGCGGTCATGGAACGCAGCAGCGGGGTCTTCTTGTCCAGGGCCTCGCCCGTGTAGGAGCAGAAAGCCGTGGGGATGCACAGGACATCGTCCTTGATAAAGGCGGGGCTAGTGGGGTCCCAAGCGGTGTAGCCACGGGCCTCGAAGGTAGCACGCAGGCCGCCGTTGGGGAAGCTCGAGGCATCGGGCTCGCCCTGGATAAGGTTCTTGCCCGTAAACTTGGTAATGGCGGTGCCGTCGTGGTTGGGCTCCAGGAAGCTGTCGTGCTTCTCGGAAGTAATGCCCGAAAGCGGCTGGAACCAGTGCGCATAGTGCGTCGCACCCTTGGAGATGGCCCAGACCTTCATGGCATGGGCAACGGCGTTGGCCACATCCAGGTCGAGCGGCTCACCGCCCTCGAGGGTTGCAGCAAGGCGCTTCCAAATGTCCTTGGGGAGGTAGTCCTTCATGACTTCCTCAGAGAACACCATGGTCCCGAAGCGGTCAGTAAGTTCGGCCATACGGAACTCCCTTCGTATCGGCACCGCGTGAGAAGCGGTGTTGATTACTAACGAACGAGCCATAGCTTAGACTCGCCGTGTTTCCGCGACATTACCGTTATGTTGCTGTCGCGAAACCAATCAATGAGGTTACCCTATCGAGGCGGCGTTGCCACCCTCAACAGCCAATCAACTGCATAAATTGCAGACCTCTCCCCATGGTTTAAGGGTAGACAATTTGGGATGGAGCTCTATTAACTGGTATTTTGCATCAGATACCAGTCTTTATAGTCCGTGCCTAGATTAGCCGCTCTGTTATAGAGAAAGCCGATAGCAAGGCATCTTTGATTGGTATCCCCGAATAACGAGTGAAACTCCACCGTGACACAGTGGTGCTGTAGAATCCTTACAGCACATCACACTATTACGTATCTAGAGGAGCACGATATGCGCGTCGACGAGGTTTTTAAGCAGGCAGCATCCCAGGGCACCGCGCCCGTTTCGTTTGAGATGTTCCCGCCCAAGGGCGAGCTCACCCTCGACACGGCTCGCGAAGTGGCAGGCAATCTGTGCAAGCTTTCGCCGAGCTTTGTCTCGGTCACCTGCTCGGCCGGCGGCTCGGGCAACGGCGCCACCACCGCCCCCATCGCGCATATGATTTCGAGCGAATTCGACACGCCCTCTGTGGCACACCTCACCTGCGTGGGCCGCACCCACGCCGACATCGCCGCCAAGATCGACGAGTATCGCACCGCCGGCGTTGAAAACATTCTGGCCCTGCGTGGCGATCTCCCTGCCGGCGCGACCGAGGACGACAAGCCCGCCTCCGACTACGCCTACGCCCGTGACCTCATCCCCGAGCTCGTCGACGCCGGCTTTTGCGTGGGCGCCGCAGCCTACCCCGAGGGCCACATTGCCTGTGAGGATCTCAACCTCTCGGTCGAACACCTCAAGCAAAAGCAGGACGCCGGCGCGAGCTTCTTTGTGACGCAGCTCTTCTTTGATAACGAGTGCTTCTACCGTTTTCGCGAGCTTGCCGACAAGGCCGGTATCACCGTGCCCATTACCGCGGGCATCATGCCGTTTATGGGCAAGTCGCAGATCAGCCGCATGGTCTTTATGTGCGGCGCGTCGCTGCCCTCCCCCGTCATCAAGATTCTCGCCAAGTACGAGAATGACCCCGAGAGCCTGCAGGCAGCTGGTGTAGATTATGCAGCCCGCCAGCTTTGCGACCTCAAGGAGCACGGCGCCGACGGCCTGCACCTGTACACTATGAACCGTCCTGCGATCGCCGCGACCATTATGGAGCGCCTGGGGTAATGGAAAAACCGCACATCGATACAATCGCTGTCGAAGTGCCGGCCGACCTTGCGTCGCCGGCGCTTTACCGTGTCGATGCTGCGCACCATCCCCGTGTCGACCGTGCCGAGATGCTGCGGTATCTGGGTTACGGCGGCCAGCAGATTGAGCCCGAACTGTCACGACGTATTGAGCTTGTCGTTGAACGTCTGGAACTGGACATTGAGCCCCGTGGCGTGCGCCGCGTATTTGCCATCGATGCCACGGGCGTCGACGAACAGGGCGAGCCTTGCATCCGCCTGGTCGGCACCAACGTTGAGCTGCGCGGTCGCGATATCTATCGTCATCTTAAGGACGCCCGCTTTGCCGCACTCATGGCATGCACCCTCGGCATGGACGCCGAGCGTCGCCTGCGCACCACGGGAGCCCAACATCCCCTGGAGGGCGCCGTGCTCGACGCCGCGTGCTCCGCTTACGTAGAAGCCGCCGTTGAGCAAATGGACCAGCAGGTCAAGACGAACGCCGCCGTTCATGGGCTCGCCGGCAACTGGCGCTTTAGTCCCGGCTACGGCGACTGCCCGCTCTCGGCCCAGCGCTCGATCGTGGCTGCGCTCAACGCCACGCGGCTCATCGGGCTTACCGTCACACCCACCAGCCTGCTCATGCCCACCAAAAGCGTGACCGCGGTGATCGGCCTATTCGACGGCGAAGTCCACGACGCCCAGAGCCGCCCCACCTGCAATATCTGCAGCATGCGCGAGCACTGCCGCTTCCGCGCCGCCCACACCACCTGCTATTCCAGCCATTAGGAGC
>UQWG01000048.1 GCA_900544645.1 uncultured Collinsella sp.
TATTCGTCGGCAGCGTCAGATGTGTATAAGAGACAGGTCGTCCGCCTTGGCTTGCGGCGTATCAAGGGGGCCGGTCTGCTCAAAAGCGGGCTGGCTATCGCTCGCGGTTGTTTGCTCAACGGGTGCACCGCACGAGGTGCAGAACTTGGCATTATCTGCAAGAAGCTTGCCGCACGAGGCGCAATACCGAGACATTGCCACTCCTTTCGCCACATTTCAATGCAATACGACGATTATACCCAGCGTCCAAAATTCCCCATCATAAGTTGCGGTGAAATAGGGACTGTTTGGCGGTCTAAGAGCTTCAATCAGTCCCTATTTCACCGCAACTTTGGAAAGGCACCTTTAGCCATTGGGGACGCACCGAGCACTGGGGTATCATGGCTTGGTTGCTATAACTTGCATTTTCGCGCCTTGTAGGAAGGGACTGCGCCCATGGCTTTTGAGCCCGCTCAACATAGCTTTATCACGCTCGAGGGCGTCGATGGCGCCGGCAAGTCCACGCAGGCGCGCCTGCTGGCCCGCGCGCTCGACCTCGCTGGCTATCAGGTCGTAACTCTGCGCGAGCCGGGCGGCACCGCCATCAGCGAAAAGATTCGCGCCCTGCTGCTCGACCCCGCCAATACGGCGATGGGCGACACCTGCGAGCTGCTGCTCTACGAGGCCGCGCGTGCCCAGCTGGTGCACGAAGTCATCGCGCCTGCCCTCGCTGCCAGCAAGGTGGTCCTGTGCGACCGTTTCTACGATTCCACGACCTGCTATCAGGCGTTTGCCGATGGCCTCGACCGTCAGATGGTGCGCGATGCCAACAACCTGGCTGTCGCCGGTACGCATCCGGCGCTCACGCTCGTCTATCACATCACGCCCGAGCAGGCGGCGCTGCGCATGGCCGCCCGTGGTGCGGCAGACCGCATGGAGGCCAAGGGCATGGCCTTCCAGGAGCGTGTCTACCAGGGATTTTGCGCAATTGCTGCCGAGGAGCCAGATCGCGTAAAGCTCATCGACGCCACTGCGTCGATCGCAGACGTCTTCACGCAAACGGTCGAGCTGGTTCGCGCGTACGGTCTCGACATTCCCCAAGATGCCGTCGCCGCCGCGCTTGCCCAGGAGGCTGAGTAACATGGCCCCCGCGCAGACAAGCCTGCTGGCCAAGCTCGACACCCAACAGCGCGTGCGCGACTTTTTGACCAACGCCATCGCAAGCGGCCGCGCATCGCACGCCTACCTGTTCTTGGGCGCGCCCGGCGCCGGTAAGCTTGACGCCGCATGGGCGCTTGCCCAGGCATTCCTGTGCGAGCGGGACGGCTGTGGCTCGTGCGACAGCTGCGTGCGCGTCGCCCGCCATACGCATCCCGACGTGCACTATTACACGCCCGAAAGTGCTACGGGCTACCTCATCGCGCAGACCCGCGAGCTGCTCGACGACGTGCCCCTGGCGCCCATCCGCGCCAAGGCAAAGGTCTACATCATCGACCGTGCCGAGCAGCTGCGCGCCAACACCGCCAACGCGCTGCTCAAAACGCTCGAGGAGCCGCCCGAGGGCGTCATGTTCATCCTGTTGGGTACCTCGGCCGACGTGATGCTGCCCACCATTGTGAGCCGCTGCCAGTGCGTGCCGTTTCGGCTGGTGTCGCCCACTGTGGCCGCGCAGGCCGTGAGCCGCGCGACGGGCCAGGATATCGCGCGTTGTCGCATGGCCGTCGCCGTGGCGGGAAGCCCTACGCGTGGTATCGAGTTCCTCAAGAGCGCCGAGCGCCAGGACGCCCGTCGCCAGATGGTCCGTGCCATCGACTCGCTCATCGCCGCCGACGAGGCCGATGTGCTCAGTCGCGCCAAGTCGCTCATCGTCGCCGTCAAGGCGCCGCTCGCCGAGGTCAAGTCCACGCAGGAAAAGGTGCTCGAGCAAAATGCCGACTACCTGTCGCGTGGAGCATTGAAGCAGCTTGAGGACCGCAACAAGCGCGAACTCAACGCGCGCGAGCGTTCGGGTATCATGGAAGCGCTGGCGAGCGCGCGGACGCTCATGCGCGACGTGCTACTGACGCTTCAGGATGAGGCGGCAGACGTTGTGAACGAGGATGTGCGCGACACGATCGGGCGGCTTGCCGCGGCGACGAATGTTGCGGGTGCCACCCAGGCGCTCGAGGCGGTTGCCACCGCTGAGCGCAACATCGCCAGAAACGTTACTCCCCAGCTGGCCATCGAGGTCATGCTGTTCGATATCAGGAAGGCACTGAAATGCCGTTAGTCGTACCCGTTAAGTTTACCTACGCCTCGCGCGACCTGTGGTTCGACCCGCAGGATCTGGATATCCTCGAGGCCGATTATGCCATCTGCTCCACCGAGCGCGGAACCGAGATCGGCCTGGTCACGGCCGACCCCTTCGAGGTGCCGCTCGACGAAATCGGTCAGCCGCTCAAGCCCGTGTTGCGCGTGGCGAGCGACATCGACCTGCAGCTTGCCGACGACCTGGCCATCCAGGGCGATGAGGCCATGGTCGACTTCCGCCGCCTGGTCAAGGAGCTCGACCTCGAGATGAAGCCGGTCGGCGTCGAGTACCTGTTCGGCGGCGAGAAGGCTGTGTTCTACTTTGCCGCCGAGGAGCGCGTCGATTTCCGTCAGCTCGTCAAGGACCTGTCCTCGACGCTGCACATTCGCGTCGACATGCGCCAGATCGGCGTGCGTGACGAGACCCGCCTGGTGGGTGGCTATGCCCAGTGCGGTCAGGAGCTCTGCTGCACGCGCTTTGGCGGACAGTTTGAGCCGGTTTCGATCCGCATGGCAAAAGAGCAGGACCTGCCGCTCAATTCGTCCAAAATTAGCGGCGTCTGCGGCCGCCTGATGTGCTGCCTGCGCTACGAGTTTGAGGCGTACAAGGACTTTAAGAGCCGCGCGCCCAAAAAGAAGACGCTTATCGACACGCCGCTTGGCAAGGCGCGCATCCAGGAATATGACACGCCGCGTGAGCAGCTGGTGTTGCGCCTGGAGAACGGCAAAGTCTTTAAGGTCAACCTGGCCGACATGACCTGCTCTGAGGGCTGCAAAAAGAAGGCCGCCGAGCAGGGCTGCAACTGCCGTCCCGACTGCGTGACGCGCGATGTGCTCGAGCGTATCGAGTCGCCCGAGATGCGCTTGGCGCTTATGGAGCTCGACCGCGAGAACGGCGTCGACGTGGGCGATGGCCTGTCGAGCGCCGACCGTCTGGCGGGGACGACGATGCCCAAGCGCCGTCGCCGCGATGCGGACGCCGATACCCGTGCCGGTCAGAGCCAAGGCGAGGGTCGCGGCCGCGGTAAGGGTCGCGGCAAGGCCGAGGCACCCGAGGCCGAGGAGGCTGCCGGTGGACGTCGCCGCCGCAAGCGCTCGGGTTCGAGCGACGCCGGCGAGGCCGCTCCCGCAGGCAAGAATTCCTCCCGCGAGCGCGAGGCTCAGCAGCCCCAGCAGCAGAATCGCGGCGGTGGCATGAATCCCACGCGCCGTCGCCGCCGCCATTTGTCGAGCGAGGAGCGAGAGGACGCCTTCCGCGCCGCAGCCGCTCGCGAAGCCGGTGCCGCCCCCAAGGGTGGTTCGGGTTCCGATACGCCTGCCGACAAGGGTGGCAAGCAGCGCAACGATGACGAGCGCACCCCGCGTCCGCGTCGTCGCCATTCCTCGGGCGCGCAGCAAAAGCCTTCGGTGCCCTCCGTGGCCGATCAGGTCTCGGATGGCGAGGTCAAGGTCACGCGCCGTCGCCCCGGAGATGGCGGAGGGGCGGCCGCCAAGGCCGCGCGCGGCGCTGCTCGCGATGAACGCGAGTCGCGCGACGATCGTGGTGGCGAGGGTTCGGCCGACCAGGGCCAGAAGCGCCGTCGCCGTCGTCGTTCCCGCAAGCCGCGTCAAGATGGTGGCGAGGGCTCGACCCAAAACTCGTCCGCACCGCAACCGCCCACCGGCGAATAGTGCCCGCAAACGGATTTAACCTGCCTGACCCCAAACGCGTCGGGGTACCATGACGCTGAATCAACAACCCTCCCTGCGACCGAACGTAGGGAGGGTTGTGTCGTGAAGAGACATTTGGATGTGTTGGGATGCCTGCAAGGTGCTGGCATCCTACCGTTTGCGGACGAATTGTTACCGTTTGCCGAGCAGGCGGCGCACGAGGCGCTTGAGGCGTTGTCGCCCACGCGATGTGCTGGCTGCGAGCGCGCCGGCGCGCTTATTTGCCAAGACTGCCTGGCCGCGCTCGCGCTCATTGACCCACGTTATAGCTGCACCCGATGCGGAGCCCCGTTTGGAGACTTGCTGTGCACCGAGTGCTCGGTCGAGGGTGCGTCTTCGGCGATGGCCGAAGCGCTCGACCGGTGCCTGGCATGTGCCGTTTACACGCATCCGCTGCCGCGGATCATTAAAGCGTACAAAGACGCGGGCGAACGACGTCTGGCGCCGTATCTGGCAGAGCTGCTATACGACACCGCCTTACATGCCCAGGTCGCGGCACCCGAACGCTACGGCGGTGTGTTGTCCGGCGCCGATGCCGTGGTGTTTGTGCCCGCGACGGCGGCGGCGTTTCGGCGACGCGGTTTCGATCATATGGAAGCCATCGCGCGCCCATTTTGCGAGCTGTCTGGTGTTCCGCTGCTCGACGCCCTCGTTAAGTACGGCCATGGCGACCAGCGTGAACTCGGTCGTGAAGAACGCCGTGAACGCGCCCGAGGCATGTACGAGACCGTTGAGGACGTGCGGGGCCGCCGCCTGCTGCTTATCGACGACGTTATCACCACGGGTGCGACGATGGCAGCGGCTTCGGCGGAACTCAAGCGCGCCGGTGCCGCGACCGTTGATGGCCTCACTATCGCACGCGTTTGGTAGGGGTGATTCATGTGGCGGTAACAATCGGGCAGCGCAATAAACCGACAAAAGAGCAGCTAGCGGCTTCCGTGATTCTGGCGGGCGCCTCGGCGTTGCGTATGATTCGAGCCGAGCGCCGGCAGATGGGCTACATCGGCTGGAAGGACCTTGAGCCCGAGGAGGAGCGCCGCGTGCTGTGTACGTCATCGCCTTCGACCGAGGATATCTATCTTCCCGACCTGGTGCGAATTGGAGTCAAAAGCGGCGAGGTGCAAGAAGATCTGTGCTTGCTGGTGGGATCTGCGGCGCAGCGCCGCCGCATGCCTGGCGTGGGCTGGTCCGTGTGTTCCGGGTTGCCTGCCGGCTCGATTCTAGAGGTGGAACCGGGGGTGTACAGCCTATCTCCCGAGGCCCTTTGTGTTGCCGTCGCCCGCGAGGTCGGCTGTATCCAGGCGTTTGCTCTGGCCCAGGAACTGTGTTCCAAGATTTCACTGAGCGATCGCGGGAAGTATCTGCCTCCCTACACCTCACCTGTTGCGAATAGACTTGCAAAGGACAAGGACCAACCGGCAGACGTGGGCTACTTTGAAGTCGAGCCGGTGTTGACGCCCGATCGCCTGACAGATTACCTCGCGACATGCAAGGGGAGTGCGGCCAAACAACTGCGGCGGCTGTGTTCCTATCTGTCGGAAAACCTGCGCTCACCCATGGAGTGCATCATGCTTGCCATGTTTTCGCTTCCGTTTTCCTATGGCGGATTTGCCTGCGGTCCCTTTAAGACCGACTACAAGATCGAGTTCGATGACCGCGCGCAGGCAATCTCGGGGATGCCCCATGCAGTTTGCGATGCATATCAGGAGGCAGCCCGGTTTGACCTTGAATACAACGGTGAGCTGGGTCATTCCTCCCGGAGGGGACGTGTCCATGATGAAAAACGCAACACGGGCTTGATTACTACGGGAATCGAGGTCGCGACGGTCAACAACGAAATGCTCTGCGACATGGAAGCGATGGAAGCGCTCGCATGGCGCATTTACCAACGCATGGGTAAGCGATATCAGAATCGCGTAGAGGCGCGTCGAAAGAGGCAAGATGCTCTGCTGAATACGCTCCGAGCGTGCTTTGGGCTCAAGCCGGCGTAAAACTATGGCTTTATAGAGGGGTCTGTTTATATGCCCTGTGCAAAAAACGGCAAATATGAGTACTGTTACTAGATTAGTGGCAGTAAAAACAAAGAAACTTGGGCCGAAAATTTGGATTCATTGAAAAGATAATAAACGAATGTGGAATATCTTGGCGCCAAGCAGGCTGTACGGAACTCAAAAAGGGCTCGCGGGGCGGAAAAACGCTGCTACTAAATTGGTGACAGTACTCATATTTGCCGTTTTTTGCACACGGCGCCCTGAGACGGGTGCCCCGGAGCTCCCCGTAGGGGAGCTCCGGGCTTCATGGGGGCACGAATGGTCCGCTCCGACCTGCAAAATCTGTGCTCACGGTGCGAATGACGCCCCTAACCTTAAACTTTAGCTTGAACTTAGCTATAATGCGCTACGTTCCTGCCAGGCTGTGGTTGCGGACGGACGAAATGTCCATCCTAGTCCAAGACAGACGCGGTCAAAGGGATCCACGTAAGCGACCGCGTGCGCGCGGCGCGATCATGGCGCGTCCTAGATGTAAGCCGCACCGTCCGTTCTACTTTCTTTGGGGCAATACCGCCTCGCGGGCGAGCGGGCCAGTCGTGAAGGTGGTTACGGCCTCCCGAGCAAACACCCCGGTGCGCAAGTGTGGGGTCAAATACCAGGTCAGCTGGTGGGAACACCCGTTATTCCGCGCAACGCACGGATTGTATACGACACAGAAGGCAGGGTAGTGGACATGGTGAGGGGCAGCTTGATGCACGCGGCTCGGTTAGGTGCTGGGACCGCGGCGGTCATTGCCGTATTGGGCTTGAGCGGATGCGCGTTCAACCCACTGTCCACGTTCACGACGCCCACGATTGACCAGATCGAGCGCGAGACCGTTGCCCCTACGGTGTCGGACGATGCCCTGGTCACTCCCGGTACCCTGACGGTTGCCCTCGATACCTCCGATGCCCCGCAGGCCATGCAGGGCGCCGATGGTAACCTCACGGGCTACGCGGTCGACGCTGCCCGCGCCCTTGCAAGCCGCATGGGCCTCAAGGTTGCCTTCGTCGATGCTTCTTCTGCCGATTCCGCGCTTGGCGACAAAAAGGCCGACATCTTCATTGGTGACATCAATTCCACGGATGGTGACATCAGCACGCTTGGTACTTGCCTGTACGACGCTGCGGCAGTGTTCGGAAAGACGAGCGACGGCGAGTCGCTGAGCGTTTCCACCGAAACGCTTAACACCGCTACCCTGGGCGTTCAGACCTCCTCGGCCTCGCAGGAAGCGCTCGCCAAGCAGAGTATCACGGCCAACCAAAAGACCTTCTCCAACATCAACGAGTGCTTTGAGGCGCTCGAGTCCGGCGAGATCGACTACGTGATTTGCGACTCCACGGCCGGCGGCTACCTTGCGCGCCTGATGAGCCAGATCTCTTACGTCGGCGCGCTCGAGACGCCCTCGACGCTCGGCGTCGCGGGCCTCGCGGCCAACGATGAGCTATGCCGTGCCGTGAGCGATGCCCTCGATAGCATCACGGTCGACGGCACGCTCGAGGCGGTCCACTCCGTCTGGTACGGCACGATGCCCTATGACCTCACCACCAAGACGGTCTCGGGCGCCGACGTGCAGTCGACCGACACCGGATCCAGCGAGTCCGCATCCTCCGGTTCGAGCAGCGAGGGTGCAAACTCCGAGGACAAATCGTCCAGCCAGGAAGCCACCATCACCGACGACGACATTAACAAACTCAATAGCTAGTTATTGCTAGGGGTGTTGTCTCCTATGCGTTGGAAAGGACACCTCTTCACGGTTTCAACACGCACTGCCGGGCTTTCCCAACAGGAGAGCCCGGCTTTTTCGTTTCCGTAAAACCAGCAGGTTAAAGACATTTTTTAAGTACCAAACCAAAGTCGTCGTCGCCCTCCTATAGCGCACTTTGCCACAGAAAAGTGCGAGACTTCGGTATGCGGTACCAAGCAATCGTTATTCGGGTCTTTGGGAATCCGCGTGATTAAATGCACGGCAATGGGTACATAGCCAGTACAGTAAGTCCCCGAGGCAGATTGGAGCCACGTATGGATATCAAGGTTTCTGGACGCAAGACGACGGTAACCGATGCTCTGCGTGCGCATGTGGATGAGAAGATCGGCGAGGCGCTCAAGGTTTTCGACATCGAGCCCATGACAGTCGACGTCGTGCTTCGTTATGAGAAGAACCCCTCGAACCCCAACCCGGCAATCGTCGAGGTCACGGTTCGTGCCCGCGGCTCTGTGATTCGCGTTGCCGAGCACGGCGCAGATATGTATGCCGCCATCGACCTCTCCGCCGATAAGGTCACCCGCCAGCTGCGCAAGTTCAAGACCAAGGTCGTGGACAACCGCCAGGGCGGTGCCAGCGCGGCGGATGTCGCACCGGTCGAGCGCGTCGAGGATCTGGCCGACCTGCTGCTGCCCGAGGAGGACGACGACCTGCTCGTCCGCGAGAAGGTCATCGATGTTACCCCGATGACTGAGGAGCAGGCGCTGGTGCAGACCGATTTGCTGGGCCACGACTTCTACGTGTTCGAGAACGCGACGACCGGTCTCATCAATGTGGTGTATCACCGTAAGAATGGTGGATATGGCATCATCAAGCCCCGCATCGAAACACTTGACGAGTAAAATACGTTAACTTGCATGAGTTAACGGTTGGCGGCCATCCCATGCGGGTGGCCGCCTTTTTACGTAAGGAGTCGCTTTGATGGACAAGGCCGCATCCGCCGGTCATTCGAACCGTTGCCGCATCGTCGTCGATACCTGCTGCGACTTTAGCCCCGAGGTCGCCGCGAACCTCGATGTCGATATCCTGGGTTTCCCTTTCATTATCGATGGCGAGGAGCGCACAGACGACATCTGGTCGAGCATGAGCCCTAAGGAGTTCTACGACCGCATGCGCGCCGGTGCCCGCGTGTCCACCTCGGCTGTGTCGCTCGGTCGCTATATCGAGTTTTTTACCGAGTGCGCCAAAGAGGGCACGCCCACGGTCTACCTGTGCTTTACCTCGGCGCTGTCGTCGAGCTACAACTCCGCGTGCCAGGCGGCAGATGTCGTGCGCGCCGAGTATCCCAACTTTGAGCTCTACGTGGTCGACAACGCTCTGCCCTGCGCGACCGGTGCGCTCTTGGCGCTCGAGGCCGTGCGCCAGCGTTCGGCGGGACTGACCGCCAGGCAGCTGGTCGATTGGGCAAACGAGGCAAAGACCTACGTGCACGGCTACTTTACGCTCGAGAGCTTCGACGCACTGGCTGCCGGCGGCCGCATTCCTCCCGCGGCGGCGCAGCTCACGGCAAAGCTCGACGTCAAGCCCGAGCTCTCCTACGACCTGGCCGGCTCGCTGTCGCTGATCGGCGTCAACCGCGGCCGCAAGAAGGCGCTCAAGTCCATCCTCAAGTCGTTCCGCGAGAACTACGTGCCCGATCGCACCATGCCCATCGCCATCATGACGGCCGATGCCGAAAAGGATGGTGACTGGCTCGAAGCCGCCATCCGCAAGGAGGAGGGTTGCGCCGACGTCACGATCATTCGCGGCTCCGTGGGTCCCACCATCGGCTCGCACGTGGGCCCCGGCATGGTGGGCTGCGCGTTTTGGGGTAAGAACCGCGCCGACAAGGCGTCGCTTTCCGACCGTATCGCCCGCCGCGTGCGCGGTCAGTAGGCAAGCGCTGCGTCCGTAATCGCCCTCGACTCACAGCCCAAACGCTGGCACCGAGTATTCAACCTGGTAACAACACCCAACCCAAAAGGAAAGGTTTCATGGCAAACAAGCTCTCCGTCGCATTCATCGGCACCGGAATCATGGGTGCCCCCATCGCCGGCCACATTCTGGACGCCGGCTATCCCGTCACGGTCAACAACCGCACCAAGTCCAAGGCGGCGGCGCTTATCGAGCGCGGCGCCGTCTGGGCAGATACGCCGGCCGATGCCGCGGCGAACGCCGATGTCGTCTTTACCATGGTGGGCTATCCCTCCGAGGTCGAGGAACTCTACCTGGCGGGCGACGGCCTGCTCGCGTGCACTAAGCCCGGCGCGGTCCTGATCGACCTCACCACGAGCTCGCCCGAGCTTGCCCGTGACATTGCCGAGGCCGCCCAGGTTTCTGGTCGCATGGCGTTTGACTGCCCCGTCACCGGCGGCGAGTCGGGCGCTATCGCCGGTACGCTCACGGCTATCGTGGGCGCTACCGAGAACGACATCGCGCCGGTCCGCAACATCCTTGCCACCTTTGCGGCCAACATCTGCTGCTTCGACGGCGCCGGCAAGGGCCAGGCTGCCAAGCTCGCCAACCAGGTGTCGCTGGGCGCCTGCATGGTCGGCATGGCAGACGCCATGGCATTTGCCGAGCTGAGCGGCCTTGATCTGGAGAAGACCCGCCAGATGATCCTGGGCAGTACCGGCAAGTCCGGCGCCATGGAGAGCCTGGCGCCCAAGGCGCTCGACGGCGACTACAAGCCCGGTTTTATGGTCGAGCACTTCATCAAGGACCTGCGCTTGGCGCTCGCCTATGCCGACGATCGCGAGCTTGCGCTGCCCGGCGCCGACGTGGCCTTTACGCTCTACGACATGCTCGATGCCATCGGTGGTGCCAAGCTGGGCACCCAGGCCATCACGGTCCTCTATAAGGAGGAGGCCGACGCCATCGCCGCCGGTCTGGACTGGTCGCAGTATCGTCCCGAAGAGCACGGTGCTCACGAGGACGGCTGCGGTTGCGGCGAGCACGGCGACGACCATGAGTGCGGTTGCGGCCACCACCATGGCGAGGACCACGAGTGCTGCGGCGGCCACGGCCATGATGATGGCCACGAGTGCTGCTGCGGCCACCATCACGGGGAGTAGCGCCCATGAGCTGGACGTTCGTGGTGCTTGCGCTGGTGCTCTTTCTCTTCGCGATCTACATCGGCTTTTTGTGCGGCCAGTGGGCGTGCGAAAAGCGCGTCATCACCAAGCGCGACTACTGGATTGCCAACTTTGCGGGAGCGGCGGCAGTCATCCTGCTGACCTGGGTGTTCTCGCTGTTCCCGCTGGTGCAGTTTGCGCCGATCGGCTGGCTCGGCGGCTTTATCGCCGGCCTTAAGATGAGCTTTGGCGAGTCCGTCGGTCCGTGGCGCAAACACGACGAGGTCTTTAACGTCAACAAGGCTCACCGCGCCGCCGCCGACGCGGGCGATGCCGAGGAGCGCCGCCGTGCGCGTCGCAATGGCGCGGCCGACCGACAGCTCATCTCGGTCACCGATGACAGCAAGGGTGCTGACAAGCACGCTAAGAAATAGTAAAAAGAGGTAACTATGGCAGAAAACAAAGACGAACAGCTCACCGACGAGGAGCTGGCACAACTCCAGCTGGCAGAGGAGAACGAGAACGCCGTCGACCGCCTGGTCCAGGAGCTCGGCTGCCCCACGCGCCGCATCCGTCAGTTTGCCGCCCGCGTGCTGCACCTGCTTGCCGAGCGCGATCCGCAGCGCGTCGTGCCCTGCGTGCCCGCGCTGATCGAGGCGCTCGACCGCCCCGAGGCTCAGACCCGCTGGGAGGCTCTCGATGCCCTGGCGGCGCTCGCCACCACCTGCCCCGAGCAGCTGGGCGATGCCTTTGAGGGCGCCGAGACCGCGCTGTTCGATGAGATTTCGTCCACGCTGCGCTATGCCGCCTTCCGCCTGCTGTGCGTGTGGGGCGCCACGAGTGTCGAGCGTTCGCGCGAGGCTTGGCCCATCCTGGACGAGGCCATCCAGTGCTACCACGGCGACCTCGAGTATCGCGACATGCTCGGTTGCCTGTACGAGTTTGGCCGGGGCGAGATTGACGCCGAGGTCGCCGAGAAGCTCGCGCTGCGCCTTAAGTTCGATGCCGAGAACGGCAAGGGTAGCTATCTCAAGGCCCGTTCGAGCGAGATTTGCGAAATGCTTGTTAAACGTTTTGGCCTGGATCTCTCCAAAAAGAAGAAGCGTGCTAGCGTAAAAAAATCTGACGACGCCGAAGACGAGGAGTAACAGATTATGGCGCACGATGTAGTCCTGATTCCTGGTGACGGTATCGGTCCCGAGATTACGCAGGCTATGCGCCGCGTGGTCGAGGCCACTGGTGTCCAGATCAACTGGAACGTCCAGGAGGCCGGTGCCGGCGTCATGGACGAGTTTGGCACGCCGCTGCCCCAACATGTGCTCGATGCGGTCGCCGAGACCAAGGTTGCTATCAAGGGCCCCATCACCACGCCGGTCGGCACGGGTTTCCGCAGCGTTAACGTCGCCCTGCGCAAGCATTTTGACCTGTACGCCTGCGTGCGCCCCTGCCTGTCGCAGCCGGGCGACGGCTCGCGCTTCCGCGACGTCGACCTGGTTATCGTGCGCGAGAACACCGAGGACCTCTATGCCGGCATCGAGTTCGATGAGGGCGCTGCCGAGGTCGAGGAGCTCTCGCAGCTCGTCGAGCGCTCGGGCCAGAAGACCTTCGCCGCGGATTCCGCCATCTCAATCAAGCCGATTTCCATCGCCAAGAGCCGCCGCATTGTGGAGTACGCTTTTGAGTACGCCCGCCGCTGCGGCCGCAAAAAGGTGACGGCCGTGCATAAGGCCAACATCATGAAGGCGACCGATGGCCTGTTCCTGCGCGTTGCGCGCGAGGTGGCCGCCAACTATCCCGATATCGAGTTCAACGACAAGATTGTCGACGCCACCTGCATGGGCCTGGTCCAGAACCCCAACGACTTCGATGTCCTGGTGCTGCCCAACCTGTACGGTGACATTGTGAGCGACCTGTGCGCCGGTCTGGTAGGTGGACTGGGTATGGCTCCGGGTTCCAACATCGGTGCCGACTGCGCCATCTTCGAGGCGACGCACGGCTCCGCGCCCGATATCGCTGGCCAGGATATCGCTAACCCCACGGCCGAGATTCTGTCCGCGGCTATGATGCTCGATCACCTGGGCGAGAACGACGCGGCCAATCGCATTCGCGCCGCCGTTTCTGCCACGCTCGACGAGGGTGAGCAGGTTACCGGCGACGTTCGTCGTGCCCAGACCGGCTCCGTTGAGGGCGCTGTGGGCACGCAGGCCTTTGCCGATGCCGTTATCGCGCACCTGGCCTAAGGCATGCAGACTGCAAACGCCTAAATAGTACTTAAGTGTTTGCGTATAACCTGAGAATCAATACGCCCGGCGCTTTGTCGGGCGTATTCTATTGCGGACTATGTTTCCTAACAAGGAGTAACTGATATGGGTCTGATTCAAAAGAAGGACGAGAAGGACGAGATCGACGGCATCCAGATCATCGAGCGCGGCGAAGGCCCCGATGGTGATGAGGAGGAGAAGATCGATCTGGTCGCCGGTACGTCTGCCGAACATATTGCCGCCGGTACGACGGCCGAGGAGGAGGACGCTCGCCTGGAGGCAAAGATCGCCGCGGACGCCGCCGACGAGAACCTCATGCCCGAGGAGCAGGACGAGGACGACGATATCCTGGGTTCCGACGAAGACGACCGCGCATCCAAGCACAAGAAGACGATGATTGCCGCCTTTGTGGTTGCAGTCGTGATTGCTGCCGTGATTGGCTTCTTTATTGGCAATGGTGGTTTTGGCGGCAAGGGTGTCGGCTCGGCGACCCTCACCGAGGACCAGCTCGATTCGACCGTGGCAAGCTACAGCTACAACGGCAAGAAGAGCGACATCACCGCGCGCGAGGCCATCGAGAGCCAGTACAGCCTCGACACCGTCAAGGATGGCGATGGCAACTACACCGCTCCCTCTGCCGACGTCATCCTGTCCTACGTGCGCAACAAGATCCTGCTCGACGCTGCCGAGGACGAGGGCATCACCGTCTCTTCTAAGGAGATGAAGAAGTACGCCGAGGATTCCATCGGCACTTCGGACTACAAGACCATGGCCACGCAGTATGGCGTGTCCAAGGACCAGGCCAAGCAGATCGTCCGTCAGTCCGCGACGCTGCAGAAGCTCTACAAGAAGAAGGTGGGCGATAGCTCCGCAAGCATGCCGACCGCCCCGACCGAGCCTGCTGACGGCAACGAGGAGACCGCGAGCAAGGACTACGCCGATTACATCATCAAACTTGCCGGCGACGAGTGGGATAGCGAAAAGGGCACCTGGAAGGACGCCGACAGCACCTATGCCAAGGCCTTTGCCGACGATGCCTTTACGGCCGATAGCGCCACCTACAAGCAGGCCATGACCGCCTACTACACTGCTTATCAGCAGTATTCCTCGCAGGCTTCGAGCGCCAGCTCCAAGTGGACCGAGTATGCTAACGGCCTCTACGCCAAGGCCAACATCAGCATCTACGGCCTGTTTGCATAAAGAGTTGCACGGCTCATCGAGCATCTAGCCGATTGACAGCAGAAAGCCCGCCAGTACGGAAGTTGAACTGCGCCCCAAATCTTGGACGCCCTAAATAGCGACTAGGCCGCGAGGGCCTGATTCCGGAACTCCTCCGGGGTCAGGCCCTTCAATCTTACCTGCCTCC
>UQWG01000049.1 GCA_900544645.1 uncultured Collinsella sp.
ACCGCGGCCATCGATTCCATGGGCGCCCAGCTCACGAGCCTTGCTCTCAACGGCAACGAGTATCTGTGGCAGGGCGACCCCGCCTTTTGGGGTAAGCACGCGCCCATTCTGTTCCCCATCGTGGGCTCACTGCGCAACAACACGGCAACGTCTGCGGCTGGCACCTGCGAGATGCCGCGCCACGGCCTCGCGCGCATCGTCGAGCACAAGCTAGTCGAGGTTTCGGAGGACGGCTCCTCGGTAACGTACGAGATCACCGATACGCCCGAGTCGCTCAAGGCCTTTCCGTTCCACTTTAAGCTCAACATGACCTATGCCCTGACTGGTGACGCCACGCTTACCCAGACCTTTGCCGTCACCAATACCGGCGACGTGGACCTGCCGTTCTCGGTGGGCGGCCACCCCGCGTTTAACGTACCGGCTCCCGGTGCCGAGGACGAGGCATTCGAGGATTACGAGCTGGCGTTTACCGAGGCTTGGACTAACGAGGCTCCCATCATCACGCCCGACGGTCTTATGACGTTCGAGGGCAGCTACAAGGCTCCCAATAACTCGGACGTGCTGCCCATCACGCATCGCAGCTTCGATAACGATGCCATCATGTTCACCGATACCCCGGGCTCCACGCTTACGCTGCGCGGTCGCAAGTCGGGCCACGGCGTCAAGATCGACTTTGAGGGCTTTAAGTACATTGGCGTGTGGTCTGCCGCCAACGACGCTCCGTTTGTGGCGCTCGAGCCCTGGACCGGTCACACCACCATGGACACCGAGGACGATGTCTTTGAGCACAAGGCCAACACCATCACCCTGGCCCCCGGCGCTACCGATAAACGCAGCTTTAGCGTCACCTTGCTCTAGAGGTTCCGCCGCTCGGTCGATGCCGCGCGCCGTCCAGAGCGATAATTTGTCATTCATAAGGCAAGGCATAGACCTTCTGGTCATGCCTTGCCTTTTTCATGCCACTTGTTCGCTCTGGACGTCGCTCGCCGGCATTGCCAAAACATCGACGTCCCCAATGACTACCGTGTGTCTATTAATTTTTCGAGCTTGTGCTGCGCCGCTGGTCGCTGGCGTATATCCTGTTAAGTCGTCAGCATACGATTCAACAGGGAAGGCAGATTATGCATTCTCCCCATCAATGCGGCGCGCATACCCAGCCGATATGCAGCCGTCGCATCTTTTTGGGTAGCGCTCTCGCTGCGAGCGCTTCTGTCGTCGCCGGCACACTTGCCGGTTGCCAGCGCCCCTCCACGCTGGAAGTAGTTCAGCCCACGACGGGCGGCGGTCGCGACGACCTGTCCGATTCCGTGATCGGCAAGGACAAGATCCGCATCGGTATGGAGGCAGCCTACGCCCCGTACAACTGGCAGGTCTCCGAGGCCAGCGAGTACACCATCCCCATCGACAACGTGCAGGGCGCCTATGCCGATGGCTACGACGTGCAAATCGCCAAGATCGTCTGCAAGGCCCTCGGCGGCGAGCCCGTTGCCGTCAAACAGAGCTTCTCGGGTCTCATCGATTCGCTCAACAACGGCCAGATCGACCTCATCATCGCCGGTATGAGCGCCACGCCCGAGCGTGAGGAGTCGGTCGGCTTCTCCGACCCGTACTTCATTGGCTACTTTGGCCTGTTTGTAAAAGAGGGTTCCCCCTACCAAAACGCCACCAAGCTCAGCGACTTTAGTGGCGCTACGGTCCTTGGCCAAAAGGACACCATGCTCGATACCGTCATCGACGAGATTCCGGGCGTTGTGCACAAAAACCCGGTCGACTCCGTCCCCACGGTGTTCTCGAACCTGCTGCAGGGCACCTGTGACGCCGTGACCTACAACACCGAGAACGAGAAGGGCTATATGGCCCAAAACCCGGGCATTGTCCCCATTCATTTTGCCGAGGGCGAGGGCTTTAAGCAGGAGGTCGCGGCAAACGTCGGCTGCCGCAAGGGCTCGGACAAGCTCCTTAAGCTCATCGACAAGACACTCAAGGGCATTAGCCAAGAGGAACGCGACCAAATGTGGGACGCGTGCCTCGATCGTCAGCCGGCATAGGGAGGCAGCATGAAAACCATCAATCGTCTGGCCTCCTTTATCAAGGCCGACCACCGTTATGTGTACCTGGGCACGAGCGTTATCGCGGCGCTCGGCCTGGCGTTTAGCCAGCGCAACCCCACACCGCTGAGCTTCTTGGCTCCCACGGGCGTGTTTCAAGATTGCCTTTGGGCAATCCTGTGGGCGTGGCTCGTCGTGTCGGCGGCGGCGCTGGTCACCAAGCTTATGCACTGGAGCGACTATCGCGAAAAGTCGCCGTTCGCATCCGAGCGTTTCCGTCGTGGAGCACGTTTAGGCAGCTACGTCGTGGTCGCCATCGCGGCAGTTTTCTTTATCGACCGCTGCGTCATGTCGTTTATCGACCTGGTGCAGGTGAGCATTGTCTCGGATTCCAACCCCAGCGACTTTTTGTCGAGCCTGGTCTACATGACCTACAAGAGCGGCGACTTCTTCATTCGCGGTATCGAGATCACCATCGCGCTTGCCACCTTCGGCACCGTCATCGCATTCTTCCTGGCACTGCTCTTTGTGTTCCTGCGTATTCAGACCTTCGACCGCGTGGATAACGACCTGGTGCGCTTCTTTAAGAGTATCGGCCGCGGCTTTGCGACCATCTACTCCACCATCGTGCGCGGCACGCCCATGATGGTCCAGGGCCTGCTCATCTATTACGCGGGCTTCACCGTTTTGCGCGGCATGGGCTTCGAGACCGCTCAGGCCAACCAGATTTGGAGCACCTTCACCGCCGGCCTCGTTACCATCTCGCTCAACTCCACCGCCTACATGATGGAGGTCCTGCGCGGCGGCATCGAGTCCATCGATCCCGGCCAGGCCGAGGCGGCGCGCTCGCTGGGCCTTTCGCAGTGGCAGGCTATGCGCAAGGTCGTGTTCCCCCAGGGCATTAAAAACGCGATTCCGGCGCTCACCAACGAGCTCATCATCAACATCAAGGATTCGTCGGTGCTCTCGGTCATCGGCGTGTTTGACCTCATGTACGCCACCACCACCGTCGCCGGCGTGTACTACCGCCAGATGGAGGTCTACTGCGTGGCGCTCGTGGTCTACCTGATCCTGACGCTCGTGGCGAGCCGCCTGCTCGAGGCCTTTGGCAAAAAGCTCGGCGCCGAGGCTCCGGTCACGCTGCCCAGCTCCAACTAGGCTCAAGACGAGGAGAATTATCATGGCAGATACCGCCATTACCGGCGTTGCGGCCGCCGCACAGACCAATGAGCCGCTCATCCGCGTTGAGGGCCTGCGCAAGAGCTTTGGCTCGCTCGAGGTACTCAAGGGCATCGACCTGTCCGTTAACCCCGGCGAAGTCGTCACCATTATCGGCGCCTCGGGTTCGGGCAAGTCGACCTTCCTGCGCTGCCTCAACCTGCTCGAGACCCCGGACGCGGGCCACATCTGGTTCCACGGCCAGGACCTCACGGCCGAGCGCTGCAACATCAACAAGCTGCGCGAGGACATCGGCATGGTGTTCCAGGGCTTTAACCTGTTCAACAACATGGATGTGCTCGACAACTGCACGCTCGCGCCCGTCACGCTCAAAAAGATGAGCAAGGCCGAGGCTGAAAAAATAGCGATGGAGCATCTGACGAGCGTGGGACTCGAAAAGTTCGCGCACGCCGCCGTGGGTCGCCTGTCCGGTGGTCAAAAACAGCGCGTGGCCATCGCTCGTGCCCTATGTATGAATCCGCAGATCATGCTGTTCGACGAGCCGACCTCCGCACTCGACCCCGAGATCGTGGGAGAGGTGCTCGAGGTCATGCGCAAGCTCGCTGCCGACGGCATGACCATGGTCGTCGTCACGCACGAGATGGCCTTTGCCCGCACGGTGTCCGACCGCGTGGTCTTTATGGACAAGGGCGTAGTGCTCGAGGATGCCGCGCCGGCGGAGCTCTTCGGCAATCCCAAACACCAGCGCACCCGCGAGTTCCTCTCGCGTTATCTCGAGGACAAATAACCGACCGCAAACGCTTATGTGGCAGGGCCGCTCCGGTGGGGCGGCCCTCGTCATCACAATCGAAAGGATGTCATGGCCGAGGTTTGGCGCTTTTTTGCGCATGAGGATGATTTTGCCGATTTGGACAAGGCCGGCGCATGCGAGCGCCTGGGCCGTGTGCTGTCGTTTCCGACCATTTCGAGCATGGATGCCGAGGCGGTGGACTGGCAGCCGTTCGACGACCTGCGCGCGTATATGCAGCAGGCTTGGCCGCACGTGTTCGCGGCGGGCGAGGTCGAGCTTATCGATCATTCGCTATTGGTGACGCTTAGCGGTTCCGACCCTGCCCTCAAGCCCATTATGCTCATGGGCCACATGGACGTGGTTCCCGTGGTGCCGGGCACCGAGGACGATTGGACGCACGCCCCCTTTAGCGGACATGTGGACGATGCCTACATTTGGGGCCGCGGCGCCATCGACATGAAAGACCAAGTCGCAGGCATTCTCGAGGCGGTTGAGTATGCGCTGGCGCACGGTTGGCAGCACGAGCGCACGCTGCTCCTCGCCTTTGGCCAGGACGAGGAGACTACGCAGTACGGCGCAGGCGCCATCGGCCGCGCGCTCGAGGAGCGCGGCATTGAGCTTGAGTACCTGATCGACGAGGGCGACTACCGCATCGTTCCGGCTGCCGAGTACAGCGCGGGCGAGGGTTGGCTTATGCATGCCGATCTCGCGGAGAAGGGCTATGCCGACATTGTGCTCAAGACAAAGAGCGCGGGTGGACATTCTTCCAACCCCTACGGCGGCACGTCGCTCGAGGTGCTCAGCCGTGCTATCGCTGCAATCTGCGATATCGAATGGCCAGCGCGCGTGACCGACCTGCTTGCCGCGCAGCTCGTCGAGCTGGGACTCTACACGGCCGACGAGATCGCCTCCAACAAGGACGCCATCGTGCGCGAGTGCCTCGCCAGCAAGAAGCTCTATCCGCTCGTGACCACCACCTGTGCACCGACCCAAATCGAGGGCGGTAGCACCGGTGCTAACGTGATGCCGCAGGATATGTGGGCCAACATTAACTTCCGCATGCTCGAGGGCACGAGCGTGGCCGATGTCGTTACTCGCTGCCGCGAGGCCGTTGCCGCGGCGGGCATCGCCGGGCGCGTGGAGGTCGAACTCGGCCCCGGCAGCTCCGAGCCTTCGCCGTCTCCGCGTGTCGGTGGACCGGGGCTCGAGGCTGTTCGCGCCATCGCCGCCCGCTATTTCCGTGATCCAAAGGGGACGGAGGAAAACGGATCATTCGAGCCAGTGGCAATTGTGCCCTCGACCGTGATCGGTGCGACCGACGCTGCCAACTACCAGCGCATTTGCTCCGAGTGCATTCGCTTCTCGGCCTTTGTGGTCGACGATGACGAGTGCGACCGCGGCGTCCACGGCACCAACGAGCGCATTACCCGCCGCGCCTACCTCCAGGGTGTCCGCTTCCTCATCGCCCTGCTCCATACGCTCTAGAATCTGACAAAGGGACTGTCCCTTTGTCAGATTCCGTGCGGGTTATATGCAGGTTTGCCTGCGCACGCTATCATATATGGGTTAGACCGCAACTATGTACCCCATACGCGAAGGGATGCGCATGTATCTGAAGATCGACATGTTCTAGCCGGGCTTACCCCCGCAGCGGCGCCCCGCGCCCCATCAATTCTGCCGATTTTCACCTTCACGCATCTAAAGGAGTCCTGCCATGCGCGACAAGCTCGAAAAGATCATCAAGGCCTACGAGGAGCTCGAGAAGAAGCTTTCCGACCCGGCCGTCGCCTCCGATATCAAGGAGTTCACGCGTCTCAACAAGGAGTACGCGCACCAGTCCGACCTCATTGCCGCCTCGCGCGAGTACATCGGCGCGCTCGATGACATCGAGGCTGCCAAGGAAATGCTGCACGATACCACCGATGCCGATGAGAAGGAGATGCTCCAGATGGACATCTCCGAAAACGAGGCCAAGCTCCCCCAGCTCGAGGAAGACATCAAGTACATGCTCATCCCGAGCGACCCCAACGACGACAAGAACACCATCGTCGAGATTCGCTCCGCCGCCGGTGGCGACGAGGCGGCCATCTTCGCTGGCGACCTCTACAAGATGTATCAGCGCTTTTGCGAGTCGCGCGGCTGGAAGACCACCGTGCTCGATTCCAGCCCCAGCGAGGCCGGTGGCTTTAAGTCCATTGAGTTCAAGGTCGAGGGCGACCGCGTCTACTCCGTTATGAAGTACGAGTCCGGCGTGCACCGCGTCCAGCGCGTCCCCAAGACCGAGTCCCAGGGCCGCATCCAGACTTCAACGGCTACCGTCGCCGTGCTTCCCGAGGCCGAGGAGATCGACGTTCAGATCAACCAGTCCGACCTGCGCATCGACACTTACTGCGCTTCGGGCCCTGGTGGTCAGTGCGTTAACACCACCTACTCCGCCGTGCGCATCACCCACCTGCCCACCAACACCGTGGTACAGTCGCAGGAGCAGCGCTCCCAGATTCAGAACCGCGAGGTCTGCATGCAGATGCTGCGCGCCCGTCTGTACGAGATGGAACTCGAGAAGCAGCAGGCCGAGCTCGGTGCCGAGCGCCAGAGCCAGATCGGCCACGGCAACCGTTCCGAGAAGATCCGTACTTACAACCAGCCCCAGGACCGCGTGACCGATCACCGTATCGGCTTCAACTCCACCTACAACGGCGTCCTTCTGGGCGATCAGCTCGGCACCGTCATCGAGGCGCTCGCCGCCGCCGAGCGAGCCGAGAAGCTGGCACAGGCTGTGTAGTGGGTTACGCGGTTTTACCAAACCGCGTAACGGCTCGACGCTGCGCGACGTCCAGAGCGACAATTTGTCATTCAAAAGGCAGGGCATGACCAGAAGGTCTATGCCTTGCCTTTTTCATGCCAACTTGTTCGCTCTGGACGTCGCTCGCTGTCCGTCCTCTACCTGCGGCGCCTTAGATGTAGTCATTGGGGACGTTCTTAAACGACTAGGTTGGGCACATTGCTTTGAGATGTTATTCAATCCGTCTTGATGGCCTTTGAGCTGCTTACCTGCTTAAAGCAATTAACGGTATGCATCTGCAATTGAAAATATTGCTCGAAAAATCGTTCAAGAAGTCGCGGGGCGATTTTTGATGCGTCGCGCGTCAAGCGATGTGGCAAGTTCTTGGTTAGATATTGGTCAGTTTTGGGTCAACCTTGCCAAAAGCTTGACGGATGCAGATTTAGACGTCGACGAATGGGCACTTCAGATGGGTTCCAAGCAAAATTCTGGGCTGATTCTCGATAATTGCCTTCAATCGTCCCTTGCCAAGCGCTGGCCTCGCGTACAATCTGCTCCGACATTCGCGCGCCGTCCGGCGCTTAAGAGGGGAGGGCCCCATGGCAAACGAGATTTGGACCATCAAGCGTTGTCTCGAGTGGACCAAGGAGTACCTGGCCGAGCGCGGTGAGGAGCACCCCCGTCTTTCTGCCGAGTGGCTGCTGTGCGCCGCCACGGGCCTGGCGCGCATTGACCTATATATGCGTATGGACGAGACGCTTAGCGCGGCCCAGCTCGAGACCATGCATGCGGCCGTTGTCCGCCGCGCTAAGGGCGAGCCGCTGCAATACATCACGGGCAGCACGCAGTTTCGCATGATCGACGTCGCGTGCGCCCCCGGTGTGCTCATTCCGCGCCCCGAAACCGAGATGCTCGTCGAGGAAGCCCTCAATTATCTGGATGCCGAGGTGCTGAGCCCCGAGGCTGCTGCCCGTCAGCGTGTTGAGCTGCCTTGGAACGATGAGGTCGAAGAGGCCCGCAAAGCCGAGGCGGCGCTGGCCGACGAGCGCGCGACTGCCGAGCGCCGTGCCGCCAACCTGACGGCCGCCGATGAGGCGGCGCTGGGTAGCGACGTGCTCGGTAGCCGCGCCTATGCCGAGGAGCTTGCCGATCGCGAGGCCGAGGAAGCCGCCGCGCAGGCGGCAGAAGCCGAAGCGGCAGAAGCAGAGGCTATGGAAACCCCCGAGCCCGAGCTCGACGAATACGGCATCGCCATTGAGGACAACGACCAACAGGCGACTCCCGCGCAAGATGCCGCCGAGGCCAACGTATCTGCCCCAGCCGAGCCTCGCACTGCCCGCGTTCTCGAGGTCGGCTGCGGCACGGGCTGCATCTCGCTTTCCCTTGCCTGGGAGCGCCGCGGCCATGTCACCTGCACCGCTACCGATATCGAACCGCGTGCCATTGACCTGGCCACCAAAAACCGCGACGCGCTCGGGCTTACGTCCGATGAGGTCGCCTTCAGCCTCACAAACCTGGTGAGCTCTATCCCCCGCGAGGAATGGGGCACCTTCGACGTGCTCGTCTCCAACCCGCCTTACATTCCGACTGACGTCATGCGCTCGCTGCCGCACGAGGTCAAGGACTTCGAGCCCGATTTAGCGCTCGAGGGCGGCGCCGACGGCCTCGATATCTTCCGCCGCCTGCTCAATGCGGCGCCCTATATGCTGCGCGCCGGCGGCCTGTTTGCCTGCGAGCTCTACGAGGGCGCCCTCGATGCCGCGGCCGAGCTCTGTCGCCAGGCGGGTCTCTCGGACGTGCGCATCGTCCGCGACCTCACCGATCGTCCCCGCATCGTCCGAGCCATCGTCACCGAGCCCAAACAGCGCCAGTAATATTTATTAACTGGTTAGCAAAAATTATAAAGTAGTTTATAATTAGGACGGCTGAAAGAGGTCGGCCCATGCAACCTCCTACCTTTCGGGAAATCATTGCCCTACTCAAGCACGATGGATTCGTGGAGGTCGCGCAAGTCGGTAGTCATGCTAAGCATGTTTCTGGTGACCGTGTTGTCACCGCGAACGGCTCTGGTGGTGATCGACCAAAGAAGGGCACGTGGGCAAGTATTCGTCGCCAAGCTGGATGGTAGCTGGAGGCAAAATGAGGCAGCGATTTACCTATGACTGCGTTCTCATAAAAGAAGACGACGGTTACTGCGCTAGCTTCCCGCAGATTCCTGGCACCTTTGCCGATGGCGACACGCGCGAAGAAGCGATTGCCCATGCCACCGAGGCACTGATGGCGTTTTTGGCCGACGACCTCAACAACGGTTTGACTCCGGCAGGGTACGAACGCTCGGCCGAGGTCGTGGCCCTTTCAGTCGAAATCGACCACGATGACGCTCGGGAAGCGGCGTGCCGAACATTTAAAGACGCAGCGCTGGACCTCAAAGTCTCCGCTTCGCGGATTACCGCGCTGGTCAAAGCAGGAAAGCTCGATGTTGAACTCGTCGACGGCCGTCGGATGATAACGATAGACAGCATCGAGCGCTACGCCGCCCAAGAACGCCACGCCGGCAGGCCAAAGAAGTTCGTCGCAGTCCAATAACCCCCTCACTTTCACCGACTACTAGAGCCGCTCACCAAACCAACATGCGCTCTGGGCAAATAGGTTGAACGTTTCGTGCGAGAATGCCCCACAGTAAACAAACTTTCACCAGAGCGTAAGGGGCTGGCATACACATGCAGACGGTCTATCGAGTATTCGAGGGAGCGCGTGAGCCGCATCGGCTCGCCGTCGAGCGTACGGCCGAGGTGCTCGGCTGTGGCGGCTTGGCGCTGATCCCGACCGAGACGGTCTACGGTGTCGCCGTGGCAGTCAACGCCTTCTCGGACGCCGTGCCCCAAGATACAAGCGAATTCCCATCGTGGCCGCGCGATCCGCAGGCTGCCGTCAATGGCGCCGCGGTGCCCGCGCTCGGCACCGGGTACCGTCGCATCTTTACCCTCAAACAGCGCGAGCTTACCCAAACGGTCGCCTGGCTGGTCGGTGATGCCGGGGCCCTCGACCGCTACGGCGTAGATATTCCGGAAGGGGCCCGCGCGCTTGCCCAACGATGCTGGCCGGGCGCCCTGACTATCGTGGTCAAGGCAGCCCCCTGCGTGCCGACCTTTATGCGCGCTGCCGACGACACCGTGGCCCTGCGCGCTTCGGCCTCTCCCGTGGTGCAGGCGCTCATCCGCGCCTGCGGCAGTCCCCTTGCCTGCACCAGCGCCAACACGCACGGCGCGCCCGCGCCGGCAAACTTTGCCGACGTTGAGGACCGCATTCTGGAGGGGGTCGATGTGGCCGTCGACGCGGGCGAGACCCCGTGCCGCGACGCTTCGACCATCGTGACGTTTAAGCATGGCGAGCTCCGGATCCTGCGCCAAGGCGCGCTTCCCGCATCAGAGATCGAGCGGGTCCTGTCCGACCCGATGCAATAGAAAGGTGTAAGCGATGTCGTTGAATCTGGGCAGCCTGGGCATGGAAGATGCCTCGTTTAACTTTGGCGGTTCCTACATCATGGCGCTCGACTGCGGCACCACCTCGGTACTCGCGACCATCGTCGACGAGTACGGCTGCATCGTCGCGCAGGCACGTCGCAGCGTCAAAACGAGTTTTCCACGTCCCGGTTGGGTAGAGCAAGACCCCACGGCGGTCCTTGCCAGCCAGATCGCCGTCATGATGGAAGTCCAGTTTAAGAGCGGTATCCACTCCGACCGCATTGCCGCCATCGGCATCTCCAACCAGCGCGAGACCACGGTGGTCTGGGACCGCGTGAGCGGCCAGCCCATCTATAACGCCATCGTATGGCAGTGCCGTCGTACCGCGCCGGCAATCGACGCGTTGGTTGAACAGGGTTGCGAGGAGCTGGTGCGTTCCCGCACCGGCCTTACGCTCGACCCGTATTTCTCGGCTTCCAAGGTGCAGTGGATCCTCGACAACGTCGACGGCGCGCGCGAGAGCGCGGCGGCGGGCGACCTTATGTTTGGCACCATCGATACCTGGCTCATCTATAACCTCACCGGCGGCCAAACCTTCGCCACCGACTACACCAACGCCAGTCGCACGGCGCTCTTCAATATTCATACGTTGGACTGGGACGATGACCTGCTGACTCTCTTCGATATCCCGCGTGCCATGATGCCCGAGGTCCGTTGGAGCTCCGGTGACTACGGCCGCGTCGCGAGCGACATCATGACCAACATGCCGCCCATCATGGGTGTGGCGGGCGACCAGCAGGCGTCGCTGTTCGGTCACTGCTGCTTCCATCCCGGCCAGACCAAAAACACCTATGGCACGGGCTGCTTTATGCTCATGAACACCGGCGACGAGATCGTCGAATCCAAGAATGGCCTGGTCTCCACCATCGGTATCGCTGCGGATGGCAAAGTCAGCTATGCGCTCGAGGGCTCTATTTTTGCCGCCGGCTCAACGATGAACTGGCTACGCGACAACATGGGCGTTATCTCCAACGTATCCGAATCGGCACAGCTCGCCTCCTCGATCAGCGATAACGAGGGATGCTACTTTGTCCCCGCTTTCGCGGGCTTGGGTGCACCTTGGTGGGACGCGCACGCCCGCGGCATCGTATGCGGTCTGACCGGCGCCTCGAGTCGCGCGACCATCGTGCGTGCCGCTTGCGAGTCTATGGCCTATCAGAGCTATGACGTGCTGCGTGCCATGGAGCAGGACGTGGGTCTTTCGATCGAGCGCCTGTCCGTCGATGGCGGCGCCTCGCGCAACGAGTTCATCATGCAGTTCCAGGCAGACTTGCTGGATATCCCCGTACTGCAATGCGAGTCGGTGGAGACTACGGCAATCGGCGCCGCGTATCTGGCGGGCCTTGCGGTTGGGTATTGGGAGGATCTGGAGGAGCTGGAGCAAAACGCCCAGATCGCCAAGACGTTCCATCCCCATATGTCCGTTGAGCGTCGCGCGCGCAACCTGGACGGTTGGCACGATGCGGTCAAGCGTTCGCTCAGCACCGCTCAGTAGGGCTGCGACGGGGCACTCGATACAACAAACCGCTAAACTTATGCACGGCGCGTGGCAACAGCACCGCGGCGTGCCTTGTCAGCAAGGCCATCTTCCGGCCGCAACGAAAGGGGCAATCAACCCATGACCGTTACCTACGATGCGTCCCGCGTGACGCTTGTCGACCATCCACTCGTCCAGCATAAGCTGTCGATCCTGCGCGACAAGAGCACCGGCACCAACCAGTTCCGCCAGCTCGTACGCGAGCTCGCGCTCTTTGACGGCTACGAGGCCATGCGCGACCTGCCCATGGAGGATGTCGAAGTCGAGACTCCCATCACCACTGCCACGTTTAAGCAGCTTACCGGCAAGAAGCTCGCCATCGTCCCCATTCTGCGCGCGGGCCTTGGCATGGTCGACGGCATCCTCGACCTGGTGCCCTCCGCTCGCGTGGGCCACATCGGCATGGAGCGCGACGAGGTCACCCACGAGCCGCACGAGTATTACTGCAAGATGCCCAAGGATATCGACCAGCGCATCTGCCTGGTCGTCGACCCCATGCTCGCCACGGGCGGTTCGGCCGAGATGGCCATCAGCTACCTGCGCGAGCGCGGTGTCAAGGACATCCGCATGCTGTGCATCGTCGCGGCCCCCGAGGGCCTCAAGTCGCTGACCGAGAAAGATCCCGATGTGCATATCTATACCTGCGCCATCGACGACCACCTCAACGAGGCTGCCTACATCGTTCCCGGCCTGGGCGATGCCGGTGACCGTATCTACGGCACGCTGTAGTCGTCGGGCCTTGTCGGCTACGGTCACAAATACGAAGAAATGGTGCGCGCGGGCGAGTAAAAGACGTCCACGCGCACTCCTGTTAACGGACGTTTAGCCCAGAGGGGTTCGCGAAAAAACGTATTACCGTACCTGCGGCATAAAGAAGGTCTTAAGAAAACGAACAGGTGCGTATTAACCGATGCTTTTTCGGTTGTACTTTAGCGATTGGCTCGTACAATAGTCACCAATGTTTGGCGGGAACTGTTCTGTGAAGCGTTAAAAAGGAAAGTGAGGACGCCAGTGTTTCAGGTAGCCGATCTGCTCGCTATCGTTGCAGGCGCCATCGCGGGCGCAATCGCCTTCCTTCCCTTTGTCTTTACGCTCAAGCCGGTTCTTGACGATAAGCAGAATGCGGACATGCTCAAGGGCATGGTGAGTCTGGCGGTCTCGGCAATCGCCCTGCTCGTTTTTACCTTGGTTGTGTTTGTGTTGTTCGGAGAGGCATTTCGCATGTTCCTCCTGGGCGAGGCGATCGGCTTCGTGGCCTTTATGGCCGCCTGCACGGTTCGTGTCGCCAAGGCGCTGCGAGATCCTCATGAGGTCGAAAGGTAAGTCGTGGAAATTTTTGAAAAGCTGCCTGATGAGATTAATCATCTGGTCAGCGAGTTCAGCTCCACCCCTGTCGTGGGCGATCTGAGCTGCGGCATCACGCAGTACTCGTTTTGGCTGATCGTCTCCACGATCGTGCTCCTGATCGTCCTGGCCGTGTTCAAGAAGAAGCAGACCCTGGTTCCCAAGGGCTTCTTCGTCAACGGTTTCGAGTACATCATCGAGTACGTCGAGAACGATATCGGCAAGGGCGTCGTGGGTGAGAACTGGAAGAAGCACTTCCCGTTCCTGTGCTCGCTTTTCCTGTTCATCCTGATCAATAACATGATCGGCCTGATCCCGGGAATGAAGCCCGGCACCGGCGCAATCGGCTCCACCGCCGCGCTCGCCATCTTCGCCTTCGTGTACTTCATCTATTACGGATGCAAGGCTCACGGCGTGATCGGCTACATCAAGAGCCTCGCCCCGCAGGGCGTGAGCTTCCCGATGAACGTGCTCGTGTGGGTTGTCGAGCTCTTCTCGACCTTTCTGCGCCTCATCACGCTCGCCGTCCGTCTGTTCTGCAAC
>UQWG01000050.1 GCA_900544645.1 uncultured Collinsella sp.
TGCGGCTGATCCGGTCCGACCGGGCCGCGCGGCAAGGAGATATATTGCCAGACCGGAGGGGCCCCGCGGGCGGGAATCTGGGCGTACACATTTCCTACACATCTTTGAATCCGACTAACGTTTGCCAGCCGTTACCTACCGCTCGCCGAGCATCTCTTTATATAAGGCAGCCTCATGGTTAAAGCGGATACGTTCCCCTAGCTAAAGCACAGCCAGCATCGAGCAACTCGTCACGTTCTTCCACCGAGAACCCCTCGGCGTAGACGCGCACCACTGGTTCGGTCCCGCTAGGACGGACCAGCAGCCACGTGTCATCCTCGAATGCCAAACGCAAGCCATCCATATGACTAACGTTTTGCGGCACCTTGCCACAAATCGACTTGGGGTTTACGCCCGGCAGCAGGGTTCGTAACGTTTCGGCATCTTCGGCCTCAAGGCGCAAATCGCGTCGACCGTAACTCGTCCTACCAAAACTATCCTCGAGTTGGTCGACCAGAACGCCCAAAGGCGCGCCCGTCTTTGCCATAAGCTCACACAGAATCAGACAGGCGAGGATTCCATCGCGCTCGGGCATATGCGCGGCGATGCCGATGCCACCGGCTTCTTCGCCGCCCATGAGGACGCCACCCTTCTTCATCTCCGCCGCTATATATTTGAAACCGACTGGTTTGACGGTCACGCGGCAGCCAAGCGCCTCCGCAATGCGACGCACGAGCGTCGAGCATGAAAGATTGACGACGACGCGCCCCTCCAAATTACGAAATTGAACCAAGTCGCCCAAAACGAGCGCCATGATCTGATGCGGATGTATATATCTGCCGCGCTCGTCAACCGCGCCGATACGGTCGGCGTCGCCGTCGGTCACCAGGCCAGCGCAAGCTCCGTCCTCGATAACCGTGCGCTCGCAAGCGTCCACCCAAGGTTCAACGGGGTCGGGGCAGATATCTTCTTGGTCAGACGCCTGCCCGGCGTGAATCTCGTGCGCCTCAACGCCAAGCTCGCGCAGCAAGTCGGCTAGATAGCCCTGGGCTGCGCCGCCCATGGGATCAACAACCACGCGCAGGTGCGCGGCGCGAATGGCTTCGGCATCGACAAACGATGCCACCGCCTGCATATAGTCAGGAATGATATCCGCGGTGCGATATTGCCCCTCGATCCCCATTGGCTCGGGAGCCATAGTCTCTTCGAGCTCTTCGATGACATCCTGGTTGGCGGTCGAGCCGTCACCCATGCGAATCTTGAGGCACAGATAGCCCTGCGGATGATGGGACCCCGTCACCATGAGCGCGCCGCACGCCTCACCGTCATAAGCCGCCGCCCACGTAAGGGCAGGGGTCGGGACAGGTCGCGAAGCGAGCACGGCGTCTAGCCCGTGCGCTGCTAGCACACCCGCCGCAAGCTCAGCGAACTCGCGCGCCAGGGGCCGGGTGTCGAACCCTATATATACCGTTTTGCCCGGATTGGTCTTTTGCCACAACTCGCCGACGGCATCGGCGATACGGGCAACGTTATCGGCAGTGAAGTCCTCATCGACGCGAGCGCGCCAACCGTCAGTTCCAAAATGAATTATCGCGCACACGCGCAGACACCTCACAGTGTTTGGATCATGGTACGCATGGGGTATACCCGCAACATGCGCTCGGCAACCTGCCGGCACCAGCATTCACCATTTGGGCAAATGCTGCCGAGGACATGCAAGCAATAAAAAAAACCACCCCGTATGGAGCGGTTTTGCCCTTTATATATCGAGCGCCTCGGCCATCGCGGCCGTAGTGATTGCCGTGGTTCCACAGCAACTGCCCACCATTGCGGCACCGGCATGTCTCCATTCGATGCATGCGCGCGCGAAAGCTTCGGGGTTCTCGTGCCATACGGGGCCATCCTGAGTCTGGACCGGATCGCCTACGTTGGGACGCACCGTGACGGGAGTAGTCGCCGATGCAACCATCCTGGGCACCGCCGCGTTCGCGGCCGCAAGCGAACAGCAATTAACACCAACCGAGTTTGCGCCGTGTTTTTCGGCGTACAAAACGGCTGCCTCGATGTTGAGGCCATCGCCCAACAGGTCGCCTTTATCGTCAACGACAAAACTCACCAGAACAGGCATGCCGTCGGCGGCGTCTCGGGCGCCGGCAAGCATGGGCTGCAAATTACGGATAGACGTCACCGTCTCGATCAGCAGACCGTCAACACCAGCATTGAGCAAGGCGTGCGCCTGTTCGCGCGCAATGCCTCGGATTTCACGATACTCGGCAGAGTCCTCGGCAAACCATTCAATACCGATCGGGCCCATCGAGCCCAGCAGCAGCTGAGGGTGCGCCTGGCGGGCATCGTCGACGGCCCCGCGATTGACCTCCGCCACGGACGGCGAAATCTGGTCGTGCTTGAGGGCATAGCTCGATGCCTGAAAGGTGTTGGTAATGAGCACCTGCGCGCCGGCGGCGACATACAAGCGATGGATACGAGAAACGGTCTGCGGCTCTGCCAGATTCCAAAACGCCGGTGGAATGTCGGCGGCATCGTACTCACTCAACAAGACACTGCCCATGGGGCCCTGCGCCAACAAGGTCTCGCTCGACAAGCGGCGCGTAAGTTCCTCGGCACCAAAGCGGTTGTAATAACTCGTATCCATATATATCCCGCTATTCCTCGACGCTGATTCCCTGCTTTTCGAGATAGGCGAGCCAGCGGCTCATCGTGTCCTCGGATAGCGCATGCTCCATCATGCAGGCCTCGGAATCGGCTCGCTCAAATTCGACACCGAGCTCCTGAACCAAAAACGTGCGGATGAGGCGATGACGGTACCAGATAGCCGTGCCAACCTCGCGGCCGCGATCGGTCAGGATCACCTTGCCGTAGTGCGATTGCTCGACAAGCTCGGATGCCTTGAGAGCCGAAACCGCTTTATTGACCGATGCCTTGGAGACGCCAAGGCGCTGCGCGATGTCGACCGATCGAACGCCGTTGGTTTCCCCCTCTTCGCTTTCAATGCGAACCATGCACTCCAAGTAGTCTTCGTTCGCCACCGTCAGATGTAGTTCGCGCGAGCTATTTGTCGTATCCATGATCTTCCGTCCCTTCTGCATTCAATGGCTGATTCTACCCCATCCAAGCGTCGCGGTATGCCGTGGCATACCGTGCTAGAGTTCTTGTTGCACACGACGACCAAGATTGGAGCGGTCTTTATGGAAAACACCACCACGAACCCCGATGTCCTCGAGCGCTTTTTGCGCTACGTCCAGATCAACACGCAGTCCGAGGATGCAAACTGCGACCAGGTACCCTCGAGCGCCGTTCAGTTTGACCTTGCCAACGTGCTGGCTGAAGAGCTGCGCGAGCTTGGTGCGGAAGATGCCCACGTGACCGAG
This sequence comes from uncultured Collinsella sp., assembly GCA_900544645.1. Taxonomy (GTDB): domain Bacteria; phylum Actinomycetota; class Coriobacteriia; order Coriobacteriales; family Coriobacteriaceae; genus Collinsella. The sequence continues at coordinate 3,369 of UQWG01000050.1, forward strand.
CACGCCTATGTCTGCGCGCATATCCCCGCAAGTGCGGACGCTGAGGACAAGCCCGCCCTGGGCCTGATCGCCCATCTCGACACCACCGAAGTTGCACCGGGTGCCGGCGTGAAACCGCACATCGTACACTACGAAGGCGGCGACCTGGTCTGCGGCACGGTTGACGGTAAGCCCGTTGCCATGAGTACCGCCAAGCTTCCCGCCCTGAACGACCTCGCAGGTGAGGACCTGGTCTGCAGCGATGGCACCACGCTGCTGGGCGCGGACGACAAGGCAGGCGTCGCCGAGATCATGTCGCTTGTCGCGCGTATCGCTCAGGACCCTTCTCTGCCCCATCCCGCACTCGGCATTTGCTTCTGCCCTGACGAGGAGATCGGCCACGGAGCCGAGCTGTTGGATATCGATACCTTTGGCTGCAAGTACGCCTACACGGTCGACGGCGGCCCCATCGGCGAACTGGAGTGGGAATGCTTTAACGCCGCCGAGGCGACCGTCTGCTTTGAGGGCCAGTCCATCCACCCGGGCGACGCTAAGGGCCGTATGGTCAACGCAGGCAATCTGTTCTGCGACTTCAACGCGTTGCTCCCCTACGTACAGCGCCCGGAGTATACGGAAGGCTACGAGGGCTTTTATCACCTTGAGGGTGTATCTGCGACCGTCGATCACGCCACAGCGCGCTATATCGTCCGCGACCATGACGCCGCCAAGTTCCAGCAGAAACTCGACCTTATTGATGCCGCTGCCTCGATGCTCAACCAGCGTCTGGGTGAGGAGCGCGTGACGGTCAAGATTAAGCAGCAGTATCGAAATATGGCCGAGATCGTTCGTGACTATCCCGAGCTTATTGATGTTGCCAAGGAAGCCTACCTTGCCTGCGGCGTTGAGCCCCAAGTGCTGCCGATTCGTGGCGGCACCGACGGCGCCCAGCTGTCGTTCCGCGGCCTGCCCTGCCCCAACCTCTCGACAGGCGGCTACTGTTACCACGGCGTCAACGAGTTTGTCCCGGTCAGCTCGCTCGTCAAGATGACCGACGTCCTGCAGGAGCTCGTCGCCCGTTTCGCATAAGACTGGCTGCATAAGCCCAAAAGACGAATCGCCCCGTCCTCAACCGAGAACGGGGCGATTTTTTGCTGCAATGAGAACAGGTTGACGCGCGCCAGCCTCTTGACGCAAGGTATGTCCCAAACTGCCGGCACATAAGGAACGTCCCCAAGAGCCAAGTGTTCCGGTAACGCCGATGTTTTGGCGCGGACAGCGAAAACCCGCCAGAGCGAGCAAGGTGCCTTGAAACAAGGCGGCATTGACCTTCTGGTCATGCCGCCGAAGTTGAAAGGCAGATTGCCGCTCTGGCGGGTTTGCAGCGTCAACTGGTTACGCGGTTTGGTAAAACCGCGTAACCCTAGTAGTTGGCTTCGTAGCCGTTGCCGTCACCGGTGGGCTCTTCGTAGTAATCGGAGCCGTCGCTCGAATCGTCGGAATCGTCCGAGCCACCCGACGAGGTCGCAGTGCCATATGCGTAGTCCTCGGACGTATTGTTGTTGAGGTCACCGATTGTGGAGCTGGAGCCGTCTGAAAGGCCCATGGTGTTGGGGCCCTTGGGATCCTCACCGGCGTCGACGCGGGCCATCATTTCCTTAAGCTCGTCTTCGTAGACAAAGACATAGCTCACGCCGTCGATCATAGTGCTGTCGTCAGCATACGAAGGCAGGTTGGCCGAGTAGATGCCCTCGACATCCATGCCGCGCATGGCATTGACCGTGGACACGATATCCTGAACGCTCATATCGGTTACGAGCATATCGGACAGCGAATTAACCAGGCCAAAGATCTTCGTGGCATCGAAGTTATTGAGAATCTGGTTGGCAAGGGCGCCAAGCACCTGACGCTGATGGCGCATGCGCGTGTAATCGCCGTCGGCATAGGTGTAGCGGCAGCGGGCATAGGTAAGAGCGGTAGCGCCGTCCATATGCTGCTGACCAGCGGTAATCTTAATATCCAGATGCTCGGGATCGTCGACGTCGTCGGTCGCGTTGATGTCGATACCGCCAACCGAATCAATAAGCGACTGCATGCCGTCAAAGCTGACCTCGGCATAGTGAGAAATCTGCACGCCGCACAGCTCGTTGACCGCCTGGACCATGGCCTCGGCGCCGCCAACGGTGTGGCAGGCGTTGATCTTCATGGTCTCGCCCTTGTACACGACCTTGGTGTCGCGCGGAACGGAAATGAGCGTCGCCTGCTTTTGCGTGGGGTCGATGCGTGCCAGGATAATCGAGTCGGCACGATACGTATCCTCGCCCGGACGACCGTCGGTACCAAGAAGCAACACGTAGAACGGATCTTTTGCCTCATTGGTATCGACCAGAATCTGGCGCAGGTTGTTGGTAATGACATTGGAGTCGCCAAGCTTGCCCATGATAGTGGCAAACCACAGACCCGCAGCAGTCGTGGCGCTCAGCAGCACGCCGAGTACGGCGATGAGAGCTACGCGGCGAACCGTGCGGCCGCGACGGCGCTGACGGGCGCGCTCGGAATAGCGTGCGACATTATCGCGGCTGTAGATCTTGGCCTGCGCACCAGTCGAGGGTCTTCGGGTGTTATCCGCTAGGGGTTTCTTGTTAAACATAGGCAACCTGCATTAGTAGATGACGGGATCGGGAACGGTGGCATGTTCGACATGCGCGCCAAGCGCCTGCAGCTTTTCGACAAACTGCTCGTAGCCACGTTTGATGTGATGGATGGCCGAGACCTCGGTAACGCCATCGGCGATAAGACCGGCAACCACAAGCGCCGCGCCGCCACGCAGGTCGGGTGAGGTGACCTGTGCGCCCGAGAAGCCCTTGACGCCGTGAATCATGGCGTGATGGCTCTCGATACGAATATCGGCACCCATACGCACGAGCTCGGAGGCGAACATGAAGCGGTTCTCGAAGATGTTCTCGGTAATTACGGAGCTTCCGTCGGCAAGGGCCGAAAGCACCATGATCTGCGCCTGCATGTCGGTCGGGAAACCCGGGAACGGAAGCGTCTGGATATCGACCGGCCTGATGCGCTCGACGCGATTGACGTGGACGCCGTTCTCGATACGCTCGCACTCGATGCCCATAAGTTCCATCTTTTTGAGCACCATTCCCAGGTGGATGGGGCAGAAGCCCGTAACATCGACGCCGCGCTCATCGGCCATGAGGGCGCCGGCGACGATAAAGGTGCCGGCCTCAATGCGGTCACCCACCACGCAATGGGTAACGGGATGCAGCTCCTCCACGCCCTCGATGGTCACGACGGGCGTGCCTGCGCCGACGATCTTGGCACCCATCTCATTGAGCATGTTGGCAAGGTCGACGATCTCGGGCTCGCGGGCAGCGTTGTCGATAACCGTGGTGCCCTGTGCGCGCACGGCAGCCATGATGAGGTTCTCGGTGGCGCCCACGCTCGCGAATTCGAGCGTGACGGTGGTACCGCGCAGACCTTGGGGCGCATTAGCGTTGATGTAGCCGTGGGCGGTGTCGAACTCGACGCCCAGAGCCTCGAGACCCAAGATATGCATATCGATCTTGCGAGCGCCCAGGTTGCAGCCGCCCGGCATGGCGATCTTGGCGCGATGGAAACGACCCAGCAGGGGGCCCATCACGGCCGTGGAGGCGCGCATCTTGGCGACAAGCTCGTAGGGCGCCTCCCAAGAATCGACCTGGGAGGTATCGATCTCGAGCGTGTGCTCGTCGAGAACATCGATCGTAGCGCCCATGCCCTTGAGCACCTTGCCCATCACGTGGACATCGGAAATATCGGGCACGTTCTGCAGCGTCGTCTTGCCCGGCGCCAGAAGCGTTGCCGCCATGAGTTTGAGCGCGGAGTTCTTGGCACCCGAGACGGGCACGGAGCCTCCGATGGCGTGGCCACCCTCAACGCGGATAATATCCAAGGTCTACCCTTTCAAAAAGCATGCCCGGGGTGGCTGGGCCATCCCGGGCATGATGTGTTCGCAAATGGTCGAACGCTAAATCGTTTGACTATTGGGCAAGCTTGAGCTTACACCATGCGATTTCATTATAGAGGTAGGCGCGGCGTGCATCATCCTCCGACAAATTACCCAGCTTCTCTTCAAAACCTTGAATATCAGCTTTAACCTTGTCGGCATCGACGGTCGCCAAATCGCAAGCGCGCTCGGCGAGAACGGTCACGACATCGTCCGCGACCTGGGCGTAGCCGCCGACCACGGCAAACGTGTGGTCGACAGTGCCCATGGCCTTATCGGAAACGCGAACGTAACCGCGGTCGATCGTGCAGATTTCGCTGGAGTGAGCAGGCAGAACGCCAAACTCGCCATCCGTAGACGGAATCGACACAAACGCAGCGTCACCCTCATAGGCGAGGCTCACGGGGCACACGATGCGGATACGCATAACCTACTTCTCCTCCATCTTGCGGGCGCGCTCACGCACATCCTCAATCGTGGAAGCATAGCGGAATGCCTGCTCGGGCAGGTCATCGGCCTTGCCGTCGACAATCTCGGCGAAGGAGCGGACGGTATCCTCGACGCGGACGTAGACACCGGGGTTGCCGGTGAACTTCTCGGCGACGTGGAAGGACTGGGAGAGGAACTGCTGGATCTTACGAGCACGGTTGACCGTAAGGCGCTGCTCCTCGGACAGCTCGTCCATACCCAGAATGGCGATGATGTCCTGAAGGTCGGAGTACTCCTGCAGGAGCTCCTGAACCTTGACGGCAACACGGTAGTGCTCCTCGCCGACGATCGAGGGATCGAGAGCGTCCGAAGAAGACGCGAGCGGGTCGATAGCCGGGAACAGGCCGAGCGACGAAATGCTACGCGAAAGAACCGTGGTGGCGTCGAGGTGCGTAAACGTCGTGGCAGGCGCCGGGTCGGTCAGGTCGTCTGCAGGGACATAGACAGCCTGGACGGAGGTAATGGAGCCCGTCTTGGTCGAGGTAATGCGCTCCTGGAGGTCACCCATCTCGGTAGCCAGCGTGGGCTGGTAACCGACGGCGGACGGCATACGGCCCAGCAGTGCGGAAACCTCGGAACCTGCCTGGGAGAAGCGGAAAATGTTGTCGATGAACAGCAGAACGTCCTGGCCGCGATCGCGGAAGTACTCAGCGGTGGTAAGGCCGGCCAGACCGATGCGCAGACGCGCTCCGGGCGGCTCGTTCATCTGACCATAGACCAAGCAGGTCTTGTCGATAACGCCAGACTCGCTCATCTCGAGATAAAGGTCGGTACCCTCACGGGTGCGCTCGCCGACACCGGTGAACACCGAGGTGCCGCCGTGCTCCTGGGCGAGGTTGTTGATGAGCTCCTGAATCAGAACGGTCTTGCCGACGCCGGCGCCGCCGAACAGACCCGTCTTGCCGCCACGGATGTAGGGCTCAAGCAGGTCGACGGCCTTGATGCCGGTCTCGAAGATCTCGGTCTTGGTGGTGAGCTCGTCAAAACGAGGTGCCGCATGGTGGATGGGATAGAACTCCTCCACCTCGGGCATAGGCTTGCCGTCGACGGGCTTGCCCATGACGTTCCAAATGCGGCCGAGTGTCTTGGGACCAACGGGCATCTTCATGGGCTCACCGGTATCGGTGGCAATGAGACCACGCTGCAGACCGTCGGTCGAGGACATGGCGACCGTGCGGACGACGCCGCCCGGAAGCTGGCTCTCAACCTCGAGGATCGTGCTCAGGTGACCGATCGGGGTCTCGGCCTCGACCGTGAGCGCGTTGTAGATCGGGGGCACCGCACCGTCAAACTTGACGTCGACGACAGGGCCGATGATTCGCACGATGCGACCATCACCGGCAGTCGTCTTCTTGGTGGCTTCCTCGACCGCAAGCTTTACGGTGTTATTAGCCATTACTGTTCCTCCAATGCTGAGGCTCCGCCGACGATCTCGTTAATCTCGGTCGTGATCGAAGCCTGGCGCACGCGACTATACGTGCGGGTAAGGGTCGAGATGATCGCGGTGGCGTTTTCCGTCGCGGAGTGCATGGCCTTGCGGCGTGCACCCTGCTCAGCAGCCGCCGAATCGATCAGGGCCTGGTAGATGACCGTCAGGATATAAGACGGCACAAGCTTGCCGAGAACATGCTCGGGAGAGGGCACGAACTCGAACGTGGACGAGATGCGCTTAGGGGCGTCGGTCTCGTTCTTACGCGGACCGTGGGCCATAGCGATCATCTCGGGGTCGAGCGGCAACAGATGCTCGACGCGAAGCTCCTGATCCACGCGGTTCTTGGCGTGGTGGTAGACAAGCTCGACGCGGTCAAGCTCGCCGGCACGATACGCATCGCAGATATGAGAGGAAATCATGCGAGCCTGATTGAAATCGGGCTCGGAGGAATTGCCCTCAAAGTGCATGACGACGTTTGCGCGGTCGCGGAAATACGTGGCCGGCTTGCGTCCACACGCAATGATCTCGCACTCGATGCCATCGTTCGCCCAAGAAGCGGCGAGCTTTTCGGCCGTGCGCTCCACCGTCGTATTGAAACCGCCGGCAAGGCCGCGGTCCGAGGCAATAACGACAATCAGGCCATGCTTGACGCTCTCATGCTTCTGCAGCATGGGATCGGTGCCCGAGCAGGAGGCGTCGCCGGCGACCGTCAACATGACGTCGGTCAGCGCCTCCTTATAGGGCTCGGCCTGCTTGGAGCGATCGAGGGCACGACGGATCTTGGCCGTAGAGACCATCTCCATCGTGCGCGTGATCTGCTTGGTCGTGGTAACCGAGGAGATTCGCTTCTTAATGTCGCGAAGGTTGGCCATAGGGCTTAGTTCTCCTCTGATCCAGTCGTATCGGCATGGTGCTTGGCCATGAACTGCTGCTTGAAGTCGCCGATAACGCGCAGGAGCTCAGCCTTGGTGTCATCATCGATCTTCTTGGCGCGAACCTTGTCGAGCAGCGAGCCAAAGCCATTGTCCATGTACTCGATGAGCTCGGCACGGAAAGGCAGCACGTCGGCGATCTCCAGGTCATCCAGGAAGCCCTCGTTGCCAGCGAACAGCGTAACGATCTGCTCGGAAACCTCGAACGGCTTGTAGCGCGGCTGCTTAAGGAGCTCGGTCATGCGAGCGCCGTGGGTAAGCTGCTTTTGCGTGGCCTCGTCGAGGTCGGAGCCGAACTGCGTAAAGCCGGCGAGCTCCTGGTACGAAGCAAGGTCCAGACGGAGGTTGCCGGCGACCTGCTTCATAGCCTTGGTCTGTGCGTCACCACCGACGCGGGACACGGAGATGCCCACGTCGACTGCCGGGCGCTGGCCCTGGAAGAAGAGCTCGGACTGCAGGTAGATCTGACCATCGGTAATGGAAATGACGTTGGTCGGAATGTAGGCCGAGACGTCGCCGTCCTGGGTCTCGATGATCGGCAGAGCCGTCATGGAGCCGTAACCGTTCTTCTTGGACATCTTGACGGCACGCTCGAGCAGACGAGAGTGCAGGTAGAAGATGTCGCCAGGATAGGCCTCGCGTCCGGGCGGACGATGCAGCGTCAGCGACATCTGACGGTAGGCCACAGCCTGCTTGGACAGGTCGTCGTAGATGACGAGCACGTGGCCGCCGGGGTTGGTCTCGCTGGCGGGCTTGCCATCCTCGCCGTTGTACATGAAGAACTCGCCGATAGCGGCACCGGCCATAGGAGCGATGTACTGCATAGGGGCGGAATCGGCAGCGGTGGCCGAAACGATAATGGTGTAGTCGAGCGCACCGTGCTGAGCGAGGGTCTCGCGGATGTTGGCAACCGTGGAGGCCTTCTGGCCGATGGCGACATAGATGCAGACCATGCCCTTGCCGCGCTGATTGAGGATAGCGTCGATGGCAATGGCGGTCTTACCGGTCTTACGGTCGCCGATGATAAGCTCGCGCTGACCACGGCCGATAGGCACCATGGAGTCGATGGCGAGCAGACCGGTCTGAACCGGCTCGCACACCGGGGTACGGTCGATGACGCCGGGGGCCTTGAACTCGATGGGGCGACGATGCGTGGCGACGATGTCACCCAGGCCGTCGATAGGCTGGCCGAGCGGATTGACGACGCGGCCGAGCATGGCGCGGCTCACGGGGATATCCATAATGCGGCCAGTGGTGCGGCACTCGTCGCCTTCCTTGATGGAGTCGACGGCACCGAACAGAACGGCGCCGACCTCGTCACGGTCAAGGTTCTGGGCAAGGCCGAAGACGGTCTCACCGGTATCGGAGCTCTTGAACTCCAGAAGCTCGCCTGCCATGGCGCTCTTGAGGCCGGAGACGCGCGCGATGCCGTCGCCTACCTCGTCGACCGTTGAAACCTCATGCGTATCGACCGTCGCGGAGAGGCTCGTGAGCTGCTCCTGCAGTTTCTTGGCGATATCCTGGGCATTGAGGGTTTCGGACATTAGGCTTCACCTCCGTACGAATTAGCAGAGTTTGCGAGGGTCTCCTGCGCGATGCGCAGCTGCGTCTTGACGGAAATGTCACGACGCTCGCCGCGGGCCTCGAGCACCAGGCCGCCCACGATAGACGGGTCGACCTGCTCGATAAGGAATACCTTGCGGCCGAAGTCCTGCTCGCATTTCTTAGTGATGGTTTGACGCAGCTCGTCGTCGAGCGGGATCGCCGTGGTGACGGTCACGCCCACTACATCCTCGTCTTCCTCGGCAACATACTTAAAGGCAGCTGCCACCTTGGGAAGAAGGTCGAGCTGGTCGCGCTTGGACATGGTGTCGAGCACGGCGATGATCTCGGGGCTGGCGGAAGCCAGGCGCTCGATCATCTCGAGGTCCTCGAACACATGGTTCTCGGCCTTAGCGGCTTCCAGAAGGGAGCGCGCGTAAGTCTCGAGCACCTTGTCCTGATAGCGGCTAGTCGGCATTCAGGCTACCTGCTTCCTGGATGTAGCGCTCGATGAGCTTCTTCTGCCCGGCCTCGTCCTCGAGTGCCTCGCCCACGATCTTGGTGGCGACGGCAACGGACAGGTCGGCGATGGAGCTCGCGGCACCGGCGTAGATGGACTTGCGCTCGTCCTCGACGGTCGTATGGGCCTTGGCGATAATCTCCTCGGCCTCCTTGTGAGCAGCCTCGATGATACGGGCGCGCTCGGACTCGGCGTCCTTACGGGCCTCGAGAACAATGTCAGCAGCCTGACGACGGGCGTCGGTGACGATCGAGTCGGACTCAGCGCGCTTGGCGATAGCCTCCTGCTTGGTCTTCTCGGCCTCGTCGAGGCTCTCCTCGATCTTCTTGCCGCGCTCCTCCATGGTTTTCATGATGCCCGGCAGGGCGACCTTGGCCAGCACGATCCAGATAATCAGGAAGGCGATAAGCGCCGGGATGAACTCCGCCATCTTAGGGATGAGGATGTCCGCACCGGCAGCGCCGTCCTCGGCGAACGCGGAAACCGGCATGAGCAGCGCGGCCGCGGACGCGGAGAGTGCGATCGCGCTCTTCTGGGATGAAAGATTCATACTTGACGCTCCGTGCTATTTAACGATCAGCGCGACAACGAAGCCGATCAGAGCCAGAGCCTCGCCGAAGGCGGAGCCCATGATGAAGACGGTGAACACGCGGCCCTGGACCTCAGGCTGACGGGCCATAGCACCCGTAGCACCCAGAGCAGACAGGCCGATAGCAAGACCAGCGCCGATAACACCGAGACCGTAACCGATAACTCCCACGATTCCTCCTTTGTCGTGCGTGTCTTATTTCACGCAGGATAACCTTTTTATAACTGCCGGGCTCCATGGGTACGGGCACCGGCGGTTTAACGAATTGCCTTACCTTTAAGGCGCGAACGGAAGACTACTCCTCCTCCGCGACCTCCTCTGCCTCGGAGACATACACGGCGGTAAGGACCGTGAAGACGTAAGCCTGGATGGCGCCGACCACAAGCTCGATCGCATAGATCAGGATGAGGATGGCAAGCCAGGCCAGCGAAGGCAGGGCGCCGACGGCGTGGGCCGCGGAAACCTGCTGAAGCAGCGGCTGCATGAACATGCTCGCCATGATGGCGAACGAGCCCATGACCACGTGTCCTGCGAACATGTTGCAGAACAGACGGACGGCGAGCGTGATGAGGCGCAGAAAGGTCGAGAAGAGC
>UQWG01000051.1 GCA_900544645.1 uncultured Collinsella sp.
ATGTCTGCAATCACTATTCTGCTTGTTGCGATTGTCGCGTTGCTTGCCGGTATGGAAGGCATTCTGGATGAGTTCCAGTTCCATCAGCCGCTCGTGGCATGCACGCTTATCGGTCTCGTAACCGGTCACCTTCAGGAGGGCATCCTCCTGGGCGGTTCGCTCCAGATGATGGCCCTTGGCTGGGCTAACGTTGGCGCCGCTGTCGCGCCTGACGCCGCTCTGGCCTCGGTCGCTTCTTCGATCATCATGGTGCTCGCCCTCAACGGTGGCGCCACCGATTCGGCCAAGGCCGTTACCGCCGCCATCGCCGTCGCCGTCCCGCTGTCGGTCGCTGGTCTGTTCCTGACCATGATCTGCCGTACCATTGCTACCGCTATCGCTCACGCCATGGACGGTTGCGCCGAGAAGGGCGACTTCTCCGGCATCGAGCGCTGGCAGTATGCTGCCATCCTCATGCAGGGCCTTCGTATCGCCATCCCGGCAGTGCTTCTGTGCGTCATCCCGGCCGAGGCCGTTACCAACGCGCTTAACGCTATGCCCGACTGGCTGTCCGGCGGTATGGCTGTCGGCGGCGGCATGGTCGCTTCCGTCGGTTACGCCATGGTCATCAACATGATGGCCACCAAGGAGACCTGGCCGTTCTTCGTCCTCGGCTTTGTCCTTGCTGCCATCCCTCAGCTCACGCTGATCGCCCTTGGTCTCATCGGCATCTCCCTTGCCCTCATCTACCTTGGCCTTAAGGATCTGGCCAAGCAGGGTGGCGGCATGGGCGGTGGCTCCGGCGACCCGCTCGGCGACATTCTGAACGATTACGAGTAGGAGGGGAGTGATACATATGGCAGAGAACAAGATTCAGCTCACCAAGGCTGACCGCAAGAAGGTTTGCTTCCGTCATCAGTTCCTTCAGGGCTCGTGGAACTACGAGCGTATGCAGAACGGCGGCTGGTGCTTCGCAATGATCCCTGCGATCAAGAAGCTCTACACCAGCAAGGATGACCAGATTGCCGCTCTTAAGCGCCACCTGGAGTTCTATAACACCCACCCCTATGTTTCCGCCCCCGTCATTGGCGTTACCCTCGCCCTCGAGGAGGAGCGCGCCAACGGTGCTCCGATCGATGACGTCGCCATCCAGGGCGTTAAGGTCGGTATGATGGGCCCGCTCGCCGGCGTCGGTGACCCCGTCTTCTGGTTCACCCTTCGCCCGATTCTGGGCGCTCTGGGCGCTTCCCTGGCCCTGTCCGGCAGCATCGCCGGTCCGTTGCTGTTCTTCTTCGCGTGGAACATCATCCGTTACGCCTTCCTGTGGTACACGCAGGAGTTTGGCTACAAGGTCGGCTCCTCCATCGCCAAGGACCTCTCCGGTGGTCTGATGGGCAAGGTCACCGAGGGCGCTTCCATCCTGGGTATGTTCATCATCGGCGCCCTGGTCGAGCGCTGGGTGTCCATTTCCTTCACCCCGATCGTCTCCACGGTCAAGCAGTCTGCTGGCGCCTTTATCGACTGGGCTAGCCTGCCCTCCGGTTCCGAGGGTATCAAGGAAGCGCTGACGATGTATAACTCCGTCGGTGCTACCGCCCTTGATCAGATGAAGGTCACCACGCTTCAGGCCAACCTCGATCAGCTCATCCCCGGCCTTGCCGCCGTGTGCCTGACCCTGCTGGTCTGCAAGCTCCTCAAGAAGAAGGTCAGCCCGATCGTCATCATCCTGGCTCTCTTCGCCGTCGGCATCATCGGTCGCTTCTGCGGCTTCATGTAAGCACGCTTCGGCTTAAGACCGAGAATTGCTAGGCAAGGGCTTTTGAGCCATTGAAACGGACCGCACCCGGTGGGTACACTGGATGCGGTCCGATTGTTTTATTTGGAGGGCGAGGCGCGCATGGCGCAATCTCAGAACAGCACGGTCGATCTGGCAACGCCGGCAACCTGCCTGATGGGGCTTACCAGCCACGGTAACGTGATGGTGGGCAATAAGGCGTTCGAGTATTACAACGAGCGCAATCCCGAGGATTATATTCAAATCCCGTGGGACGAGGTCGACTATATTGCCGCCGAGGTTTTACGCGGCACCAAGAAGATCACGCGTTTTGCCATCTTCACCAAGGACAACGGTCACTTTACGTTTTCGACGCGCGACGACAAAGAGACGTTGCGCGCGGTCCGCAAGTACGTCGACGAGGATAAGCTTGTGCGTTCGCCCGACTTTATCGATGTGACGGCCAAGGGCGCCAAGAGCATCCCCTCCGTTATCAAAAACCTCTTCCACAAAGGCGACTAGTCGTCTGCGATAGATGGCGGAAAATGCATCCCGGAATTCGTTCTCATTCCGGGATGCATTTTCCTTTTGAGCGCCAGTTGGGAAAGCTTGTCCCATTTTTTAGCCGAATACCGGGATGGAATTTCCCTTACATGTGGTTAGAGGAAACCCCATCCCATTATTTTGCGTTATTCTGGGTTATAATTTTCCGTTATTGAGAAGGCTCTACGGCGATAATTCGCTGCAGAGCCTTCTTGATGAGTGGCCATGCGCTACATGGCCAAGGGGCAAATCTGCTACACTAGTACAACATGCCTCCGTAGCTCAGGGGATAGAGCACCGCTCTCCTAAAGCGGGTGTCGACGGTTCGAATCCGCCCGGGGGCACCAGGGAATATGACGGCGTCGCGGGAGCGGCGCCGTTTCTGGTTTGCGGGGGCCGCCGGCGGATTCGGGCCGTCGACACCCGCGTCACCAATTGCGTCTAGAGCCCTCCGGTAGAGCGTCCAAGCCCTAAAGCCCAGTTGATGCTACGGGGTTTAGAGGCGGACTGAAGCAAGGGGAAGACATGTCCGCTCGGGGTGATAGACTAACGCTGTGGTAAATACAGGACAGTTTGACCGTTTTTCAACCAAGATAGGCGTCCCATGCAACTAAATGCAGCTGATATAGCGCAAAAGAGAATTGACCTCGGCCTCACCCAAAAGGAGTTCGCCGCCGCCCTTGGTATGGGCTCGTCTGGCGAACGCACCGTTCGGCGCTGGGAGTCTGGGGATACTAGTCCAACGGCGGCTGAATGCGCCTTTATCGCATCGCTCGATGCGGGGGCTCCATTTGACCAAGGGGAGCGCAGCGACGCGCCTTTTACCTTCTGCGATCTCTTCGCGGGCATCGGCGGTATACGAATGCCGTTCCAAGAGCTTGGCGGTAGGTGCGTCTTCTCTTGCGAGTGGGATAAGTTCGCCCAGAAAACCTACCGGATGAACTATGGAGAGACCCCGGCGGGCGACATCCGTCAGGTCGCATCAAACGATATACCGGACTTCGATGTCCTGCTCGCAGGCTTTCCTTGTCAGCCATTCTCCCTTGCAGGCGTTTCGAAGAAGCAATCTTTGGGGAGACCCACCGGCTTTGAGGATAAAACGCAGGGAACCCTCTTTTTCGAGGTCGCTCGCATCATACGCGACAAGCGTCCGAAGGCCTTCTTGCTTGAGAACGTTAAGAACCTTACGAGTCACGACGGCGGGAAGACCTTCAAGGTCATACGACAGACGCTTGAGGAGGACCTTGGATACCATATTTTCTGGAAAGTGCTTGATTCAAAAAACTGGACGTGCCAGCACAGGGAGCGCATCTACATCGTGGGGTTCAGGGAGGAAGTTCCCTTCTCGTGGGATGACCTTGAGGTGCCGGGACCGGGACATACGCTAGGGGAAATCCTCGAAGAGCAACCAAACGAACGCTACACCATTTCGGATAAGCTATGGGCCTATCTGCGCGCCTATCGCGAAAAGCATGAGGCGGCGGGCCACGGCTTTGGATACTCGATGGTCGGCCCAGAGGACACGACAAGGACGCTTTCCGCCCGGTACCACAAGGATGGCAGCGAGATTCTGGTCGGGCAGGAAGGAAAAAACCCTCGTAAACTCACTCCCCGCGAATGCGCGCGCCTGCAAGGATTTCCCGATGAGTTCATCATCCCGGTGTCGGATACTCAGGCATACAAGCAGTTCGGCAACTCCGTGACCGTGCCGGTCGTGCGCTCGGTCGCGAAGTTGATGATGGAGGTGTTCTAGGATGGACTATGGAGTACTTGGCGCGTATTTTGACGGTGCTGTCGCGAAAACCCTCGCGGGCGTTGACATCATGGGGGCCAATGAAAGCCACCAGCACGAATTCAACGGCGTGGGGCCTTTGCGCGCGCTTTTCGGAGACGATGACATAAAGGGGATGCGAACTACCTTCGCATATCTCGATGATGGTGCAGACCCTATATTCGACCATGGTTATACCACTTGGTACGACGCCCGCAGGAAGCATCCAACTAGAACTGAGTATAGGCTCTACTACAACGATAATGCTGCCATGGGCATGGCCCGTCCGGGCGACCTCATGGTTTTGGCCCTACACGAAGCCAAGGAGGTCGTAATCCTATTTGCCCGAGCGGGGAGTACGGCGGAATCTCAAGTTCGCTGGCTCTTCGCGCTCGACGGGGTTGGCGAGAAGGGTTTTACGCCCTCTGCTCGGGAGGATACGCGCATCACGTCGATCGCCGCAAGGATTTTGGAGTCCATCGGCATCGAAGTTAGCATGCCGATCGCAGCGGAGAACTTCCTCGACGGTATGATCGAGAAATTCGGCGAGTCCTTCCCCAAAGGGGCAGACTTCTCAGCCTACTCAGCTTCCACCCTTGGAAAGCTCGATTGGACGGGCGACCCGGATGGCTGCTTGGTCGCTTGTTACGAACGCGAAGAGATGCTGTTCCGCGTCTTCGAGCGGCATCTCTTGGAGCGCGACCTCGCGCCATACCTTGGCTCGGCGCTTGATGTTGATGGCGTGCTGCGCACCACTATGTCGGCCTTCCAGCGCCGCAAGTCCCGTGCGGGGACGGCGTTCGAGAATCAACTCTCGATGCTATTCGATGCTAGGGGCATACGCTACTCGGCGCAGAAATACACCGAGGGCAAATCAAAGCCGGATTTCATCTTTCCCTCTATTGACGATTACCACGACCCCAAGTTCCCTGTCGCTCGACTGACGATGCTCGGTGCCAAGACAACCATCAAGGAGCGTTGGCGTCAGGTGCTTGATGAGGCTGACAGAATCGAGGACAAGCATCTTGTAACACTTGAGCCCGCCGTAAGTGAGGATTACACACGAGCTATGGCTAAGGACAGGCTCAGCCTCGTTGTGCCCTCATCGCTGTTCGAAACCTACACGCCCGCGCAAAGGGAATGGCTCATGAGCGTCAACGACTTCTGCAGGCTGGTAGAAGCCCGACAGCACGAGTAGAACCACGAGACGTTTTTTAGAAATGAGGCCGGAGACCAGTTGAGTCTCCGGTCTTCTTTTTTCACTCGCAACAGATTCGTCGATCACGAGGTGGGATTTGTATTTGGACTGCGCAAATTCTTGGGCAAGGGTGCTTTTTCCAACGCGGCGGGCCCCCTCGAGCATGATGGCTCGGGATCCATTGCTCGCTTTCCAATCGAGGAGTTTATTGTAGGCCGTACGTCTGAATACTGACATGATTGCCCAATCTAGCTGCTGTATACACGAAATGGGAAGTGTGGTTTCCTGATTCAATACACGAAATGGGAAGTATATACAGGCCCTTTTCTACACGAAATGGGAAGTGCGGGTACCGCTGGAGCTTGTTGGGATAGATGGAGCGCATGTGTTGCGTCGCTCAGGTATGCTCATATGTGCCTAGAGTTTCACATGCCGAGAAAGGTTGATGGCTGCCATATCCACATACCAAAACACGGAGCGCTCAGCGCCGTCGACACCCGCGTCACCAATTTCCCCGCGGGGGGGGAGTTTTCGAATCCGCCCGGGGGCACCAGGGAATATGACGGCGTCGCGTGAGCGGCGCCGTTTTTGGTTAGTGGGGGCCGACGGCAGATTCGGGCCGTCGACGCTCGCGTCACCAATCGCGTCATTCGAATCGGCGCTGGGAATTCAGTGCTTTTCCTCATGCAAGTATCTTCCATCTTGCGTCGCCGTCAGCCGTGAGCGGTCGATTTTTACCGATAAACGGCAAATTAATTCAGAAAAAATCAGGTAATTTCAAGAATGGTCAAACTTGATTAACAGCAAAACCACAAGGTAGATGGCTTTATACGGTGAAAAACTCTGACACAATGAGAAAAAGAGTGAAAAATACTGATTGAAAATGAACTTATGTGGCAGTAATCTACATGTCACAGGGTAAGCCCCGGCGCGCAGGCGGCGTCCCTTATCGAATTACGGATATAGATCAGGTGCTCGAACGGGCAGAAACGATCAAGGACGAAGGTAAAGGACGTAGAAGCATGAAGCTTGCAACTCGTATCAACTCCTATTTTCGCGATGGCGACAAGAATCTTGATCGCGTGTTCGCGGAGTTCCAGAGCGTGGGCCTCACGCACGTCGACCTCAACTACCCCGAGCACTGCACAGGTGTCACGGCTGAGGACATGGCCGCCAAGCTCGCAGCTCACGACCTGCAGCTGAACGGCTGCGCGCTGCGCTTCCGCAACGCCTTCCTCAACGGTGACCTGGGCAATGCCGATGATGCCCTTGCCGCGGAAGCCCTTGAGCTCTGCTACGAGGCGTGCGACTACTGCCGCACTGCCGGTGGCAACACGGTGACCATCTGGCTCGGCCACGACGGCTTTGACTACAGCTTCCAGATCGCCTACGCTCGCGTCTTCGACCAGCTCGTAGCCGCATTCCAGAAGGTTTGCGACTACGCGCCCGACCTCAAGATCTCGATTGAGTACAAACCCTACGAGGAGCGCGCGTACGCGTTCATCGACTCCATGGGTATGACCGGCATGATTCTCAACGCTGCAGACCGCCCGAACCTGGGCGTCACGCTGGATTACTGCCACATGCTCATGAAGCACGAGAACCCTGCCATGGCCGCCGACCTGTTCGGCCGCGAGGGCAAGCTCTACGGCATTCACCTAAACGACGGCAACGGTCGCTTCGACGATGGCCTTATGATTGGTACGTCCACGCCGGTGAAGACCCTCGAGTTCCTCTACTACGTGAAGAAGCACGGTTACGACAGCGCAATCTACTTCGACACGTTCCCGGTCATCGAGCCCGCTGCCGGCGAGGCTGCACAGAACGACCAGATGATCCATCTGCTCAACGACGCCATCGAGGCCGTAAGCATGGAGAAGATCCAATCCGTTATCGATGCAAACGACGCGATTAAGGCAGCCGAGCTTGTCCGCGAGCTCTTCTGCGCAATGGGGAGGTAACCAATGAAACGCGACTGGAACGCGATGGCTCAGGGGATTCTGGACGCCGTCGGTGGTCCCGAGAACATCTCGGGCATGACGCACTGCGCGACGCGCCTGCGCCTCAATCTCAAAGACGACGCGGCTTGCGACGACGCTGCGGTCAAGGAAGTCGAAGGCGTTGTGAACACGCTGAACAAGGCCGGTCAGTACCAGGTTCTTATCGGCACTGAGGTCCCGAAGCTGTACGAGAAGTTTGAGCCGCTGGTCAAGGGTTCGGGCGTGGAAATCTCCGCTGCTACCAAGGACGAGGGCGAGAGCATCGTCAGCCAAGTCTTCTCCGCGATCTCCGGCATCTTTGCCCCGCTGCTGCCCGCCATGGCCGGCTCCGGTATCCTGCGCGGCTTCGTTATCCTGGCCGCCCAGCTCGGCATCATCGCTGAGGGCACGGGTACCTACACCATCCTGTACACCCTGGCCATGAGCGTGTTCTACTTCCTGCCCGTGCTGCTCGGCTTCTCCGCCGGCAAGCGCTTCGGCGCGAGCCCGTACCTGTCGGCGCTGCTCGGCGCGTGCCTGCTCTACCCGGACTTCATCGCCCTCATGGGCGACGCGGGCAACGGCGCCATGACGGACTTCTTCGGCATCCCCGTGGTTCTCATGAACTACAACTCCACGGTTATCCCTGCCATCTTGTCTGTCTGGGTCTACTCGTACCTGTACAAGTGGCTCGATGAGCACGTTTCCGAGATGCTCAAGCTCGTCGTGCTGCCCGCCATCTCCCTGATCGTTATGGTTCCGCTCACCATGCTCGTCATCGGTCCCCTGGGCGTCTACGCTGGTGAGGCCATCGCCTTCGTGGTCAACTGGCTGATCGAGCGCAGCTCCGTGTTCGCCGGCGTGCTGGTTGGCGGCGGCTGGTCCGTGCTGGTGTCCATGGGCATCCACTGGGCCGTGAACCCCATCATGATCAACAACATCGCTCAGAACGGCTTCGACTACATCTGCCCCTTCACCTTCGCCTGCAACTTCGCCGTTATCGGCTGCGCCTTCGGCGTGTTCCTCAAGGCCCGCGACCAGAAGCTCAAGAGCTTCGCGATGACCGGTGTCGTATCGATCGCCCTGTCCGCCATCATCGAGCCCACGCTGTTCGGTATGCTCGTGAAGAACAAGAAGGTCTGGCTTGCGCAGATCATCGGCGGTGCCGTCGGCGGCGCGTTCCTCGGTATCATGAAGGTCGTCACCACTGCGTTCACCTTCGGTTCCGTCACTACGTTCCCGGCTTTCGTGAGTTCCGACCCCATGAACTTCGCTTGGGCTATGGTCGGCATGCTCATTTCCGCCGTCGTGGCCGGTGTTCTTGCCTTCGCCTTCAACGGCAAGGAGGATCAGCTCGCCTAAGAGCCCCGGATGCGCCGCCTCTCCTAGGGTCGTTCTCTTCGCTTGAAGAGCGTCGCGCTTACGCGAGGTGTGTCAACCTCGTTCAAATTGTGAACGAGAGGGTAGGTCAATCGATTAAGCGGTCGTCATCGCAACAGGTGGCGGCCGCTATTCTGCTTGTGCGTTACACTTTTCGAAAAGAAATGAACGAGCGTGAAGCAGAGTGGTTTGGAGAGGTTCCCAATATGATTCCGTATGAGCGCCAGGAGCGAATTGTAGAGTGCCTGCAGAAGTCGGGCTTCGCGAGGATTTCCGAGCTGCAGGAGGAGCTGCCGGGCGTCTCTATTTCGACGCTACGTCGCGACCTCAAGGAGCTGGAGGCGCTTGGCAAGGTTGAGCATCTTTCGGGCGGCGCGGTGAGGCTCCTCTCGGCTGTCCACGAGGTGAGTATCTCGACGCGTTCGGGCCTACACGGGAGTGAGAAGGAACAGATTGCCCAAGTCGCCTTGCGTTTTGTTGAGGACGGGGACACGCTCTACTTGGACTCGGGTTCCACCTGCACGGCGCTGCTGCGTCTGCTGCTCGACCGCGACGTGACAATTTACACGACGGATGCCTCGGCGTGCCTGATTAAGAGCGAGACGCGCGCCCAGCTCATCGTGGTGGGTGGCGAGTTCAACTATGTGAACTCCTCGTTCTGCGGTTCTATGACCGAATCGATCCTGCGCGATCTGTACTTCGATAAGGCGTTTATCGGGACCAACGCGATTGACGAGGACCGCGGCGTCATGACGCCCTCCTACGTTGAGGCGGCGAAGAAGCGCATCGTGCGCGAGAATTCGAATAAGGCGTACGTGCTGTGCGACAGCTCGAAGTTCCATCAGTTCTCGAATGTTCGCGCGTTTGGGTTCGATGGTGTGTCGATTATCGCGGAGTCCTATGACGAGAAGATCGCCCAGTGCGCGCGCCTGATCACGCCTGGAGCGTAGGGGGTCCGGGCTCAGGTCTGCGGATTGCGGCCCCTGGCTGCTGCTGTCCGCGTAGCGGGATTTCTTCCTAGGGAATACGACAGCGTTTCGTGGTGCGGGCTCCTGCATGATACCAGCTAGATAGGCAAATATGGCAACGTTGTGAATCTGGAAAAGCCTGCAGGTTAACAACGTGGTTAAACGATTAATCAGCCAGACTGTAGATAAAGGTTAAACGATTAATTACCACCGAGTAGATAATCACCGAGCAGATAAGGAGTTCACTATGCTGCTCTGCCCCAGTCTCATGTGCGCCGACTACGGCAATCTGCGTGCGACCGTCGAGGATCTCGACGCCGCCGGCATCGACATCTTCCATTGCGACGTGATGGACGGCAGTTTCGTTCCCAATTTCGCCATGGGTCTCGAAGACATCAAGGCCGTGCGAGCTGCCACCAACAAGCTCGTCGACGTGCACCTTATGGTCGAGAATCCTGCCAGCAAGGTTGAACTTTTCGCCTCCGCCGGCGCGGACATCATCTATATCCATCCGGAGTCCGAGCGTTACGTGGTCAAGACACTCGCCGCGATTAAGTCCCTCGGCAAGAGCGCCGGTATCGCCGTGAACCCCGACACCTCTATCTCCGAGATCGAGGAGATGTTGAACCTCTGCGATTACGTGATGGTCATGACGGTGAATCCGGGTTTTGCCGGTCAGAGCTTTATCGAGTTCACGAACGACAAGGTGCGTCGCCTTGCCGCGCTGAAGGAGCGCTTTGGCTTCAAGCTCATGATCGACGGCGCCTGCTCGCCCGAGCGCGTGCGCGACCTGTCCGCCATTGGCGCGGACGGATTTATCCTGGGCACCAGTGCGCTGTTTGGCAAGGACGCTGGTTACGAGGAGTGTCTGCGCCGTTTGCGCGCCGGCGAGGTGTATTAGAAGCGGAACGGCGAATTAGGACGGATTGAGCGCGCGGCATGCGCGAATGGTTCTTATGGAAAGGGGTCTCTTTTGAAGATCGGTATTGGAAACGACCACGTCGCAGTCGAGTACAAGGAAGCCATCACGGCGTATATCCAGGAGAAGTACGGCTACGAAGTCGTGAACTTCGGTACGGACAGCACCGAGCGCTTTGACTATCCCATCGCGGGTGAGGCCGTGGCGGACGCTGTCATGTCCGGCGAGGTTGATCGCGGTATCGTTATCTGCGGTACGGGTGTGGGCATCTCGCTTGCCGCCAACAAGGTGCGCGGTATCCGTTGCTGCACCTGCTCTGAGCCGTATTCCGCTCGCCTGTCGCGCGAGCACAACAACACCAACATGCTCGCATTTGGTGCTCGTGTGGTAGGCATCGAGCTGGCCAAAATGATTGTCGACGCCTGGCTCACCGGCGAGTTCGAGGGCGGCCGTCACCAGCGACGCATCGATATGATTCGCCAGATCGAGGCTCGTCAGCTCGTACGTGCGGAGGAAGCACGCGGCTGGTAGCGGAAAAGCCCGTCACCCGTGTGGTGAACTGCCTCCCATTTCTTGGACATGAGAAATGGGAGGCTTTTGGAGTGGGTATGATGAATTGGACACCTAGTTAAGAGCGAAAGGTGTTCAAGATGACCCAAAGAAGAAAGCGATACGACAGGCAGTTCAAGGTCTCGGCGGCAAAGGTGGTCCTGTCCGGGGAAATGACGGTCAAAGGCCTATCGAAGGAACTCGGCATAAAGGATTCGACGCTGAGAAGATGGGCCCGCGAATACGAGGAGGGTAGCGCACAGAGATGTGGTGTAAGAGGCGGGGCATGCCCCGCCTCCGCCCTTTCTTGAAAGGGAGGGGACACCGCCTAGAATTCGTCGTTGGAGTAATGAAGGTGACGAATGGAAGGAAAGGCGATGCCCCAAGAAGAGAGTGTACTGCGCCTCGGTCGCGACGAGGCCCTCGAGGCGGCGAGGCTTTGGCAGGAGTGCGGCGACGCGCGCGAGTTCGCGTGCAGGGTGCTGGGCGGCGTGATGAACGCACTGATGGACTCCGAGGCCCAGCAGATGTGCGGCGCGAGCCGCAACGAGCGCAGCGACGGCAGGGAGAACAGCCGCAACGGCTACCGCCCCAGGTCGCTCAAGACCGCCGTGGGCGACGTGGAGCTCGAGATACCCAAGCTCAGGCACGGCACCTACTACCCCGAGGGCATGCTCGCGCGATGGTCGCGCGTCGACACCTCGGTGGCCGCCATCGTGCAGGAGATGTACGTGTGCGGCGTGTCCACCCGCAAGGTCGAGCGCGTGGCGTCCAAGCTGGGCATATCCTCGCTGTCGAGCTCGGAGGTCTCGAGCCTCTGCTCCGACCTCGACGCCGAGGTGGCGGAGTTCCGCCGCCGCGACCTTTCGGGCACGCCGTGCTGCTACCTGTGGCTCGACGCCACCTACATGAGCTGCAGGGTCGGCTCGTCGGTCGTCTCGCAGGGCGTCGTGACCGCGATCGGGCTGGGCGCCGACGGGCGCAAGCACTTCCTGGGCTGCGACGTGGTCGACACCGAGAGCGAGGACTCCTGGGCGGCATTCCTCGGCGGGCTGCGCGAGCGCGGGCTGGCCGGCGTTCGCCTCGTGGTCTCCGACAGCCACGCCGGGCTCGTGGCCGCCGTCTCGCGCCTGTTCCAGGGCTGCGCCTGGCAGCGCTGCGTGACGCACCTGCAGCGCAACCTCCAGAGCGCCTGCTCGGGCAGGCCCGAGGACTCCAAGGCGGCCGTCAGGGACCTCGTGCACGCCGCGGTCTACCAGGACGACCCCGACCTCGCGCGCTGCGTGTGGGCCGAGGCGGCGCCCTGGGTGGCGTCGGTGTCCGCCAGGGCCGGCGAGGTCTTCGAGCAGGCCGAGGACTCCGCGCTGGCGTTCACGGCCTTCCCCAGGGCGCACTGGGCCAAGCTCCGCACCAACAACGTCCAGGAGCGCGCCAACCGCGAGATCAAGCGCCGCTACAGGGTCGTGCAGTCCTTC
>UQWG01000052.1 GCA_900544645.1 uncultured Collinsella sp.
CCGCCAAGAGATCAAGCGCGCCAAGAGCGGTGCCCGCGTCATCGACGATTCCTATAACGCCAGTGCCGAATCTATGGCTGCTGGCCTCGATCTGCTGTGCTCGCTTTCGTGCACGGGGTCTCGTATGGCGATCCTGGGCGAGATGGGCGAGATGGGCGATGAGGCTCCTCGCATGCATGAGCTCGTGGGCGCCTATGCCGCCGCCAAGAAGCTCGACATGCTGGCGTGCGTGGGTGGTGAGCTGGCCCAGCTTATGGCCGATGCCGCGCGCATGATGGGCATGGACGAGGACCGCATCCAGGTGTTCTCCGATTATCAGCAGGTGCTCGACCGCATGGGCGGCGCGCTTGAAAAACATGATGTTGTACTGGTCAAGGGTTCCCGCTTTGTTGAGCTCGACCGCTTTGTGGAAGGTGTGTGCTAGCCCATGTTCGGCAATCCCTCGTATCCAACGTATCAGGCTTTTTTGGGGCTTGGCATCGCCGCTGCCATTGCGCTGCTGCTCATGCCGTGGTGGATCAAGCTGCTGAAGGTCGAGGGTATCGGCCAACAGGTCCGAGCCGACGGCCCCAAGCGTCATTTGATTAAACAGGGTACGCCGACCATGGGCGGCGTCATCATCCTTGTTGCGATTTCGCTGACCTGCCTGCTGATGGGCAAGCTCACCACCGAGCTCGTGCTCGTGCTGCTCGCCACGCTGGCGACCGGCGTGCTGGGCCTGATCGACGACCTGACCTCCGTTACGCATGGGCGCTCGCTCGGTCTGACGCCTCATGCCAAGATGATCGGCCTAACCATTATCTGTGTCACCTTTACGGTACTTGCCGTTAACTGGTGCGGCGTCGCCCCCGAGATTCGTTTTCCCGGCGGCCTGACGATTGACCTTGGCGTGCTTTCGACCACCATCTGCGGCCTTTCGTTCCCGTGGCTCTACATTGTCTTTTGCTGGCTGATGATCGCCGGTCTTTCTAATGCCGTGAACCTGACCGATGGCCTTGACGGTCTTGCTGGCGGCACCTCCATGATTGCCATGCTCGCCATGGCTGCCATGGCGTTTTTGCACGGAGACGTGAACCTGTCCATCTTCTGCACCGCGTGTGCCGGTGCCTGCTTGGGCTTTCTGTGGTTCAACTGCTATCCGGCGAGCATCTTTATGGGCGATACCGGCTCGCTTGCCCTGGGCGCCGCGTTTGCCTGCACGTCCATCATGACCAACACCGAGGTCGTCTCCCTCATCATCGGCGGCCTGTTTATCGTTGAGACCCTGTCGGTCATGATTCAGGTTGTCTACTTCCACTTTACGCACAAGCGCGTCTTCCTTATGGCGCCCATCCATCATCATTTCGAAAAGAAGGGCTGGGCCGAGACCAAGGTCGTCATCCGTTTTTGGATTATCGCTGCTGCCTTTGGTGCCGTTGGCCTTGCCCTGTTCTTCCAGTTGGGATAGTGGTCTTTCATGCCTCTTGCTGATGTCTTTAGCCTGCTCGTTTTGGGTCAGGGCAAATCCGGTCTCGATGTCGCCCGCTGGGCGCTGGCACATCCCGAGCGCGTAAGTGCCGTTACCGTGTATGGCGGTGGCACCTCTGAGCCCAATGACGCCACGCGTGCGCTCGAGGCTGCTGGTGCGTCGTTTGTCTATGGGACCGAACAGGTCGAGGGCGCCTATGACGTATGCGTGACGTGCCCGGGCATCTCGGAGTTCTCGGGCTTCTTTAAGGCCGGGCGCGAGCATGCCGCTCAGATTATGGGTGAGCCCGAGTTTGCCTATCGCCTGTCGCCCGATAACTGGATTGCCATCACGGGCACCAACGGCAAGACGACCACCACGTCGCTGACTGATTATCTGCTTAAGGCTGCCGGCGAGGCCAGCGTTGCTGTCGGCAACATCGGCGAGCCGCCGGTCAACGAGATTGACGGCCGAGCCCACAACGAGTGGTTTGTGGCTGAGCTCTCGAGCTATCAGATTGCTACGACAACCGAGCTCCACCCCCGCGTGGCGGTGCTGCTCAACATCACTCCCGACCACTTGGGCTGGCATAAGAGTCATAAGAACTATGCGCTTGCCAAGATCAAACTGTTTGACAATATGGTCGATGACGATCTGGTGGTTGTCGACGTCGAAGACGCCGGCATTCACGAGTTCGATGAGTACATCTACACGCCGGGTCGTCGCATCTGCAAGGTTGCCTTTGACGAGCCTGAGGGCGAGGATGCCGCCTTTGTGCGCGATGGCAAGATGATCGTGCGTCTGAAGGGTGTCGAGACCCCGCTCATCGCTACATCCGAGCTCAAGATCTCGGGCCATCACAATGTTATCAATGCCCTGTGCGCTGCCACGGCTGCCTTGGCAGTCGGTGCCGATGTCGACGGTGTCTGCCGCGGTCTGGCCTCGTTCCAGCCGCTCGAGCACCGCGTGGAGCCGTGTGGCGAGATTGACGGCGTGCGCTACGTCAACGATTCCAAGGCGACTAACACCGATGCGGTCGAGAAGGCACTGACGGCATTTCCCGATGACGACGTGATCTTGCTGCTCGGCGGCCACGATAAGGGCACTCCGCTCACGGACTTCGCGCGCGTCGTTATGGACAACGTGCGCTCGGTCGTCTGCTTTGGCGATGCGCGCGAGCGCTTCACCGCCGCTATGGACGAGGCTGATGTCGATGGCGATGTGGATATCGCCCAGGCGGATGACCTGCGCGACGCCGTGGACGTTGCCCGTTCGCTTTCGAGCCGTGGTGACGTGATCTTACTTTCTCCTGCCTGCTCTTCGTTCGATGAGTTCTCGGGCTATGAGGAGCGCGGCCGCGTGTTTAAGGACTACGTGGCTCAGCTTGCCGCTACAGCGAAATCACAAATGGAATAGGGGTTGCGGTGAGAGAGGAGAGCCCCCGACAAGGTATGAGGAGGCCCGACTCGGACCGTGCTTCCTCACGTCGCACCACACCGCGTTCCAGCCACGGCGGGCAGTCGTTTAGCGAACGCTATATTGCCGGCGTTCCCGCCCGTATCATGCGCCCCCGTTTGATATTCATGGCCTGCTTGTTTACCTTGGTATGCTTTGGCCTGCTGATGGTGTACTCGGCGTCTTCGGTCGAGGCGCTGCACGAGAATGGCTCGGCGACGTTTTTTCTGGGTCGACAGGCCGCGTTTGCCGTGGTCGGTGTTCTGGCGCTGATTGCCATCGTGCGCGTTTTGCCGGACAGCTGGTTTGGGGAGGATGTGCTCAGGATCTTCCTTATCGGCATGATAGGGCTACTGCTTCTGGTGTTCTTGGTGGGCAGCGGCAGCCGCGGCGCCACGCGCTGGCTCAACATCGCCGGTATTCAGTTCCAGCCTTCCGAGTTTTTAAAGCCATTTGCCATTGCGTATTCGGCCATCATGCTCGATCGCTTCTTTTCGCCCGGTGGCAACATCAACGAATTCCTTCGCAAGATGGGCATCTACCTGGGCATTTCGCTCTTTCTGATCTTTATCCAGCCCGATTTCGGTACTGTCCTGATCATCCTGTTGACCCTCATGTGCATGGCGTTGTTTGCGGGCCTCGACCCCAGATTTATCATCGGCGTGCTAATCTTCGGCATTCTCGTGATCGTGATTGCGCTTGTCGCAGAGCCGTACCGTATGGTGCGTATTCAGGTTGCCTTGAACCCTTGGGCCGACGAGTATGGTGACGGCTATCAGGCCACGCTTGCCATCATGGCCTTTGCCTCGGGCGGTCTGTTCGGCCGTGGTATCGGCAACTCAACCATGAAGTACTCGTATCTGCCCGAGGCACACAACGACTACATCTTGGCCATCATTGGCGAGGAAGTCGGTTTTGTCGGAACCGTGCTGTTCTTCTTGGTGTTTGCGATGCTGATCTACTCGGCGTTTCGCATTGCCGAGCAGGCGACCGATCGTCGGGGCGCGCTTATGGCGTCTGGCTCCGCGGTCATTCTCGCGGTGCAGTTTTTGATTAACGCGCTGGGCATCCTCAACGTGTTTCCCATGACGGGCAAACCGTTGCCGTTTATTAGCTACGGCGGTTCGTCGATTATCGTGTCGCTTATGCTTGCCGGATTGATTCTGCGAGTTTCGTACGAGAGCGCCCGCCGCGATGAGTACGACCGCCGCCGTGAGAGCTTTGCCGTTATGGATGAGAGTACCGCCGGCGTGCCCCACGTGCGCGGCGAGCGATCTTCGCGTAACGGTTTTACCGTCCTGGATGGCTCTGCGACCGACCCCGCAGCCCGCCCGCGTCAGCGAACGGCGCCGCAAGGTCGTCCTCAGCGCCCCACTCCTCGCAATGCGGGCGGCGGATATAATCGAATCGATTTGAACTCAGACCCGTCGGCGCGTCTGCGTACCGACGGCCAGGGACCGCGTGTACGAAGGGACTACCATGACCGATAAAATGACCGTTGCTATTGCAGCCGGCGGCACGGCAGGGCACATCAACCCCGCGCTCGCCTTGGCCGAAGAGCTGCGTGACCGTGGCCACCACGTTGTGTTCGTGGGCCAGTCGCGCAAGCTCGAGGGTCGTCTGGTCCCCGAGGCTGGGTTTGATTTTGTGCCCATTACGGTCACGGGCTTCGACCGCTCCCGTCCTTGGACGGCGCTGACCTCGCTATGGCGTGTCAACAAAGCCAAGCGTGCGCTCGCCAGTTATTTCTCAAAGGTCGGCAAGCCCGATGCCGCCATCGGTTTTGGTGCCTATGTCGAGGTTCCGCTGCTGGGGTGGTGCAAGGGCGCGGGCGTTCCGTATCTGCTGCATGAGCAGAACTCTGTTCCGGGCCTGGCCAATAAGATGATGAACTCCCACGCCGCCCGCGTGTGCATCTCGGTGCCGGCAGCGCGCTCGGTCTTTGAACGCGAAGGTGACCCTGACCACGTGCTCATGACCGGCAACCCCGTACGTCGCTCGGTAATCGAAGGCGATCGCGCTCGCGGCCGCAAGGCACTTGGCGTTCCCGAGGACGCTACGCTGCTGCTCGTCTTTGGCGGTTCACTTGGCGCCCAGCACCTCAACGAGCGCGTGGTTTCGCTCAAAAACGAGCTGCTTTCGCGCAAGAACCTCTATGTGTTGCATTCGACGGGTGCCGACGGCTTTGAGGAGACCGAGCGCGCTTTGGCGCTGACGCCCGAGGAGGCGAAGCGTTACCGCGTCCAGCCTTACATCGACAACATGGGCGATATGCTGGCTGCTGCCGATTTGGCGCTCTCGCGTTCGGGTGCATCGAGCGTGGCCGAGATTGCTGCGCTCGCCGTGCCCTCGGTGCTCGTGCCGTATCCGCATGCGACGGCCGACCACCAAACCACCAATGCCCGTTATCTAGTCGACGCCGGGGCCGGTGTGCTCTGCGCCGATGCCGATATCGACAGTTCTGCCTTTGCCGATGAGCTGCTGCACCTGGTCGATGACGCGGCGGCGCGCGACGCCATGCGTCAGGCGGCGCGTGGACTGGCTCAGGATAGGGCCGCCGCTCTTCTGGCGGATGCGGTAGAGGGTTTGCGTTAGTTAGACGGGATATCGTCGGTCGTCCTCGCGCTGATGCGGTAGGTGCGGTACAGTTAACGGGTTACAGGCAGTGTTTACGCAAGGAGTACACGAGCACATGGCTGATTCCCAGACTGCAACCTCCGCGCCCGAGTTTAAGAGCGCCCACTTTATCGGTATCGGCGGCGCCGGCATGAGCGGCATCGCCCTCGTTCTGCACGAGCGCGGTTATGCCGTTACCGGCTCCGACCTTAAGACGTCACGTTATATCCGCCAGCTTACCCGCGCTGGTGTGAAGGTGCATGTGGGCCATGAGGCCGCCACGATCGACGAGGTCAAGCCCGACGTGGTTGTTGTCTCCACCGCTATTCCGGAGTCCAACCCTGAACTCGTGCGCGCTCGCGAGCTTGGTATTCCCGTGTGGCCCCGTGCCAAGATGCTCTCTGCCTTGGGCCACGGCTACACCACCGTTGCTGTTGCCGGCACGCATGGCAAGACCACCACGTCCTCGATGTGCGCCACCATGCTCGACCGCATGGGCCTGGATCCGAGCTTCTTGATCGGCGGCATCGTCGAGGGCTATGACACGAACGGCAAGAACGGCTCGGGCGACTACTTTGTCGCCGAGGCCGACGAGTCCGACAGTTCCTTCCTGTTCCTGAACCCCAACGTGGTCATTGTGACCAACGTCGAGGCCGACCACCTCGATCACTACTCGGGTATCGAGGAGATCGAGGCGACTTTCGCCAAATTCATGAGCCTGGTGGGCGAGGACGGCACCGTCATCGTCTGCGGTGAGGACCCACATCTGGTCGAGCTCGCCAAGTCGACGGGCCGTCACGTGCTTTCCTACGGCTTTGCCGAGAGCAACGACATCGTCTGCATGCACCCGGATGTTAAGGGCATCCAGAGTGACTTTATCGTTCGCTTTGAGGACGGCACTGAGCATGCTGTGGAGATCAAGAGCAATCCCGGTCGCCACAACATGCTCAACGCCACGGCGGTGCTCACCGTCGCCCATGTCCTGGGCCTTGACATCGACGCCGCCGCCAAGGCGCTCTCGAGCTTTGAGGGCGTCCGCCGTCGCTTTACCCACGTGGGCGATATCGATGGCATCACCGTGGTCGATGATTACGGCCATCACCCCACCGAGATCAAGGCGACGCTTGCTGCTGCTTCGTCGCTGGGCTACAAGCACGTCGACGTCGTGTTCCAGCCGCACCGCTATTCGCGCCTGCAGGCCCTGTGCGACGACTTTGCCGATGCATTTGCCAATGCCGATAAACTGCTGCTGATTGATGTGTTCTCGGCTGGCGAGATGCCCATTCCGGGTGTCACCTCTAAGATGCTCGCCGATACCGTGCGCGCCAAGCATCCTGGCAAGGAGGTCGTGTATTGCTCCAGCCGTCTTGAGCTCAATCAGGAGCTCGAGCAGATGGTGGGCGAGGGGGACCTGCTGCTCACCATGGGTGCCGGTGACGTTACGACCGTCGGCCCCGAGTTCATTGAGTATCTGACTGCCAAGAAAGACGCTTAAGTCTAATGGGTCTGTTTAACGCCGTTATGGCGCTCTCGGGCATGATCGACACGGATGTGATCGAGGACGAGCGCCTTGCGCGTCATACGAGCTATCGTATCGGCGGCAAGGCCGACCTCTTTGTGACGTGCCATAGCTATCATGCCCTCCGCCGCGCCGTGGCGGTGCTCGATCGCGAGCAGGTGCCGTGGGTCATCATCGGCAAGGGCTCCAATCTGCTGGTTGCCGATGGCGGTTATCGCGGTGCCGTCATTTCGCTCGGACGTGAGTTTCAGCGCACGGTTGTTGCCGATGACGGTTGTACGCTGACGGTCGGTGCGGGCGTGATGTTTGCGCGCCTGGTCAACGATGCCCTGTCGCGTAGCCTCTCGGGCCTTGAGTTTGCCGTTGGCATCCCTGGCTCGGTCGGCGGTGCGATATCTATGAATGCCGGCACACGGACCGAGTGGATTGGCTCGCTGGTCGAGGATGTCGTAACGTTTGACCCGGCATCCGGTATCAAGCATTATGCGGGGTCCGAGATCGCTTGGGGCTACCGCGAATGTAGCCTTCCCCGCAATGAGATCATCCTCGAGTGCGTGCTCAAGCTTAAACCGGCGCCCAAGGCCGACATTCGCGAGCGCATGGAGCGGTACCTGACGAGGCGCAAGCGTACGCAGCCCATGGGTCGCGCATCCTGCGGGTCGGTCTTTCGCAACCCGCCCGATGCGAGCGTGGGCAAGCTTATCGAGGATTGTGGATTAAAGGGTTTTTCGATTGGCGGCGCGGAAGTTTCGCCCGTTCACGCTAATTTTATCGTTAATAACGGAACTGCCTCGGCCGATGACGTTGCCGCGGTTATCAGACATGTGCACGGAAAGGTGAGGGAGGCGTATGGCATCGAGCTCAGACCGGAAGTTAAATTCCTCGGCTTCTAGAGCATCGAAACCCACCTTCCGCCGCGCCGGAGGGCGTTCCGGCGCGCCTGCCAAACCTCAACGCAATACCGTCGCGCGCTCTAAGTCTGTCGGGCATGCTCGACAGACCAGTCGTCCGGTCGTCGGCTCTCAGCTCGGTAATCGTCCGGCCGCAAAAAAGTCCTCGCGTCCCTCGGTGACGTCAAAGCCTGTTATGGGCGCCAAGCCTGCCCGTCCCATGGCAACCCCCAAGCCCTCGACGGGAACTAAAGCGCCGCGTCCAGGTCGCACACTGGGCGCATCGAAACCGCGCTCGCTGACATCGGTGCCGGCTACCGCCAAGAAGTCTTTGAGTAAAAAAGGCGTAAACCCGTTGTCTTCACTTGGGGCGATGGCAAATAAAACATCAGACGCCGCTTCTGTCGTTGCAGGCAAAGGTAAAATCGTGGGCGGCGTTCTGGCCGCCTTGGCCGTGCTCGTCGTCGTTGCCATCGTAGTGATTAACTCTGGATTGTTTACCGCCACTGATATTCAGATTCAAGGCAGCGAGCATGTGACGAAGCACGATGCTATCCAGCTGATCGATTTGCCTGAGGGAACGTCGCTTTTTAACGTCGATCCCGACCAGATTACCGAGGATCTCAAGCAGAACCCGTGGGTCTCGGGCGTGGATGTCCAGCGTCAGTTCCCGCATACGCTCATCATTACGCCGATGGAGCGCAAGGTCATTGCAATTGCCTATATCAGCTCCGATGACCTTGCCTGGGCCATCGGGGATGATGACACCTGGATCGCCCCGCTGTCGACGTCGGTCGAAGTGGACGATCAGGGCAACGTCATCACGACGGGGCAGGGCTCAAATACCTTGACCGGAATCGATGCTGCACTGGCGCTCGCTAAGCATTATGGCGCGGTGCTGTTGACTGATGTCTCGGCGGATGTCGCTCCGGTTTCCGGCCAAGCGGTGAACTCCAAAGCCGTTAAGGCCGGCCTGGATTATGTGCGTGGTTTTTCGAGCGAGTTCTTGGGACAAGTCAAGGATATTTCCACGCCTTCGGTCGAAGCCATCTCGGCAAACCTCAATAACGGCATTGAGGTGTCGCTGGGCGATTCGGACGATATCGTAAAGAAGGAACGCGTAGTCACCAAGTTGCTTTCGCAGGTAGAGGGCGTAACGTATATCAATGTGCGCTCTCCGGGCAACTACACATTTAGGAATGCTCCGACCTCGTAGCGCTGGTTGATGCTTTGTTGAGGGGCCATACCACGCCGTTTATCTGGTTTGTTTGGTTTTCACGGTCAATTATTTGACTGATACGTTCATAATGTGCAAACATAATACGGTTTACCTTTGCATTTACTTTCAACCTGAAGGTTAATGTGCGCAGGGGTCGACCCATGCTATGGCTATAACCTTTGTTCGGAGGACCGACATGCACGAGACAGAGATCAACAACTACCTTGCCGTCATTAAGGTGGTCGGCGTCGGCGGCGGCGGTACCAACGCGGTCAATCGAATGATCGAAGAGGGCATCCGCGGCGTCGAGTTTGTTGCCATCAACACCGATGCTCAGGCACTCGCGATCTCTGATGCCGATATCAAGGTGCACATCGGCACTGACCTTACCCGCGGCCTGGGCGCCGGCGCCAACCCCGAGGTTGGCCGCAAGGCTGCCGATGAGTCCCGCGATGACATTGCCGAGGCGCTCGCTGGCGCCGACATGGTCTTCATCACCTGCGGCGAGGGCGGTGGCACCGGTACCGGCGCTGCTCCCATCGTTGCCGATATCGCGATGAACGAGGTCGGTGCGCTGACCGTCGCCGTCGTGACCAAGCCCTTCACCTTCGAGGGCCGCAAGCGCAAGAAGAGCGCCGAGGAGGGCATTAAGACCCTCTCCGATTGCGTCGACACCATGATCGTCATCCCTAACGATAAGCTGCTCGACATCGCCGAGAAGAAGACCACCATGCTCGAGGCCTTCGCGATTGCCGATGGCGTCCTTTCCCAGGGCACCCAGGGCATCACCGACCTCATCACCGTCCCCGGTATCATCAACCTGGACTTCGCCGATGTTAAGACCATCATGAAGCAGGCCGGTACCGCCATGATGGGTATCGGTACCTCTTCTGGGGACACCCGTGCCGTCGACGCTGCCCAGCAGGCCATCTCCAGCCCGCTGCTCGAGAGCTCCATCGATGGTGCCACGCGCGTGCTGCTCTCCATCGCCGGTTCCAAGGACCTGGGCATCCAGGAGATCAGCGACGCCGCCGACGTTGTCGCCAACGCCGTCGACCCCGAGGCCAACATCATCTTCGGTACCGTTGTCGACGAGTCCCTGGGCGATCAGGTGCGTATCACCGTCATCGCTACGGGCTTCTCCGACTCCAACGTCAACCGTCAGGACGAGCTCTTTGCTGCTCAGCAGTCTCAGAGCAAGGCCGCTGCCTCCGCTGAGCCGCAGCGCACCGCTCCTGCCACGAGCCCGGCTCAGGCCGCTCCGACCCGCAACGTCGGTGGCACCGAGCTTCCTAACTTCGGCAACGATCAGTTCGAGCTTCCCGACTTCCTGAAGCGCGGTAGCTTCTAAGTCGTTCTTTGCATTGTTGTGCGCAGGGGCGTGTCCGTATGGATGCGCCCTTTTTATTTCGACTTTGTAAACTAGAACCTCCAATCTCTTTACGTTCCCTTTACGATTGCCTCCAGCGCAGCAGGTATCCTTTTAGAGAAGTATGACAGCCGTATAAACGCGGGCTGTAGCGGCGAAGCCGCGGTACTTGTGTTATTAGGAGGCTTTAGTATGGCAGCACGTGCGGACAAAGTTTCGCGTGTCGACCATGATGGAGTTACGTTGGTGGAGGGCGCGACATCCGATGTTCGCTTTGCCTTCACCGAGCGCGCCGGTGGCGTTTCCGAAGATGCGTACTCCTCACTCAACTTGGGCTCGCATGTTGGCGATGACCCCTTTGCTGTTCAAGAAAATCGTCGTCGTGCGCTCGAGGCTATGGGTGCCGCCGAGTGCGAGCACAACCTGCTCGTTCCCAATCAGGTCCATGGTGATCATATCGTTGCGGTGACCTCGAACGGCGCCGATGACCTTGAGGACGTTCGCGAGCAGATTGCCGAGGGCTGTGATGCCATCGTCTGCACGGCGCATAACGTGCCCGTGCTGCTCTGCTTTGCCGACTGCGTTCCCGTGGTGCTGGTGGCCCCCGGCGGATTTGCCGTGGTGCACTCCGGTTGGAAGGGCACGATTGCACGTATTTCCGCCAAGGCGTGCCAGGCGCTTTGCGATGCTGCCGGTTGCGATGCGAGCGACGTTTCCGCCTATATCGGCCCCCATATCTTGGGTGACGAATATGAGGTATCCCAGGAACTCATGGATCGCTTTGCCGCCGAGTTCTCTTGCATCGATGCGAATACCTCTCGCATGCTTGATCTTTCCGCTGCCATTCGCGAGGCGCTGGTAGATGTCGGTGTCGACGCGGATAATATCGTGGATACCCAGCTTTCGACCGTGCGTCAGAACGACCGCTTTTATTCCTACCGTAACGAGGACGGCACCTGTGGGCGCCATGCTGCGATCGGCGTGATGCTATGAGAAAGATCGTATCGGTCCTGAGCGCCGCTGTGCTTACGCTTACGCTGTGCGCCTGTTCTTCGGGATCTTCTACCTCTTCCATTACCGTCGCTGGCTCCACGACCTGCCTTCCTATCGCCGAGATTGCGGCCGAGGGCTTTAAGGAGGAGACCGGCATCGACGTGCTCGTTTCCGGTTTGGGTTCTTCCGCTGGGATCGAGGCCGTCAGCGCCGGCACGGCCGATATCGCCAGCTCCTCCCGTGGACTCAATGCCGACGAACAGGATCTGGGCCTGACTCCCATCGTCATTGCCCACGACGGTATTGCGGTCATCGTGAACGACGACAACCCCGTCGATAACCTCTCGACCGAGCAGCTCCGCGATATCTACGCCGGCAAGATTACCAATTGGAAAGAGGTCGGTGGCGAGGACCTGAGGATTCAGGTCATCAACCGAGACGAGGCGTCCGGTACGCGCGAGGCCTTCCGTACCATCGTGATGGATGGCACGCCGTTCGATCGCCGCTCGGCTGTTCTTTCGGGTACGGGCCAGGTGCGCGACGTGGTATCTCGTTCGCGTGGGGCCATCGGCTACATTTCGCTGGGCTTCGTCGATAGCCTCAACGCCAAGACCTCGGTCAAGGCTGTCTCGGTCAATCATGTTGAGGCGTCCGAGAAGACGGTCGCGAGTGGCGGCTATCCCATCTCGCGCGACCTTTACTTCTTTGTGAAGGGTGCGCCTTCGCAGCAGGCGCAGGATTACATCGACTACGTGACGTCCGAAAAGATGGACAAGCAGATTCGCGAGGCGGGCTTTATTCCCGTCACCAACGACGAGAAGGGGAGTGAGTAGCATGGAAGC
Organism: uncultured Collinsella sp.; assembly: GCA_900544645.1. GTDB lineage: Bacteria > Actinomycetota > Coriobacteriia > Coriobacteriales > Coriobacteriaceae > Collinsella. Next base: position 12,351 of record UQWG01000052.1, read on the forward strand.
ACAGGAAAACTCCCAGACTGAGCAGAATG
>UQWG01000053.1 GCA_900544645.1 uncultured Collinsella sp.
CGCCTTCCTGGCCTCGACATCATGCTTCACCCTCAAATCAACGCGCATAAAGAAAGCCTCCCATTTCTCGTGTCCAAGAAATGGGAGGCAGTTCAAGTCGTTCTGGCGGGCTTTCTGCGTTGAGGACGTGATTGGCGGCTTAATTATGGCTATTCATCTTTAAGTCCAAAAAGGCTATCGGCTTCATCGTCGGATATATATTCCAGTACATCGCCAGGTTGGCAGTCGAGTGCTCGGCATATCGCGTCAAGAGTTGAAAAACGTATGGCAGAAACCTTGCCCGTCTTAATGCGTGACATATTGACCTGGGAGATGCCCACACGTCCCGCAAGCTCTTTGGATGAGATCTTGCGTTCGGCGAGCATGCGGTCAAGCCGCAGAATAATCATGGATTCCCCCTAGAGCAACTCGTCATCTTGTTTTTGCAGGATATACCCGTAGCGGAAGACGCTGGCAATCAGGCAAATAATCAGGCCCGCAAAGAGCATGGAGGGTTCGAATAGCTGGCCGACGAACGCATCCGTAAAGCTGCCGCCAAATCCTGCGAGTATCATTCCCGTGATTACGGCACCAAGAAGCCTCACGGCAACGCCGCCGATAAGGAATAAATGTCCTACTCGACGAAGTGTGTGGTTACATTCAAGGTCAAAGGGCCTGCCTTCCTTTTCAATGTTGAAGAAAAGCCTGCGCACGCTTATCGCGATGGTAAGCGCGAGGCATGTCATCAAGAGGCTCCCTATGGCAGTGTGACCATCGTGTGCGACGAGCATAAGTGGGGCCTGCACATCGGTACCGACGATAGCAAGGCACGGCCCTTCGCCGGCTTGAAGTTCTACGGATTGGAGACACGGGCCTTGGGAGAGGCCAGGCAGTATGAGTAGAAGGTCAATCGCAATGACTGCGAGGAGTCCCAGAGCGAGCGCGGTGGTAATGCAGATCGTGGCCCATTTGCAGATGCGAGCGAGCTTCCTCAGTTTGGCTATCGTCTGTTCGCGGCTGATGGTTTCATTCGATATAGATGCGTTTCGATGGACCATAACCCCTCCAATCGGCGTTTGGGATGATACTTGTATCATATCAGAATTAACGATAAACGATAAATAATTACGGATACTGAGTATGTAATGATTGAAAACGATTAGCGTGAGCTATTAGCTCATTTTGGATGCCGGAGTTTGGCGCGTGGGGGATAAGGACAAATGCCAAAATTTCCTGTGATCGCGCAAGCGCTCCATCGGGTTCCCCTAATTCATATGGGAAAACAGCTGCAAACGATTGCAAGTAACCGGTGAACGGTCGAAAACTACCGTTCACCGATAATCTCAAAACTGGTTCTAACTGGTATTAAGTCAAAAAGACCAATTCACATATCTTCACAATGACCTGCAATTTTTCTACACGCTATTTTTAGCCGCCCTGCGTTGTTTAGACACAGGAAAAGATCCGATTTTTTGCCAAAGCATTTCGAAACGGTTTCAAAACCGCAGGTAGAAGTGTTAACGACCGGTAAACGGTCGATTTATCACCGTGAGCGGTGCAAAAACGTTTTACCGTATGAATCAACGAAAGCGACCTCTTCTGGGGTGATATAGTGGCAACAACACGTCACGTGGTTACTACCAGTTTAGAAACCACTGGTCTTCAAAGAACGCTTTCTAAGAAGCTTTAAGGGCGAGTGCCCGCTGGCTTCCGAAAATCATCGGACTCAGATCGTACACACCTTCGGAAGGGAAATTTGAATGGTTGGCTTTATTCTTACCGGTCATGGACAGTTCGCACCCGGCCTTGCAAGCGCTATCGCTATGGTTGCCGGCGATCAGCCTGCTTTTACCGTCGTTCCTTTTGAGGGCGACCAGGCCGCATCCTACGGTGAGGATCTCCGCGCCGCTATTACCGCCATGCGCGAGGAGTGCGATGGCGTGCTTGTCTTTACCGACCTGCTTGGCGGCACCCCGTTCAACCAGTCGATGATGATTGCCCAGGATGTCGACAACGTCGAGGTTCTGACTGGCACCAACCTTCCCATGGTTATTGAGCTTCTGTTCCTCCGCGGCAATGCCACGCTCGCCGAGCTTGGCGAGCAGGCCGTGACCGTTGGCCAGACGGGCGTCACCGCCCAGACGGTCGCATCCGTTGCCGGCGCCGAGGAAGAGGATATCTTCGGCGACGAGGACGGCATCTAATGGCCGATTTCGGAGCCAACGTCCTGAGCTCCTCGGTCGCCCTTTTAGGCCTGCTTGTCATCATGGGCTTGATTTACACCATCTGGTCGCAAATCAACATGAAGAAGAAGCAGAAGTACTTCAAGGAGCTGCACACCGAGCTCGAGCCGGGTCAGGAGGTTCTTTTCGCCGGCGGTATCTACGGAACCGTCAAAGGCATCGAAGGCGAGAAGGTCCAGATCAAAGTCCGATCCGGAGCCGTCGTAGATGTTTCGCGTTACGCGATTCAGGAGATCAAGTAACTGTCGTCAGCAAATAACGAAAGGAAGCTGATCAACATGGCAGAACCCAACATTCTTCTTACCCGCATCGATAACCGACTGGTTCATGGTCAGGTTGCCACCCAGTGGAACTCCACTCTGGGTTCCAACCTCATCCTCGTCGCCAACGACGACGTGGCGTCCAACACCATGCGCCAGAACCTCATGAAGATGGCCGCTCCCGCCGGCGTCGCTACGCGTTTCTTCTCCCTGCAGAAGACCATCGACGTCATTGGCAAGGCGAGCCCGCGCCAGAAGATCTTCATCGTGGCCGAAACACCGGAAGACGTGCTTACGCTCGTCAAGGGCGGTGTGCCTATAAAGAAGGTAAACATCGGCAACATGCACATGTCGGAAGGAAAGCGCCAAGTCGCCACCTCCGTCGCAGTTAACGACGAGGATGTCGCTGCGTTTAAAGAGCTGCAGGAATTGGGGGTGGAGTTGGAGATCAGGCGCGTTCCGAGCACGCCTGTTGAGGACACGAGCAAGCTCTTCTCGTAATCCTCGTGATCCACGTTGTCAGGAGTGAAACCCTGACGTTCTGTACGTGATATCCAAAGTGCGTACATACATTTTGAAAGGAGGAGCAAGATGGAATACTCGATCATCCAGATCGCTCTGGTCTTCGTTGTTACGTTCATCGCGGCAATCGACCAGTTTGACTTCCTCGAGTCTCTCTATCAGCCCATCGTCACCGGCGCCGTCATCGGTCTTATCCTTGGCGACCTCAACACCGGTCTTCTCGTGGGTGGTACCTATCAGCTCATGACGATCGGCAACATGCCGATCGGAGGCGCTCAGCCGCCTAACGCCGTCATCGGCGGCATCATGGCAGCCATTCTCGCTATCGCTACGGGTCTCGAGCCCAACGCGGCAGTCGGCCTTGCCATTCCGTTCGCCCTGCTTGGTCAGCTCGGCGTTACCCTGGTCTTCACGCTTATGTCCCCGCTTATGTCCACGGCCGATAACATGGCTCATAACGCGGACACCAAGGGCATCGAGCGCCTGAACTACTTCGCCATGGCTCTGCTCGGCCTGATCTTCGCTGTCGTCGTCACCCTGTTCTTCATCGCTGGCGCTACCATTGGTCAGACCATCGCTTCCGCCATCCCGACTTGGCTGCAGACCGGTCTGTCCGCTGCAGGCGGCATGATGCGCTTCGTCGGCTTCGCCGTCCTGCTCAAGGTTATGATGAACCGCGATATGTGGGGCTTCTTCCTCATGGGCTTCGGCCTCGCGCTCATCACCGTTGCCAACGATTCGCTGGCAACCCCTGCTCTGCTCATCCTCGCTCTCATCGGCTTCGGCATCGCTTTCTGGGACTTCCAGCAGCAGACCGAGCTGAAGGGTGCAGCTGTTTCTGACGGAGGTGACTTCGAAGATGGCATCTAATGAGTATGTGATCCCGGAGCACTACGAGGATCTCACTCCTGCTCCGCAGCTCGACCAGAAGACCCTCAACAAGATGGCTTGGCGCTCCTGCTTCCTGCAGGCATCGTTCAACTACGAGCGCATGCAGGCCGCTGGCTGGCTCTACTCCATCATCCCCGGTCTGGAGAAGATCCACACCAACAAGAACGACCTCGCGGCTTCCATGAGCCACAACCTGGAGTTCTTCAACACCCACCCGTTCCTTGTCACCTTTGTTATGGGCATCGTGCTTTCGCTCGAGCAGAACAAGGTTGACATCCCCACGATCCGCGCCGTCCGCGTCGCCGCAATGGGCCCGCTCGGTGGTATCGGTGACGCCCTGTTCTGGCTGACGCTCGTGCCTATCACGGCCGGCATCACCTCCAACATGGCCATCAACGGCAACGCCGCTGCACCGATCATCTTCCTGGTGATCTTCAACGTCGTCCAGTTCGCTCTGCGCTTCTGGCTCATGAACTGGTCCTACAAGCTTGGCACCAGCGCTATTGACGCTCTGACCGCCAACATGCAGGCCTTCACGCGTGCCGCTTCCATCATGGGCGTCTTCGTCGTCGGTTGCCTGGTCGTCACCATGGGTGGCACCCAGATCAACCTCCAGATCCCCAACGGCACCACCCGTGGTCTCTCCGCTACTACCGTGATCGTCTCCGAGAAGGAGGCCGAGAACTTCACCGGTATGGAGGGCATCGATACCGAGACCGCTGAGGCCGGTACCATCGCCATGACCGATAAGGACGGCAACGCCCTTACCGCTTCCGATGCCGACGGCAACGCTGTCGAGTGCGGCGTCACCGATCTGGGTAACGGCATGGAGTCCGTGACCTACGGCACCGTTACCGAGGATCCGGTCAACTTCTCTGTTGCCGACACCCTCAACACCATCGTCCCGAAGCTCGTCCCGCTTATGCTTACGCTGCTGCTTTACTACATGTTCGCTAAGCACAGCTGGACCCCGACCAAGGGCATTCTCCTGCTCTTCGTCCTTGGCATCCTGGGCGCTGGCCCGCTTGGTCTCTGGCCGAGCATCTGGTAAGGCTCTAGCTTGAGGGGTGTGTCCCTACGCGGCTCACACCCCGAACCCTTAAGCCATGTGTATGTTAAAAGCCGCGTGCTCGAAAGAGCGCGCGGCTTTTGTTTTCTTGATGATTCGGGTGTGGCAGACAGATAATGCTAAACACCCTAGGTAGTTAGCCGAATTCGAGCAAAAGGGAGGATAGGATGGCGATCGGAGCGCGTAAGCAACCGCTGTACGATCAGCTGGTCGATATTCTGACCGAAAAGATCGACCATGAATATCGCGCCGGTGACATGATTCCTTCCGAGCGCGAACTTTCGGAGCGTTATGGTCTCTCGCGCACTACGGTACGCCTGGCTCTGCAGGAACTGGAGCGTTTAGGACTGGTGGTTCGGCAGCACGGTCGCGGTACCTTTGTGACCGACCGTTCGGCAAAGGCAACCAATCTCATGCAGTCCTACAGCTTTACCGAGCAGATGCGCGCGATGGGTCGCGACCCCGAGACCACGATTCTCGAGTTTTGCGAGATGGAGGCCGATAAAAATCTGGCCGAGCATATGGGATTGCGTATCGGTGATCGCATTTTTAAGCTCAAGCGCCTTCGCTCTGCCGACAACATGCCCATGATGGTCGAACGCAGCTATCTACCGGTTCGTCAATTTCTGTCCCTAAAGCGACCGCTGCTGGAGCGTAAGCCGCTTTACGATGTGATTGAGCAGGACTTTCAGCAAAAGATTCGCGTGGCCGAAGAGGAGTTCTATGCGAGCATAGCCCGTCCCACCGATGCCCACCTTTTGGGAATTGTCGAGGGCTCGCCTGTGCTCGATTTGGTCAGGACTACGTATAACGAGTCAAACGAGGTAGTGGAGTACACACTCTCGGTTGCTCGTGCCGATCAGTTTAAATACAAGGTTTACCACCAGCGCAGTAACTAGTGCTCGCATCGTTTCCATATGGTGATTCTTTGCATTTAACTGGTTACTACCAGATAACCAACCGAAGCGTATAATTGCACGTCAGAGGATTACTTCTAGAGAGAGGTATTAGAAATGTTCGAGAAGAGTGTCGAGGAGCTCACCGAGCTCGGCGCCCAGATCACCACGGCCGAGATTGCTCAGCAGCCCGAGCTTTGGCGTGATACGCTCAACATCTATCGCGAGAACAAGGAGGCCATCGAGGCCTTCCTGGCCGAGGCTCGCGCTATGGGCGAGGGTCGTCTGTCCGTTGTCTTCACCGGTGCCGGTACGTCCGACTACGTTGGCGATACCTGCGCCCCGTACCTGCGTCACGCTGGCAACACTGATCTATACGACTTTAAGCCCATCGCCACGACCGACATCGTGAGCGCCCCGCGCGACTTCCTGCGCGCCGAGGATCCCACGCTCGTGGTTTCCTTTGCCCGCTCTGGCAACAGCCCCGAGAGCCTTGCCGCCGTTGCCGTTGCCAAGGAGCTCGTCCACAACGTCAAGTTCCTCAACATCACCTGCGCTCCCGAGGGCAAGCTTGCCGTCGAGTCTGCCGATGATCCCAATGCGCTGACGCTGCTCATTCCGCGCGCCAACGACAAGGGCTTCGCCATGACCGGTTCTTATTCCTGCATGACCCTGCTCTCCACCCTTATTTTCGACACTGCCTCTGACGAGCAGAAGGCCGAGTGGGTCGAGACGATTGCCAAGATGGGCGAGGAGGTCATCTCCCGTGAGCCCGAGATCGCCGATTACCTGGCTGGCGATTTCAACCGCGTGACCTACTTGGGTTCTGGCTCCTTCGGTGGCCTTGCTCAGGAGAGCCAGCTCAAGATCCTCGAGCTCGCTCACGGTCTGGTCGCTACTTCCTACGACACCTCCATGGGCTATCGTCACGGACCTAAGTCCTTCGTCGACGATAAGACGCTCGTCTTCGTGTTCGTCAACAACGACGCCTACACCCGTCAGTACGACATCGACATCCTCAACGAGATCGGTGGCGACGAGATCGCTCAGCACACCATCGCCGTTCAGCAGGAAGGTGCCACCGTCTATGAGGGTGAGTCCTTCACCTTTAAGGGCTACGAGGCACTTCCCGAGGGCTACCTTGCTCTGCCGTTCGTGATGTTTGCCCAGGCTATCAGCCTGCTCAACTCCGTGCGCGTGGGCAACACGCCCGATACGCCGAGCCCCACCGGCACGGTCAACCGCGTGGTTAAGGGCGTGACGATTCACCCCTTCACCGCTTAATCGCGTCCCCCTGTAAGGGCGCCCGTCCGCTCATAACGGCGGGCGGGCGCTTTTTGTTTTACGTGAGCTGGGTATAAGCATCACTACAGTCAACTGCTTTAGAAGCAAGGAGTGCATATGAGCACGTACGCAATTAAGGCTGACAAGTTCTTCTTGCCGGCAGGCCCGCAACTGGGCGGCTATCTTATGGTCGAGGATGGCGTCTTTGGCGCCTGGCAGGCCGACGAGCCCTCTTGCGAGATTAAGGACTACACGGGATCGTGGATCGCACCGGGTATGGTCGATACTCACATCCATGGCTTCTACAACCACTCAACTACCGATAACGATCCCGAGGGCATCGATATCAGCTCGACCGAGCTCGCCCGTCGCGGCACCACCAGCTGGCTGCCCACGACGTTCACCGATGGCGTCGAGCAGATCAAGGACGCCTGCGCCGCCATCGCTCAGGCGGACGAGGGTCGCGGCCCCGACTTCTGCGGTGCCCGCATTCAGGGCATCTACCTGGAGGGCCCCTTCTTTACCATGAAGCACGTGGGCGCGCAGAACCCCGCTTACCTGATCGATCCCTCCGAGGAGGTCTTCGATCAGTGGCAGGAGGCTGCGGGTGGTCGCATCGTCAAGAGCGCCATGGCGGCCGAGCGCGACGGTGCCGCTGCTTATGCGGCTGCTCTGAATGCCAAGGGTGTGGTGACCAGCATCGGTCACTCCGACGCCACCTACGATGAGTGCATCGCCGCCATCAACGCCGGTGCCAGCTGCTTTACGCATACCTATAACGGCCAGCGCGGGCTGCATCACCGTGAGCCCGGTGTCGTGGGCGCTGCCATGTCCACGCCCGAGACCTACGCCGAGATCATCTGTGACGGCAAGCACGTTAACCCTGCCGCCATCAAGGCGCTGCTGCAGGCAAAGGGCTGGCAACACACGGTGCTCATTACCGACTGCCTGGGTTGCGGCGGCATGCCCGAGGGCAGCTACACCAGTGGTGGCATGGACGTCATCATGAAGGACAACCTGTGCTGGCTCGCCGACGGCAAGAGCATTGCCGGCTCGGTGCTCACGCTTGCCCAGGGCGTCAAGAACATCGTCGACTGGGGCATCGCCAGCGCCGATATCGCCATTCGCATGGCAACCGAGGTGCCGGCACGCTCCGCGCACATCGAGGATAAGTGCGGCAGCATCATGCCGGGTCGCGACGCCGACTTTGTCGTGTTCGACCATGAGCTCACCCTCGTCGAGACGTATGTTGGCGGCCAGAGCGTCGGCAACGCCTTTACCGAGTAACGATAGAAAAAGACGGCGGGCCCGAATCTGCTCGGACCCGCCGTATGGGTTAAACGCTCAAAAGCACCTTCACAGTTACAGCTTGTTAGCGATCTTCTTTGCCGTGCGCTTGACGCCGGCCACAAGACCTCCCGCAGGATGCTCCTTTTCGTAGGCTAGACGCTTCTCGCGCTTGGCGTACTCTTCGACGATGATGTCGCCATACTCGTCTTCGATCTTGTCGAAGAAGTCGACGGCGCCCTTAATTTCCTCAGCGGTCGGGTGTCCCTTTTGGACACCGCCGGCGAGTTTGAACGGCCCCCACGTATCAAAGCCGGGGCAGCCGTAGACACCCATAAAGATGGCCTGCCTCATGCGGCAGATGCCATCGATATCCTTGCCGTACCACTTGTTTTTGCCACCGTAGGTCATAAGGCCAAACACCTTGTCCTGCGGCTGCAGCACATTCGTGAGCACGCGTGCCATGTCCTTGTCGATCTCGGAGTAATAGATGCCCGTGGCGACACCGATCAGATGATATTCGTGCAGGTTGGGATACTCGTTTTTACCGAGTGACTTCACATCGAGGGTATCGATCTCGGGGTGTGCCTCGACGATGGCGTCCACGAGCTTTTTCGTATTGCCGTGATGGCGCGAGGCGTAGAGGATGATGGTTCGCATAAGAAGGCCTTTCAGCTGTAATTGCATCAATGTCTGTATGGTACCCCGTTACATGGCTGGGATACCGGACGCATCGATGAACGTGCGGGTTTGTCCTTTGGTTAGGGCCGAGACGGGTACTTGCGAGCAAAAAAGTAGTTGTTCGAAAGGATGGGCAATGGAATACGCTCTCTCCAACGATTCGATTTCTATTAAGGTGTCCACGGCTGGCGGTTCGTTTACCTCGATTGAGGCCGGAGGCCGCGAGTACTTGTGGCAGGGCGATCCCGCTGTGTGGTCCGGCCAGGCACCGATTTGCTTTCCGATTTGCGGAGGCTTGCGCGACAACAGCGCCATGACGTTTGCCGGGCATCATGTTAAGCTCGCTCGCCACGGGTTTGCGCGCAAACAGGAGTGGAAGCTGCTGAGCCAGAGCGAGAACGAGCTGGCGATGTGCCTGGCTTCGGAGGATAACGCCGCGTTGCTGAGCGATTATCCGTACCCGTTTAAGCTTGTCGCCCGCTATACGCTCGAGGACGCTGCCGTGCGCGTTTCCTACGAGGTCACCAACGAGGGCACCGAGGACATGCCGTTCTTTATTGGCGGTCATCCCGGCTTTAGGTGTCCGCTCGATGAGGGCGAGGCCTATACGGACTACGAGCTGCGCTTTGAGAAGGACGAGGCTGCTGAGCTTTGCACTGCCGTCCCCTCGACTGGCTTGATTGACGTGACCAATCGCTCCAAGAACCCCATGGTGGGAAAGACGCTGCCTCTGTCACATGAGCTCTTCGATTTTGCGGAGACCATCTTTGACGTGCTCGAGAGCCGTCAGGTCACGCTTTCCAAAAAGGGCGAGGACAAGGGCGTCCGCCTGAGCTTTGAGGGCTTCCCGTATCTCATTGTGTGGAGTAAGCCCGAGGGCGATTTTGTGGCAGTTGAGCCCTGGGGCGGCCTTTCGACCTGCTCCGATGAGGACGACGTGCTTGAGCATAAGCGCGGCTGCCTTGTCGCCAAGCCCAAGGAGACCGTCGTTCGCTCGTTCACGATTGAGATTCTGTAATTCCGTTTTGTCGACTCGTATCGCGAGGCACAAGGAGCCTGCGAGATAAGGAGCTAAAAATGATCCTCACCGTTACGATGAACCCGTCTGTCGATACGCGCTATCAGCTCGATGAGCTCGTTATCGACGACGTTAACCGTGTGACGCCCGAAAAGACCGCTGGCGGCAAGGGCCTCAACGTGGCCCGTGTGCTGGGTCAACTGGGCGACGACGTTGTGGCGACCGGTCTGCTCGGCGGCCACATGGGCGCCTACATGGCTGAGCTCATGGACGCCAACGGTATTAACAACGACTTTGTGCCCATCAAGGGCGAGACTCGTATCTGCCTCAACATCCTCCACGCCGGCAACCAGACCGAGCTGCTCGAGAGCGGCCCGACAATTGCCCCCGAGGAACTCGATGCCTTTACCGCCAAGTTTACCGAGCTTGCGGGCAAGGCCGACGTCGTCACCATTTCGGGTTCGCTGCCCCGCGGTGTCGAGGCAGACTACTATGCCAAGATCACGGGCATTGCCGAAAACGCAGGAGCCAAGGTGCTGCTCGATACCTCGGGTGCTTCGCTCGAGGCCGCCCTTAAGTCCGAAATTAAGCCCGAGCTGGTCAAGCCTAACCTGACCGAGATCAACGGCCTTCTGGGCACGAGCTTTACCACCGACGATGTGGACGAGCTCCGCGCCGCGCTCGCCTCTGATGCCCGCTTCTCCGATATCCCCTGGGTCGTCGTGTCCATGGGCGCTGCCGGCTCCGTTGGCTTCCACAATGGCCGTGCGTTCCGCGCAAAGACGCCCGATATCCCTGCCGTTAACGCAACGGGCTCTGGTGACTCCACTATCGCAGGCTTCGCGCATGCCATTGCTGCTGGCGCAGACGACGAGACGGTGCTGCGTACCGCCAACACCTGCGGCAAGCTCAATGCCATGGATCCCATGACTGGCCATCTGGTCATGGACCGTTGGGACGAGGTCTACAACGGCGTTGTCGTGACCGAGCTGTAAGGGCTCGGGCGTCGGCCCCGGCATCGATTGCTAGCTCATGTCGACGACAAGTGCGATAGCATTATGTCGGGGCGCGACGCCGACGTTGTCGTGTTCAATCCCGACCTTACCCTGGTCGAGACGTATGTGGGTGGCAACAGCGTCGGTAACGCGTTTGCCGAGTAGCCGCCAAAGAAGCGATCCGAGAGGGGATTTAGATGATTTACGGTGCATTGGGCGATATCGAGGAGTACCGCGGAATGCTCAAGGGCCTCGACGTGTTGATCGACTGGCTCGAGGAGAACGACCCGGCGCAGCTCGAGGTCGGCAGCCATCCGATTCTGGGCGACAAGGTCTTTGCGAACGTCATGGCTCCCACGACGCGTCCCGAGGCAGAGGCTCACTACGAGACGCATCAGCGCTATCACGACCTGCAGATCGACATTGAGGGTCGCGAGGCCTTTAAGGTTGCCACGGGCAGCCTGACGCTGGTCCAGGAGTTTGACGAGAAGGACGACTACGACCTGGTCGATTCCGACGCTTCGATCGCCGGCGATCTTGCTGACGACAAGTTTGCGCTGTTTGTCGCCGGCGAGCCTCACATGCCCACGCTCGAGTTCCCGGGCGATGGCGCGCTGCCGGTCAAGAAGATCTGCTTTAAGCTGCTTGCAGACGCTTACTGGGAAGAGTAGCGCACTGCTCGGCTGAGCTGCTCGTCTGATGACGTGATTCCATTGAGGAGCGCGCTTGAGCCCCGTTAATCGCGGTTCCCTTGGGGATTGCGGTTGGCGGGGCTTTTTTGTTGAGTAGGGGAGTTGCCGGCGGCGTTTTGCTTGGATTTATTTGCGAAGAACATCGGCTAGCCGCAGGATTGAAATCATCGACCGATAAGTGAGTTCCACTTTTTCGCCCGCAAGCAGTCGTTTCGAGCCAATCTCATCTAGCCCCACAAGCCGAGAAAACAGCGGGCCGCTCATCGTGCCATCGTCAATTGATTCCCTTATGGTCTTCAAAACGTCCGTATCATGAAGCGACGCCGAGCTGTAGGGGGCAACACGAGCGGAACTCTCAATTAACGACGAGACAAAAGGATGGAGATGCTTTGGACATAGTCCATCAAACACCACATCCCCATTGTCATCCGAGCCGACCAGGCGCCAAGTATAATGATCGACCCAGTCATCTCCGTCATATATGGCGTCCATGAGCAACTTCC
>UQWG01000054.1 GCA_900544645.1 uncultured Collinsella sp.
AAAGTATTTGGAGCAGCTGGTTCGTCCGCTCATGAAGGCGGGCCTGCTTAGGAGCGTGCGCGGTAAGGGCGGCGGCTACATGATGGCGAAGGACCCGGCCGAGGTGCGCGCCGGCGACATCCTGCGTGCCGTCGAGGGCAGCACGGCTCCGGTGGCGTGCGATGGCATCGACAACAGCTGCACCCGCAGCGATTTGTGCTCGACCGTCAAGTTCTGGCGCGGTTTGGACGACGTGATCGAAAAGTACGTCGACGGCGTGACGTTGGCCGACCTGGCCGCCGTCCCCGAAATCAACTTTGACATTAAGCTGTAGGGGTGCAAATGGCATCTCTCGACAAGGTGTACAAGCAAATCGAAGTTTTTGCTCGGGAATGTGACGCCGAGAAGGTCGTGTTGTTTGGTTCTCGTGCTCGAGGCGACAACTTGCCCAAGAGCGATATTGACATCGCCGTAGCAGGTTGCCGGGATTTCGGCCGTTTCTCATATTTGATCGAGGAACATCTTGATACTCTTTTAGATGTAGATGTCGTCAATCTCGACGAGTCCCTCTCGCAGCAATTGCTCGATGAGATTGCCAGGGATGGTGTGATTCTGTATGAAAAAATATGAGAACTTTGTTAGCGCCTTGGCGAATCTTGAGGATGCGCCCAATCAGGATCTCAACAATGATTTTGTTCAGAGTGGATTGATTAATAAGTTCAATCTTCAATTTGAACTGAGCTGGAAGCTCCTTAAGCGTCTGCTCGAGTATGAGGGCGCCACGCTTGCCGCGTCGGGGTCTCCTCGTGCCATCGTGAAGGAGTCGTACCGATTCTACGACTTTATTGATGAGGCGGCCTGGCTAGACATGCTCAGAGACCGCAATACGAACGTCCATATCTACGACAACAAGCTCGCTCAAGATTTGATTCAGCGCATCTTGAACGTCTATATCCCCGCTTTCTGTCAGTTGAGAGACGGGCTGACGAAACGTTACGGCGAGCTTCTGTTGGCGCCCGACGACCAGTTTGTCTAATTCCTTAAGATTTCGCGGAGGGTTGTTGCCGTTTACCGAGGGGTTGTTGTGTAACAACGGGCGAGCTGCAATACTGATTTTTATCTTTGCAAACTGAACTTTAATTACACCAATGCAGGGAGGATCTTATGCAGCCCAAGCATTCTGCTATTGTCGCGGGCCTGACGTTGGCGCTTTCGTTTGGCGCCGTTTCCGCGCCGGCACCCGCCGCTGCCGAGGAGCCCACGCCGGGCGTTGCCTCGGATGCCACCGATATCGATAAGGGTCTCTACACCCAGCAGTCCTTCTCGGGCGTGCTGAGGTCGGTCCAGGGCGTTTCGTTTGTCAACGTGACTCCCGAGATGAAGTACTTTACCAAGTACGAGAGCCATGGCAACTACAACCAGGGCTTTTCGTACGGTGACGGCTATAACGCACTGGGCTACTATCAGTTTGATCGCCGCTGGTCGCTCATTCCGTTTATGAAGCAGGTCTACAACTACAGCCCCGAAAAATACAGCATGCTCAAGGATGCGATTGATCGCGGCAGCGAGATTTCCAACACGAGCAATGCCATGTACGAGAACGGTCAGCTCACCGAGTTGGGCCATATCGCTCAGGATGCCTTCCAAGGTGCGTACAACACCGATCCTGTTGAGTTCTCAGCACTTCAAGATGCCTATGCGTACAACTCGTACTATGCGGTGACCGAGGCGTGGCTCAAGAGCGGCCTGGGCATTGATATTTCGGGCCGCGCCGATTGCGTCAAGGGCATGGTGTGGAGCATCACCAACATGTGCGGCACCGGTGGTTGCAGGGACTTCTTCCGCTGGGCGAATCTTTCCAACGATATGTCCGACCGCGAGTTTGTGACGGCGCTCTCCAATAGTGTGGTCAACAATGTCGCCACTAAGTTTTCGAGTCAGCCCCAGTATCATGAGGGCTGGAAGAATCGTTATAAGAATGAGCTGAAGGACTGCTTGGCTTATATCGCCGAGGACGAGGCTGCCGCCGCGACGCCCGTGCAGCCCGAGCCCACACCGGCGCCCTCGCCGACACCTGATTCGAATGACGACTCGAGTGACGATGCCAACGATGACAGGATGGGTGCGCCCTCGACCGATGCTGACGGTAATGGCTCTGCTGGTGGCACTACCAACGACGGCTCTACCTCGAACGGCTCCAATTCGAACGGCTCTGCTGCGGGCGATTCGTCTTCAAGCTCTGCCGGCAATACGGACAGCGACGCTTCTGGTTCGACCGACGCTGGTTCCTCTGACTCTTCCACTGGCTCGAGCGATTCTTCCGCCGATACTGGTTCTAGCAATGACTCTAACACTGGCGCCGCTTCTGATTCCGATGCTTCCAAGGACGACTCGAATAAAGCGCCGGACGCTCCCGTTGCTTCGCCGGACAAGAAGCCTTCTTTCTCCGAGCAGCTTGGTTCTACGCTGGGTTCTTCGCTGATGGCTGGCGTCAATAACGGCTCGGCCCAGAACAAGGACAACTCTGATCAGGTTTCCACGGAAAAGACCGAGGCCGCAAAGGGCGACTCCAAGGACAAGGCTTCCGAGAAGACCGAATCCGATAAGGGTTCTAGCTCTGGGGAGAAGGACGACAAGTCCGCTCAGAAGAAGGACGAGAGCAAGACCGAGGGCGAAAAGAAACAGTCCGAAGACGACGACAAGAGCGGTGCTGACAACCAAGTCCAGGAGCAAAATGACTCCAAAACGGTTACCATTACAACCACCACGACCACCACAACCAAGTCATCTGGCGGCAACATGCCCAAGACGGGCGACTTGATCGTGATGGCGAGCCTTGCCAGCGCGAGCTTGGCCACACTGGGTGCTACGTCTATCGTAAGTGGTAAGCATAAGCTCGATCAGCAGAAGAAGGCTTCTGGGGAGGACAGCTCGGAGGAGTAGCCTCTCGGTTGCCAGATAACTAAAGAGTCGGGACGGGGTCCGGTGCGAATGCGTCGGGCCCCGTTTTGTTGTGCAACGATTAGTTATGCCCCCTCGGGGCCTTTGTTCCTACCGTTGCCCGATGCCTTTGCGCGGATGCAGCGTTGTGCTTGAACTGCTCGCTACAATGGGCCTCGTGCTACGTTTTAGGGAGAAGTTACAGTGTCTGAACAGGAGTATTGCAACAGTGCCGATACTTTTGGCGTACAGCTTGTCAACCATGTCGATGATGCGGTTATGCCGGTCGGTGTACATGATTTTACCGATGCCATTGGTCGTTGCATGCTGATCGATAAGACCATGTTTATTGCCGATATGTTGGACTGCGACGCGTCCGTTGTGGTGTGCTGTCGACCCGAGGGTTTTGGCAAGAGCATGAACTTGTCGATGCTCAGGGCTTTTCTGGAGCGTCCTGCGGTCGGTCGCGCCGGTCGGAGCTCGTTTGCCGATGCTCAGATTTGGGATGCGGACGGCGGGCGTTATCGGGATGAGTACGCTTGCTATCCGGTGATATCGCTGGACTTTTCTGGCGCTGCGAGGCGTGGCGCCGCTGTTGCCGGCGTCGTGCGCGATGCCCTTTCGGGCGAGTGCGCTCGCTTGTTGGCACTCTTGGAGGCCCCGGATTTAGCTCGAGATAAGGTGCGTCACATCGAACGTGTCGCGCGTGGCGCGGCGAGCGAGGACGAGGTCGCCTCGGTGCTTGGCGTGCTCATTGAGTTGCTGGAGATTGCCTGCGATGAGCAAGTTGTATTGCTCGTTGATGGGTACGACGCGGCGTGGTTGGGCCGTGCGAACGCAAGGGGCGCTTCCGGCGCCGATCCGGCAGGGCTACTTGACCGTGTGCTGTTTGACGCCATTGCTGCCGCGGGCCATTCGCTACGCTTTGCATGTCTGATGGGGGAGTGTCCCGGCCCTGCCGAAGCGGCGCTTTCTTTGCACGGCTGCTCGTATTATCTGACGACGCCGCTTTCGACGTGGTGTGACCGTTGGTTCGGCTTTTCGGATGCCGAGGTCCAGGCTCTGTTGAATCATGCTGGGCGCGAGGAATATCTTGATGATGCGCGTGAATGGCTCGAGGGATATCGGTTTGGTAGGGCTTATTGCTCGAGTCCAGCGCGTGTGATCGGTTTTCTGGACCGAGGTTGCACGGCGCCTGTGCGCGCCGATCTGTATGGGTATGCGGATTGCCTGAGTAGGGTAGTTGCCGGGTGGAATCTCGACCGCCTTTCGGTCTTGTTTGATTTGCTCGAGGCCCATGGGTGTGCTGAGGTCCCGCTTTGTTTGGGCACTGCAGAGCCAGATGTCTCGCCTGACGATGGCATGTGGACAGCGCTGTATCTGTCCGGTTTTCTCACGACGGATATGACTGAGGAGCCAGAGCATGGCGATCGGCTCCGTGCTTTGCGATTGCCCAATAACGAGCTTCGCCAGGCCTTGCGTCTAGTGATTGTTGAGTGGTTTGAGTGCGCTGCCGAAGACATTCGAGACGTCGATGCGTTTCGCGACGGGCTGTGCCGTGGGAACGAGGATACCGTGAGGCGGGCGCTAAGTCGCATCCTGGGGGATGCGGGAATCGGTGAGACCGACCCAGATACGCCGCTGCCATATCATCTGCTCTTGCAGGGGCTCTGCTTTGGCTTGCCGGGCTATGCCAATCCTGCCTCGAGGCGAAAGTGTGGCGCGAGTCGCTGGGACATCCAGGTTTTCCCTACGGGCACTGTGCTCGACGTAGCAGACACGATTGGCATGCTGGACGAGCGCCCGCTTATAACGATCAATATGATGTATGACCCCGATGTGGATGCGCTGGGGTTGGAATTGCTGGCCGTGCAGTCGCTACTCGACATAGAGCGCGACGGCATCGACGATATCCGTGTGCCGCGCCCCGGCGTGGGTCGCATGCGCTGGGGGTTCGGTTTTGATGGGCGGCGCGTGACGGCGGTGTGCCAGCGGCTTTAAGCGCCGAGGTGTTTCCGGCTTCCGTTACTCGGTGTTCTTCATGGGCGGCATGGGCTTCCAGTTAGGATCCTTGACGATCTTGCGGGCGTCCTTCATGCCACGGCGCAGCGCCGGAACACCGGTCTTAAAGCACTTGTCAACGGCGGCCAGGCGAATGAACTCCTTGCAGAAGGTCGCGGCGTTGCCCAGACGGAACAGCATGGGGTGATAGTCGCCATAGATCTGCATGTAGCGGGCCAGATAACCGCGGTTGCGCATGATGTAGTAGCGGTTGGTGTCGCTCGTGGAGTTGAGCTGGCGCTTGCCGGCGATATCCCAGTTAGAGACGGCGCGGGCGCGCTTGAGCACCACGTCGGCAACAACGGCGGCGGGGAAGTGCTGGCTGGCCACGTAGCCGTAGCAGGCATCGTCGCCGTAGATGAAGAATCGCGCATCCGGCAGGCCGATCTTGTCGACCACGCGGCGCGAGAACAGGCCGCCTTCAAAGCACAACTGGTTCATGGCGCGGTAGCCCTTGGGGCCCAGGTCCCACTTAGCGATGGGGTTGGGGATACCAAGCGAAAGGATGAGCTGGTACTGCCAAAAGAAGGCGCCGCCGTCAAAGTCCAGGCGCGAACCCTGGATGACATCGTAGCGGTCGGTCCACTTGGCAAGACGCTCGATGCCTTCGGGGATGACGAGCACGTCGTCGTCCATCACCCAGAACCACTGGGCGCCCAGGTCGTAGGCGCATTTAGTGCCTGCGGAGAAGCCGCCCGCGCCGCCACCGTTTTCAAGCTGCGGCGCGTAGATAACGCGGTCGGTGCCGCCCTGTGCGTCAGGTTTCTCGGTGTCGATGCCCCACAGGTTGGCCAGGCGCTCGTTGAATGCGGTGCACATGGCTTCGGTCTTGCGTGAATTCTCGTTATCGACAATCACGATGCGCCAGGGCGCGGCCGTGAGCTCGGTCATAGAGTCGAACAAGTTGGCCAGGAGTTCCTGGCGCTTGTACGTAACGACGACGATGGCGAGCTTATCGATGGGGGCGGGGAGGGTTGAAGGCATGGGGCAATATATCCTTTCACGCGCGGCGGGCGAGCGCTGCACGGAAGCTATCGAATACGTCCTTGGGACTGTCCTATTGTAAAGGCTCGGCGCACCTTAGCGGCAAGCTTTGAATAAAACGCAGGAACCTGCCATGGGCCCGCCGCATGACGTGGGGCTGCTTTGCCCGCAAGAGGCTCCATAGATTATATAAACGCCCGCTGGCGCGCTGACCCTTTGATACCATGAAACGACAGGTATTTCCTAAGGAGCACATTTGTCTACTAACGCCTCTGGCAGCCCTGTTATGTCGCTGCTTATTCCCATTTACAATGTTCAGCGCTACCTGCGCGAGTGCCTCGATTCCGCCCTGGCGCAGACGCTCAAGGATATTGAGATCATCTGCATTAACGACGGGTCGACCGACAACTCGCCGGCGATTATCCGCGAGTATATGGAGCGCGATGGGCGCGTCAAGATGATCGACAAGGCCAACAGCGGCTACGGCGACTCGATGAACCACGGCCTGGAGATGGCGCGTGGCAAGTACGTTGGCATCTTGGAGTCCGATGACTTTATGGCGCCCGACGCACTCGAAAAGCTTGTCTCGGCCGCCGATAGCAATAATGCCGACTTTACGAAGGCGAACTTTGATTTCTACTGGTCCAAGCCCGAGGAGCGCCGTTCGCTGCACGAGATGTTTAAGGCCAAGGACTGCGACAAGCCGGTGCACCCGAGCGACACGACGCAGTTCTTTAAGCAAAAGCCGTCGATTTGGTCGGCCGTGTACCGTCGCGATTTTCTTGAGCGCAACGGCATCAAGTTCTTGCCGACTCCAGGGGCATCCTTTCAGGACACGTCATTCGCCTTTAAGGTTATCGCGTGTGCCGATAAGGCTGTTTACCTGCATGATGCCGTGTTGTCGTATCGCCAGGACAACGAGAATTCCTCGGTCAATTCTTCGGCTAAGGTCTTTTGCGTCAATACCGAGTATGCCGAGATTGAGCGTTGGATTCGAGAGGATTATGCCCGCGACCACGCAAGTGATGACGTCGCGCGCATGCTCAAGTTCAATCAGCTCATTAAGTACGATTCGTACATGTGGAACTACGTGCGCCTGGCGCCCAAGTTCTATAAGGAGTTCCTGGTTCAGATGGCCAAGGAGTTCCAAGCTGCCTTGGACGCCGGGGAGTTTTCGCTTGACGACCTCAAGCCGTGGAAGCGCGCAAATCTCGCTGCTATCCTCAAAGATCCTGAGGGCTGGGTTGACGAGCATCCGAGCTTTGCGACGGATGGTGCCTTGGGGCGTGCTAAGTATTACGCCTCGGTTGGAGGCCCAGGCGTGGTTGCTGCCTTCCTCATCGAATCGCTGAGGGGGTAGGTCGGCATGGGAGAGGCCTCGTGTCCTAAAGCTACCATTGTCGTCCCCGTTTACAACTCTGCGCGCTCGATTCAGCGATGCCTCGATTCGCTGTTGGCCCAGTCCGAGCGCTCGATTCAGGTTGTCTGCGTCAACGACGGTTCGACTGATGATTCGTTGAACGCGTTGCGCCAGATCGCGCAGGCCGACGATCGTGTACTGGTGATTGACCAGGAAAACGCGGGCGTCTCGTGCGCTCGAAATGCCGGTATCGATGCTGCCGAGGGCGAGACCGTCTTTTTTGTGGACGCCGACGATTATATCGATGCCCAGACGGTCGAGCGCGTGCTGCATGCCATGGAGTCTGCGGATGCCGAGGCCGCCGTTTTTGGCGGCGTCTGTGAACCTGCCGATGCTGCCCCCAAACGCGTCCAGCAACTCATGAGCCCCAAAGCTGGTACCTTCGGCGCCCGTGATCCCCAACTGCTGTTCCATTCGAATGCGCAGCCCTATGCCTGCCGCGCGGCTTTTTCGCGCGAGCTGCTCAATCGCGAAGGTATTCGCTTCGCCCCCGGTTTGGCTTTGGGCGAGGACGTCGTCTTCCAATTTGCGGCTTATGCGCTTGCCCGCAAGACCGTCGTCATGCCGGACAAGTTCTACCACTACGTGATGGAGAGTGAATCGGCGACGCACGAGTTCAACAGTGCCGAGGCTCGCGCCAAAAAGCTTGACGCCCACATGAGGATGCTCGAGGAGGTCTTGGAGGACTGGGCGGCCTACGGTCTTTGGGATCTGTGCCCCGGCGAGCTGATAACTTGGTTTTTGGACCTAATTGTGTTCGACCTGGCGCGCTTGGATGCCGATGACTTCTATCGCGTGGCGGCTCGCGTCAACATGGACCTCACGACGTTTTTGGGAACGGAGTGGGCGGATATGCCTGCTAAGGGTGCCGTTCGTCGTGTTGCCCACAAGCTCGTTGCGGCGACCTCGGGCGTTTCGATGGCAGACGCCACGCTGTTCTATCTTTCGACTCGCGGTCTCAAAGCCTGCTTGGAGCGCTTTATCTAATTCCAAGCGCTGCCGCTCGCCGCAACTCGGCTGTTAAAATAACCCTGTTACACGCTACTCAACAGGAGGTTCTCTTGCAGAACTCTGATACCCCTAAAGTTTCGCTGCTTGTCCCTATTTGCAATGTCGAACGCTACCTGCGCGAGTGCCTCGATTCTGCCGTGACTCAGACGCTCAAGGACATCGAGATCATCTGCATCAATGACGGTTCCACCGATAGCTCGCCGGATATCATTCGCGAGTACATGGAGCGCGACCCCCGTGTAAAGATGATCGACAAAGCCAACAGCGGCTACGGTGACTCGATGAACCGCGGCCTGGAGATGGCGCGCGGCGAGTACGTGGGCATCCTTGAGTCCGACGACTTTATGTTTGAGGATTCGCTCCAAAAGCTGGTTGCCAAGGCCGATGCTGAACATGCCGATGTGGTAAAGGGCGACTTTTACCTGTATTGGTCCACGCCCAGTGAGCGCCGTGAGCTGTTTGGGATTATCGATGAGCATATGACGGGCGCCGCGTATCGCCCCGTCGATCGTCCGGGCATCTTCTACCGCAAACCTTCCATTTGGTCGGCTATCTATCGGCGCGAGTTCCTCAACGACAATCAGATTCGGTTCCTTCCCACGCCGGGTGCCTCGTATCAGGACGCGGGCTTTAACTTCAAGGTTTGGGCGTGCGCCGAGCGTGCCGCGTTTATTGCGGACCCCATCCTGTGTTATCGCCAGGATAACGAGAAGAGCTCCGTTAATTCGCCCAACAAGGTATTTTGCGTTTGCGACGAATATGCCGAGATGCAGCGCTTTTTGGACGAACGTCCCGAGCTCAAGGCTCAGCTCCAGGGCATTTTAATGCGCATGAAGGTCGATACGTATCGTTGGAATGATGAGCGTCTGGTCGATGAATTGCGTGAGCAGTTTTGGAAGAAAGCCTCGTCCGATCTCAAGGCCGATTGGGATGCCGGTCGCTTTGACCTGTCGCTGTTTGATCCGCGTGGCGAGACCGACTTGCGCCTGATGGTCAAGTCGCCCCGCGCCTATATCGAGTCGCGCTTTGACTTCAAGAAGCCGGGCAAGCTCAATACGTTTAAGCATTACTTTAAGATCGGCGGCCTGCCGCTGGTCTGGCGCGTGCTGACGTATCAGCGCACCTACGGCGACAACCCGCACCCCGATGACGTTCCGGCCGCACAGTAGGAGCGAGTGATTATGGTTACCCCCAAGATTTCCGTTGTCGTTCCCATCTATAAGGTGGAGGAGTGCCTGGCCTGGTGCCTGGACTCCCTGCTTGCTCAGGACATGCCCGATTGGGAAGGCGTGCTGGTCAACGATGGCTCGCCGGACGGTTCGCGCGATATTGCGGCTGCCTATTGCGAAAAGGATGCGCGTTTTACGCTGGTCGATAAGGAGAACGGTGGCCTGTCGAGTGCACGTAATGCCGGCATCGCTGCGTCCACGGCGCCTATCGTCGCGTTTTTGGATTCCGACGACCGGTTTACGCCCGATGCATGCCGCGTGATCGTCGATGCCTTTGAGCGCGAGGACTGCGACGTTTTGACCTTTGGCGCGAACCCGTATCCGCTGGAGGCGGGGTATCCGTGGCTTAACTATGTGCTGAGCCCGCGCGATGTGTCGTTTGAAGGCTATAGCTCTGACCTGCTGTTTAAGGAAGCATCTCGCCCCTTTGCATGGCGCACCGCCTGCAAGCGTGAGTTTTTGCTGGGCAACGGGATCGTGTTCGACGAAACCGTTAAGTATGGCGAGGACCAGGTCTTCGATTTCGCCGTGTACGGTCGTTCGCGTAAGACCGCGCTTATCTCGAACAAGCTGTATGACTACCGCGTGGCGCGCAAGGGTTCGCTCATGGACACCATGCGCTATGACGACGAGACGCGACTGCTAGAGCACGTGAAGATTTACTCCGCGGTGCTGGCTGACTGGCAGCGCGATGGTCTCGATGCCCAGCATGCCGATGACCTGGCGTACTTTCTCTGCGATCTGGTGCTGTACGATGCGCTCAGGTTGCTGGGCTCGGACTGCGGCAAGGTGTTTGCTGCCATCGCCGCGGCCCTTGCCGGTTCTGCTGTGGGCAACGATGCCGCGCTCGCGCAATGTGCCCCGTCTGTTGCTGCTATGGTGCGTGCGGCGCTTACCAGCAAGGCCCCCAATGCCCGTGCGTGCAAAAAGCTCATGTTCGATTACGATGTCTTGAGGTTTGGGCGCCTGGGTGCCTGCAAACGCATGGCAGCGAACGCCCTGGGAAAGCGAGAAGTGTAGATGAGTATCAAGCGTTTGGCACTTTGCCGCAGTCAGGGCCGTTTGTTTGTGCTGCTTCGTTTTGCCGGTCAGGATGTCGCCGCGCTTATTGAGCGGGAGGGTTCTCAAGCGTTTGCCCACGCGACAACGAGCGGTTCTTGTGTGCCGTCGCTGGTGCTCCCGGTCGATCATGGCCGTGTGCTGGCGCTTTGTCCTTCCGTTTCCGATTACGAGCGCGAGCTCGCTGTCTTGGTGCTTCCGTTTTTGGATGGCTCTACGATTGACGTCACATTTGCATCCGGTGGCCAACGGTTGGGCTCCATTCGCCTCGATAGCCGCGTGGCCAAGCTGGAATCTAAGATTAACTACAAAGCAAAGACTGCGCTGTGCGCGCTTATCCGCGATGCGCAGCGTGGCGAATGCTGCGGTCGCTACGAGATCGATGCCATTCGCTATTTGCTGGCAGACGCCGGCGCGGTGTGGCGCTATGAGGTTACCTGGGCGGGAGATCCCCAGTGCGCACCTGAGCTCCAGATCTTCGATACGCATATGAATGCCATCGATGCCACCGTGCATGTGTTTGAGTCGCAGGTCGATGTGCCGCAGCGCAACGGTTGCCGCGTCAATAAAACGTATCTGAGCGTAGAGATGCCTCGGGATATACGGGATTTTGTCGCGATTGTGAGCGATCCCACAGAGCAGTTCCAGGGCGGGTTTTGCGCCATGGATGGTCGCCTGTACAACGGCATGGTCGATGACAGTTGGAACCGCATGAAGGACGCGCGTGCGGACGACGCAGCTTATCGACGTTGGTTTGAGCAACATCGCGCAAAGCCGGGCGATTTGGCGTGCCAACGTGTCGCTTCGGCGGCCTTTGCCTATAGACCGCTCGTGAGCATTGTGGTGCCGTGCTATAAAACTGATCGGGTCTACCTGCGCGAGCTGCTGGACTCGGTGCTAGCTCAGAGCTATGGCAACTGGGAATTGCTGCTTATGGACGCCTCGCCCGAATGGGATGCGGTGGCCAATCTTGCGGCTGCCGCCAATGACGAGCGGGTTTGTCGTATTGAGCTGCCTGGCAACGGCGGCATTGTGCTCAACACCAACGCTGGTATTCAGCAGGCGACTGGAGACTACATCGCGTTCTTGGACCATGACGACATTCTGGAACCGGACGCGTTATTCCAGTATGTTTCC
>UQWG01000055.1 GCA_900544645.1 uncultured Collinsella sp.
AGGAGACTGGCCTGGTCGGTGCCGAGACGCTCGACAAGTCCCAGATTAGCGCCCGTACTATGATCAACCTTGACTCCGAGGAAGAGGGCGTTGCCACCGTCAGCTGCGCCGGCGGCGTCGTCGTTACCTACACCTGCCCCATCGTGCGCGAGCACAAGACCGGTAGCACCCTCACACTCGACATCTCCGGCCTGCTGGGCGGTCACTCCGGCAGCGATATCCACTTGGAGCGCGGCAATGGCAACCTCATCATGGCCCGCATCATCGACCGCCTGATGGTTGCCGGCGAGCCCGCCATCGTCAGCTTCAACGGCGGCACCAAGGACAACGCCATCAACCGTGAGTGCAAGGCTGTTCTGGTCTATGCCGATCACGCTGCGGCCGAAGCCGCGGCGCAGGTCGCCCGTGGCATCATCGCCGACGTCACCGCCGAGCTCGAGGTCTTCGACCCCGGCTTTACCTGCACCGTCGAGATTGCCGACGACGCCGAGGTCGAGGCCATGGACCAGAAGTCCGCGCTTGCTCTCATCCGCGCTCTGCGTCTTGCCCCTAACGGCGTGATTCGCCGCAACGTCGCCACCGACGGCTCCGTCGAGGTTTCCTCCAACATCGGCGTGGTTGCCACCTCTGACGACCAGGTCAAGATCATGCTGTCCCCGCGCTCCTCGATCACCTCGCTGCAGAACGAGTTCAAGGACCGCCTGCAGATGCTGGCCGATGTCCTGGGCTTCGATGCCAAGTTTGAGTTCGAGTATCCCGGTTGGAGCTATGCCGAGCATTCGCCGATCCGCGACGTCTTTGTCGAGAGCTATCGCGAGCTCTTTGGCTCCGAGCTGCGTATCGAGTCCATCCACGCCGGCCTTGAGTGCGGCCTGTTTGCCGAGGCCCTGCACGGCCTGGACGCCATCGCCGTGGGTCCGACGCTCTCCGATGTCCACACCCCGGACGAGAGCATGGAGCTCGCTTCTGCCGAGCGCTTCTACGAGCTGCTCATCGACGTCCTCAAGCGCCTCGCTGCGTAAAGGTTGCGCTAGCAGCAGTCCGAGCCACGTGCTGGTGGATTGCAAATGACATTGCGTGAGGGGGCACCCGAGCTTTTGCGACGGGTGCCCCCTCTCTTCTTTTGGGAAATGGGAGATTACGGACACCTAGCCCATATCCGCCTTGATGAGGTCGAGGGTGCGCTGGCAGTTTTCGCAGACGGGGCCGAGCATATGCTCGCGCAGGTCCGCCATGCCGGGCAGGTCGGCGTATTCGTCCATGACCTCTTCCATGCAAATGGGTACCTCGTAGGCGAGGTCCATCATGGTCGCAAAGCAAAACTTCTCGGATAGCCCGGCATCGGTGAGTGCCGCCTCCAGCGCGGGGTCGCCCATACCGTGGTATCGGCGGATAGCGCCTGGACCGATGCGCCCCACACGATTTTCGCCGCCAACGCTCATGGCAAGGCGCGCTCGGCGGCGCATGCGCTCATACGCCAAACCCGACGCGACATCGTACATACGAGCCATCATGGCCGTGCCGCCGTTTCCGAGTAGCAGGGAATAGTTTTTCGCATGCGCATCCGGTGCACCGATAACGGCGTTGAAGAACAGTATCTGCGTAAACAGATACAGGTTAAGTTGATGATGGCTCGTATTGACGAGGAGTTCCTGAATATTGCGTGCGGTCGGGCCGCCGTCTGCCGTGTACTTTTGAGCGGGCATCACTCCAAGGGCCTGACAGAGGTCTTCTTGGTGTAGACGCATGATTGTTCCGTCTTTGGCTTTCACACGGTCATAGCGCTCAACAATGAGGGCGGGTTCGTCCTCAAATAAGCGATACTCAACGTTCGCCGTTGCGATACCCGCGCGCTGGGCGCTTTTCATGCAGACAAACTCATTAAGAGCTTCAAGTTTAAATCCGATAACGCCATTTTTGAAAATATGCGTCGTGGGCGAGGAGCCCACACATTCGCACCAGCGACCGTCTATGAGCGCGAGAGCGAACTTGCCCTGATTGCCTCCGAGTGACCAACTTTCATCTAGGCCCATCCAGGATGCATTGTGGTCATCTCTGATCGACTTGAGACGGAGAGCAATATCGTGGTCGTCTATAGGGCGGTATTCGCCAGTGCGATGCAAGACGGCGTCGATATCTTCTTCGGCGCAAAACTGCACTCCGCCCGGACAGTCGAGTCCGATATGGCTGAGCAGCGCAACGGGATTATTGGGCCTGGCGTCGAATTCGACGGCAATCGCTTTTCGTTGGTCCTCGCTGTCGGGCAGAAGGCCAAACAAGTACGGATTCATGACCTGTTGGCCGTATGTGCGATTTGATACGGGAATGTTGGTCGATAGGGCTGGCCCGTCATAATCTTGATCGTAGGCAAAACTGACTAGACCGCTCTCATCTTGCATGAGCGTTCCTGCGGGTACGCCGCAAATAATAGTCCGAAGCGTTTTTCTGGCCATTGGCTATCTCCCTTCGGGCTTGGTTTGGGCAGATGCGTTTGCGGCAATTGAGACTCCGAGATTGGATATGGCGAAATCGGCGAAGGCCTTGTCATAGAGCTCGGACGTAAAGGGGGCGTCTGCAAGAACCGGAATGGCGGCGCAGCGACGGTGGCTATGAGGGGGACGTTGAGCGTGATGGCACCTGGGGGTGCTACAAGGTTGCAAATCGGCATGCGGGGCGTCGGCTGGCTGCTCATGTTTCGTGTCGGCGATATTCCCTTGAGCAACGAGAGCCAGTCCGAGAGCACCGAAAACCGCCAGCAACTTGTCGAGCCGAATGCCCGTGGCATCTCCCAGCTCGAGCGATGCGAGCAGGCGCTCCGAAACACCGGCTTTTTTAGCGAGGGTCGCACGGGTGATCCCCTGTGACTCGCGTGCCTGGCGCACGTAGATGCCAGCTTGGCGCGGCGTGGTGATGGGAAAGGTATCCACGGCAATCTCCTAACGTGCAGACTTTTGCATATCAGTATGACATGCAAAAGTCTGCACGAAAAGGCCTTATGCAAAACTCTGCATGAGACTTCCACGTTGACGTTGAGCCTATGAGAGGCGTTTTTTATATCGCGAGGATCCCCAGATGCTCAAGCAAGATCTTAAGTCCGATGAGGATGAGCACGACGCCGCCCACGATGGTGGCAGGCTTTTCGTAGCGCGCGCCAAAGGTATGGCCGATCGCCACGCCGGCGATGGAGAGGATAAAGGTTGTGATGCCAATAAGCGATACAGCGGGCACGATGTCAACCGAGAGCGCCGCAAACGAGATGCCTACGGCCAGGGCGTCAATCGAGGTGGCAATGGCGAGAACCAGGTATTCTATCAGGTCAATCTTCTCGGCATCCTTGCCGTCGCCTTCGTCCTCATCCTCGTCCTCGGTAAAGGCCTCCCACAGCATCTTGCCGCCGATGAAGGCCAAAAGGATAAAGGCGATCCAATGGTCGATGGGCCCGATGATGCCCATGAATTGACTGCCGAGCGCCCATCCGATCACGGGCATGCCGGCCTGAAAGCCGCCAAAGAACAGGCCGAGCACCACGGCGACTTTAAGGTTGATCTTTTTCAAGCCGAGACCCTTGCAGATGGAAACGGCAAAGGCGTCCATCGAAAGGCCAACGGCGAGCAACACGAGCTCTGCGAGTCCCATAGTCTGGCTCCCTCTCTGCGGGCGAGCCCGATTACGCGACTACTCCCTCATTTATATGAGACCCGATGCTACCACATGAGCAGTCAAAGGAGCCCCGTCCCAAATGAGCTACCTAAGCGGTGTTCGCTCATTCTGTAAGCATCGGATTTCGTGGCTGCTGCGGGGACAAACCGTGAGAAACTATTTAGCGTTTATGGAGCGTATACGATGGGAGCGATGCCTTGGATAAGAACGAGCTGCAAAAGCGTATGGAACAGGCCATCCGCCTGACGGCACCTGGTCAGCCGATCCGCACCGCCCTCGACATGATCATCGCCGGTCACCTGGGCGCCCTTATCTGCGTCGGCGACACCGAAAACGTGCTCGCTGCCGGTAACGACGGCTTCCCGCTCAACATTTCGTTCACCTCGAACCGTCTGTTCGAGCTCTCCAAGATGGACGGTGCCATCGTCATCGACGGTGACCTCACCCAGATCCTGCGCGCCAACTTCCACCTCAATCCCGATCCCTCGCTTGCCACGAGCGAGACAGGTATGCGTCACCGCACCGCCGCTCGCATGTCGGTGCTCACGGATGCCATCGTGATCTCGGTCTCGGCCCGTCGTGCCGTTGTCAACGTGTATGTTCACGGCAAGAGCTACGAGATCCAGCCCGTTACCACCATCATGAGCTCGGTCAACCAGCTCGTCGCCACGCTCCAGACTACCCGTCAGTCGCTCGATCGCTCCCTGCTGCGCCTGACGGCCCTCGAGCTCGACGACTACGTTACGCTCGCCGACATTACCGGTATTTTCTCGAGCTTCGAGATCATGCAGCAGGCAAAGACCGAGCTTAAGGATTGCATTGTCAAGCTGGGCAACCAGGGCAAGCTCGTGCAGATGCAGCTCGAGCAGCTCGCCGGCTCCAGTATGGATACCGAGTATGACCTGATGATCCGCGACTACGCGAGTGACTCCTCCGAAGCAAACGCCGAGAAAATTCGCGCTGAGCTTGCCCGTATGACGCCCAAGGACTTGTCCGATCCGCAGCATGTGGCGGCGGTTCTGGGCTACGACGACCTGGACGAGGACTCCGTCATGACGCCGCTGGGCCTGCGCACGCTTTCGCGCGTGTCCGTCGTGCGCGACGGCGTGGCCGAGAAGATCGTCGACGAGTATGGCTCGTTGCAGGAGCTCATGGACGACATCAGCGAGGATCCGGAGCGCCTGGGCGACTTTGGCGTTAACAACCCTGCCATTCTTGCGGACTCCCTGTACCGCATGAAGGGCACCAAACAGGGGAACGCATAATGGCGCCCGTATGCGCCGTGGTTGTTGCCGGTGGCAGCGGCCAGCGCTTTGGTAACCCCGGTGGCAAGCAGCTCGTCAATGTAGCGGGTCGTCCGCTTATGAGCTGGTCCATCCGCGCATTTGACCGTAGCGATAAGGTCGGCCACATCGTTGTGGTTTGCCCTGCCGAGCGTCGTGCCGAGATGCGCCGCCTGGCCATCGACCCGTTTGACTATGACACGCCCATCAGCTTTGCCGATGCCGGCGATACCCGTCAGGATTCCACCCGAGCCGGCGTGCACGCGGTGCCGGCGGGCTTTGAATACGTTGCCATTCACGACGGCGCTCGTCCGCTCATTACTACCGAGGCCATCGATCACGCTATCGACGTGCTCGTGAGCGACCGCGCCCTCGACGGTGTCGTGTGCGGCCAGCCCGCCATCGACACGCTCAAGATCGTCGATGGCGATAACATCGTTGAGACGCCGCCGCGCGAACTCTATTGGGCCGCGCAGACGCCGCAGATCTTTAGTGTCGACGCCATGAAACGCGCCCATGCCGCGGCGATTGCCGAGGGCTTTATCGGCACGGACGATTCGTCACTGGTCGAGCGCATGGGTGGGCGCGTCCGCTGCGTTCAGAGCCCGCGCGACAACCTTAAGGTGACGGTGCCCGAGGACCTGCGTCCCGTAACCGCGATTCTGCTCGGTCGCATGGCCGAGGGAGAGGACCTTCCCCATGTTCAGTAACCTGCGCATTGGCCATGGCTACGACGTCCACCGTCTGGTGGAGGGGCGTCGATGTATCATCGGCGGGGTCGACATTCCCTACGAGCGCGGCCTGCTGGGCCACTCGGATGCCGATGTGCTCGCGCACGCCTTGGCCGACGCCATTTTGGGCGCCTGCCGCGGGGGAGACATCGGCAAACTGTTCCCCGACACCGATCCTGCCTATGAAGGTGCCGATTCGATGGTGCTGCTTGCCCGTGTGATGGACTATGCGCGCGAGCTGGGCTTTGAGTTTGTCGATGCCGACTGCACCATTGCCTGCCAGCAGCCCAAAATCACCCCGCACCGCGATGCCATGCGCGCCAACCTTGCCCATGCTCTGGGCGTTGACATCGAAAACGTGGGCGTCGCCGCTACTACGACCGAAAAGCTCGGTTGGGAAGGCCAGGGCGAGGGGATCGGCGCCTGGGCCGTCTGCCTGCTACAGAAAACCGTTAAGGAGTAACGAATGCGTATCTACAACAGCGCTACCCATAAAAAGGAAGAGTTCCAGCCCATCGAGTCCGGCAAGGTTCGCATGTACGTGTGCGGCCCCACGGTCTACGACAACATCCACATCGGCAACGCCCGTACGTTCATCAGCTTTGACGTAATCCGCCGTTGGCTCATCGCGAGCGGCTACGAGGTCACGTTCGCCCAGAACCTCACCGATGTCGACGACAAGATCATCAAGCGCGCCAACGAGCAGGGTCGTACAGCCGCCGAGGTCGCGACGGAGTTCTCCGACAAGTTCATCGGCGTCATGCGCGCCACCAACGTGCTCGATCCCGATGTGCGCCCCCGCGCCACCAAGGAGATCGGCCCCATGATCGCCATGATCAAGACGCTTATCGAGCAGGGCCACGCTTACGCAGCCGATAACGGCGACGTGTACTTTGCCGTGCGCAGCGATCCCAACTATGGTCAGGTCTCGGGCCGCAACATCGACGACCTTATGGTGGGCGCGCGCATCGAGGAGAACGAGGACAAGAACGACCCGCTCGACTTTGCCCTGTGGAAGGCCGCCAAGCCCGGCGAGCCCAGCTGGCCGAGCCCCTGGGGCGAGGGCCGCCCCGGCTGGCACACCGAGTGCGCCGCCATGGTGCACCGCTACCTGGGCACCCCGATTGACATCCACGGCGGCGGCTCCGACCTTGCCTTCCCGCATCACGAAAACGAGTGCGCCCAGGCCACCTGCGCCTGGCACCAGGGCTTCTCCAACACCTGGATGCACACGGGCATGCTGCTGGTTGACGGCGAGAAGATGTCCAAGTCGCTCGGTAACTTCTTTACGCTGGCCGAGGTGCTCGAGCAGCACTCTGCCGCGGCTCTGCGCTTGCTGATGCTGCAGACGAGCTATCGCTCGCCGCTCGACTTCTCTTGGGAGCGCCTGGAGGGTGCCGAGAACTCGCTCACGCGTATCGCCGGCACGGTCGAGAACCTGCGCTGGGCTGCAAGCCACGCGACGGCCGACGCCGATGAGGCTGCCGCCGAGGCGTTTGTCGCCAAGGCCGCCGAGACTCGTACTGCCTTTAAGGAGTGCATGGACGACGACTTTAACACCGCCGGTGCCATGGGTGCCGTCTTTGGCTTTGTGACCGAGTGCAACCAGTACCTGGAGCAGGCGGGCGACGCTGCCGACAAGGCCGCCGCGCTTGCCGCCGCCGACACGCTGGCCGAGTTGCTCGATACGTTTGGCGTTGAGCTTCCCGAGCCCAAGGTCGAGCTGCCGCTGGGCCTGCTGGGCGTTGCCGCCGGTTTGGTTGCCTACACGGGTGACGACGTGGACGAGGCCGCTGCCAAGATTCTCGAGGCCCGCGCCGAGGCCCGCGCCGCCAAGAACTGGGATCTGGCCGATGCCATCCGCGACCAGCTCAAGGACCTAGGCCTGACGATCGAGGATACTGCCGCGGGCACTCGTATTAAGACTCTCTAGTATTTGTCGACCGTTCGAGGTGCGGCAGATTGCCTTGAAAGAGGAGGGCATAGACCTGGTGGTCATGCCCGACGATTGAAAGGCAAGGTGCCGTGGCTCGGACGGTCGATTCTTGTTTGTTATCTATTTAAGGAGGTCGCTTTATGGCCGACAATCGCAAGCGCGCGTCTCGTGGCGGCAAGCAGGCTGCTTCTGGCTCGCGTCCGATTCGCCGCAACGACCGCGCTGCCGCTCCCAAGGGTCAGCGCGAGCGCTCCCAAGCCCAGGCTGCGCGTCCGCAGCGCGATCGCAACCGCGACAACGTTCAGGCTCCCAAGGGCGAGTTTATCGAAGGTCGCCGTGCTGCCGCCGAGGCGCTGCGTACCGGCTTTCCCGTCAAGTGCGCGCTCATCGCTGAGGGCGGGGAGCGCGATGCCGCCTTGTCGCGCCTGGTCGACGACCTCAACGCTGCAGGCGTCCGCATTAAGTATGTGCCGCGCGCGCAGCTCGATGCGCTGTCGAGCCATGGCGCTCACCAGGGCATTGCGCTCGAGGTGGGCAATTTCCCCTATGCCGATGTTGTCGATATCCTCGACCGTGCGGGCGACGGTCCGGCGCTCGTCGTCGTGCTCGACCATGTGACCGACGACGGCAACTTTGGCGCCATCGTGCGCTCCGCCGAGGTCGTGGGCGCGGCGGGCGTCATCATTGCCAACAAGCGCGCCGCCGGTGTGACCGTCGGCAGCTACAAGACTTCTGCCGGCGCCGTCATGCACCTGCCCATCGCGCAGGTTCCCAATATCGCCCGTGCGCTCGATGACCTCAAGGCCGCCGGCTTTTGGGTGGGCGGCGCCTCCGAGCACGCCGATGGCAGCTGCTGGGATGCCCCCTTCGAGGGTCGCGTGGCGCTCGTCATGGGTTCCGAGGGCGCCGGCATCTCGCGTCTGGTGCTCGAGAAATGCGACTTTTTGACTAAGCTTCCCCAGCGCGGAATGACCGAGAGTCTCAACGTTGCCCAGGCGACCACCGCGCTGTGCTTTGAGTGGCTGCGCCGCAATGCCGGCGAGCTCATGGGGGAGGAGTAGCGCATGTCCAAGAAGAACCGTGCCAAGTCCAAGGCCAAGCGCTTTGGCGAGGGCTCGGCCAAGCCGATTGTTTCGGCCGCGACCTATGGCGTGGGCGGCAATGCGTTTGCGCAGGCCATCGCCGATCCGGTCTCGACGGTGCACTCCAATAAGCCCGAGCTGCTGGTGGTCGACGGTTACAACGTGATTCACTGCACGCCGCGCTACGAAAAGCTCGTCTACGACCATTCCGACGATCCGTATTCCAGCGACGTTCACGATATGGCGCGCACGGCGCTCATTAATGACGTAGCTGCGTTTGCCCAGGGCCGCTACGAGGCCGTGATCGTATTTGACGGCGCGGGCAATATTTCCAGCGAGCGCCCCAACCTACCGGCCCGCGGCGTGCGCATTGAGTTTTCGCCGACGGGTGTTTCGGCCGATACCGTGGTGCAGAAGCTCTGCATCGAGGCGCGCGAAGAAGGCCGCGCGTGCTCCGTGGTTTCGAGTGACGGCACAATCCAGGCCGTCGTCATGGGCAAGGGCGTCACGCGCATCTCGAGCCGCATGCTGGTGGACGAGATCAAACAGATCGACAACGACGTTCACGAGGCCGAGGAAGCCCCGCAAATCAAGATGACTCTGGGCAGTCGCCTGAGCCCCGATGCCCTGGCCAAGCTCAAGGCCCTTCGCGGGAGGTAGGTGAGCTGACGGCGCGACGCTGTCTCGCTAACTCCATTCAGCGATGTCGATCATTCTACGGAGGCGCCATGTAAGCGCCTCTTTTAGATATGGCAGCCTTGCCGCGAGCGCGTCGTTTCTGGACAGAATCTCGATTGCCTCGTCAACGAAGCCTTCGAGTTTGTCGCCGTCAAACCAGCTCATGTCCTCGACGAGCAACATTTGTTTGGCGGGGCTTGAATGAAATTGCGCACTGGTAAAACTGTGCTCTCCCGCCCTAAGCTCCTCTAGTGATATGTTGCACCAGAGTGATGAGCCCGAATCGAAGATGGGGGCTGGTCTGCAGACCAGTGAGTTGACGTTTCGCACGAGGCCGAAGTTGCGCCAATGACGATCGTAGTTGGCAATGATGTCATCGCATACGATCATGCGGCCAAGGGCGTCTTTTATATCTGTCGCTCCAAGTTCCTCGCAGTTTGCTACATACCGTTCGTAATCGGTTAGTCGCTCGTCTGCATTTGCATGCTGGTTTACATAGAACGCAGGGACATATTCTTCTTCGTCAGTTAAGAAGACACTGCATGTGCTCAAGGCGGAAGTGCCCGCGCCTTCGAGCGAATAGGGTACATAATCGTAAGTGTTCAGGATGCGACGGTGAAGTGCAGTCGCCACCATCTCGTTATAGGGTTCCTGGTTTAGATGCGCTCCTGCTTTATGCAGAATTCGACGCCCGCCCTCGCATGTCCAGTACTTTTGAAGATTGCCGTCCGACGTGTTATCGGGCTTTGCGGCAGCCGCTTTTCCCTCTGGGGCAAAGGGCGCAATGGACAGTGAGACGTCATCAAAGGCGTTATTGAAGAAGTTAATGTCCTCCCAGGCGAGACCGGAACTTTGGGGCCTTATCCAATACTGGTCGGATAAGGAGAGGCCAAGATTTCGCTGTACGAGTTCATCGGGAACATCGACTGCGGCTTCTGCAAGCAGGGAGGCTAGCCCAATGCGTGCGAGCGGGATACCGCGGCCGCGCCACCAAGTGCGGAAAGAGTCGAGCGATACGGGGCTATTAGGGCCAAATACCCCAATAGGGGCGTGGGCGTAATCGACGTCGGCACCGATGTGGGTGAAGTCTTTTCGCGATGTGTTGTAGACCAGCTGAGCGACTTCATACGTGCGGTTCATGAGGGTGAACGCGATCTCGCTCTTACCGTAGCCGCGGCGGGGACGTCCCCCCGTTTTGGTCACGGAGCGGAGTCGCGTGTCGACGCTGTCTTTGTCGATGAGCCATACGCCAGAAGCCTTGCGGGCCTCAAGTGCTCCGTTTTTTATGAGCTCCTGCACCCTGCGCGGAGTGATGCCGAGTAGCTCGGCGGCTTCCTTGGTGGTAAGCATCGAGAAACCCTTCGTCAGAACGAATAGTTTTATCTATTCCATTGTAATTAAAACTATTCGTTCTGACGAAGGGTTTTTGAGATGTGGTCGGTCGAAGGGTCTGTTGCGCCCCGTCCGTAATTCCTTTATTCTTAATTGGCTTCGCGCGAGAGCGCCAAGTGTGCCAGTGTGGCGCAACGGTAGCGCAACTGATTTGTAATCAGTGGGTTGCAGGTTCGATTCCTGTCACTGGCTCCATGAGAGTTTCGGGCTCTGTTCCTTGTGGGACAGGGCCCGTTTCTATTTATGTCGACATGTAAGTGGGTTTGACTCCCACCAAGCTTCAGGTTTGTCTCGATCTGTAACACGGGTGGGCTGAAAACCCTCCTTATAGTTACAGATTGAGACAATGCCAAGGGTTGGCCGATAATATCTCGATCTGTAACACGAAGAGGCTGAAAACCGTTCTTACTGTTACAGAATGAGACGTAAGCTGGTGTCTCTGCGTAATATCTCGATTTGTAACAGATGGGGGAGGAATAACCCTCTTACTGTTACAGATCGAGACAAAGGCCGGACCGGCCCCAGTCATCCTGGTCGAGTGAGGATTTCCGGACATACGAGGGTGGATAATCTCCCACTTTGGACTCGAAGCCACGCCAAAAGTGGGAGATTATCCACGCTCGATTCTGTCTGGGAAGCCCGGTCTCGACCTATATATAGGTGCAAATAGGCTGTTATCGAAGTTCGATTCTGAAGGTGTACTCCACTACAGCAAAGTGTTACCTTGGGAAACGTCACCTCAGTATCCAAAACCACTGTCCTTCATATCCAAACTCAATAAAACCGCAGGTCACGGCTATATAGATACGCCCGGCACCGTGTATCTAGAGGTTTTCGTTGACAGCCCCCAAGGTGGCATCGTATTATCTTCTTCGTTCGCGGGGGCGGCGGTCCAAAAGACCAAAGGACCTGCGGATACTTGAACGATTGGGAGTTTGCCCGAGTGGTTAATGGGGACGGGC
>UQWG01000056.1 GCA_900544645.1 uncultured Collinsella sp.
GCTCCTAAGCAGGCCCGCCTTCATGAGCGGACGAACCAGCTGCTCCAAATACTTTTGTGAAATATGCTCGCGGTCAGCGACCTCGCGAAGGGCAATCTTGCCCTCGGCGTCGCCCAGCGCCGCGATATAG
Source organism: uncultured Collinsella sp. (assembly GCA_900544645.1). Taxonomy (GTDB): domain Bacteria; phylum Actinomycetota; class Coriobacteriia; order Coriobacteriales; family Coriobacteriaceae; genus Collinsella. The sequence continues at coordinate 131 of UQWG01000056.1, forward strand.
ATCATCAGCCGGAGGGCATAGCGGCCCTTGGAAGAAATGAGCATACCTACCCTCCCATCGCATCTGGGACAAAACCAGGCTTGTTTGTCCCAAATCCTATGCACGCGGGGCAAACAAACCTGGTTTTATGTCCCTCATCTAAAAAGTCGAGTGGATTAGTCGGGTTTTCCCTTGACTAACGCCGAACCCATAGTAACTTTATTCCGAGAAGATTCCTAGGGTTTAGTACACCTATGAGTACACCATATACAGAGAGGGACAGCATGAGCGCAAATCCGCTGCTTTCCATCGAAGGTCTGACCGCCTCCGTGGACGAGAAGACCATCCTCCACAACGTCAACCTCAACGTCGCCGCCGGCGAGACCCACGTGCTGATGGGACCCAACGGCGCCGGCAAGTCCACCCTCGGCCACCTGGTCATGGGCGACCCCATCTACACGGTCAACGACGGCCGCATCGTCTTTGATGGCCAGGACATCACCGAGCTCACCACCGACAAGCGCTCGCGCGCCGGCCTGTTCCTGAGCTTCCAGGCCCCGGTCGAGATTCCGGGCGTGCCGCTGTCGAGCTTTTTGCGCGCCAGCATCGCCGGCCGCCCCGGCCTGGAGATGAAGGGCAAGGAGTTCCGCCGTCGCGTCAAGGAACTCGCGGCCGAGCTCAACATGGATACCGCATACCTCAACCGTGAGCTGGGCGTGGGCTTCTCGGGCGGCGAGAAGAAGAAGGTCGAGATGCTCCAGCTTTTGCTGCTGCAGCCCAAGCTCGCCATCCTGGACGAGACTGACTCCGGCCTGGACGTCGACGCCCTTTCCACCGTCAGCCATGGCATGGACGCCTACCGCAAGAGCTGCGACGGCTCCATGCTCATCATCACGCACAACACGCGCATCCTGGAGCACCTGGATGTCGACCGCGTCCACGTTATGGTCAAGGGCCACATCGTACGCGAGGACGACGCCTCGCTGATCCCCTGGATCGACAAGAACGGCTTTGAGACCTTCGAGCGCGAGGCCGCCGAGCAGCGCGCCCAGGTCGAGGCCGCCGCTGCCGAGCAGCAGGCGTAAAGGGGCGATGCAATGACCAAGAACCGCACTGAGGTCGCGGACATCGACCGCAGCCTCTACGACTTCACCTATGGCGAGGAGGGTTTCGAGCGCCTCGACGCCGGCATCACGCCCGACATCGTGCGCGAGATCAGCGCCAAGAAGGACGAGCCGCAGTGGATGCTCGACCTGCGCCTCAAGTCCCTCGAGATCTTCAACCGCTTCCCCGACCCGACGTGGGGTCCCTCCATCGAGGGCCTGGACATGGACAACATCGTCACCTACGTCAAGCCCAACACCGACCAAAAGCACGACTGGGAGTCGGTGCCCGACGACATCAAGAACACCTTTGAGCGCCTGGGTATCCCCGAGGCCGAGCGCAGCTACCTAGCGGGTGTCGGCGCGCAGTACGACTCCGAGCTGGTCTACCACAACATGCAGGACACGGCGTCCAAGATGGGCATCGTCTACTCCGGTATTGAGGAAGCCCTGCATGACCCGCAGTGGGAGCCGCTCATCCACGAGAAGTTTATGACGCTCATCCCGCCCACTGACCACAAGTTTGCGGCCCTGCACGGCGCCGTGTGGTCGGGTGGCTCGTTTGTCTACGTGCCCAAGGGCACCAAGTTGGACTTCCCGCTGCAGAGCTACTTCCGCCTTAACGCCAAGGGCGCCGGCCAGTTTGAGCACACGCTCATCATCGTCGAGGACGATGCCGACCTGCACTTCATTGAGGGTTGCTCCGCGCCCAAGTACAACGTGGCCAACCTCCACGCCGGCGCCGTCGAGCTCTTTGTGGGCAAGCGTGCGCACCTGCGCTACTCGACCATCGAGAACTGGTCCAAGAACATGTACAACCTCAACACCAAGCGTGCGCGCGTGGACGAGGACGGCGACATCGAGTGGATCAGCGGCTCCTTCGGCAGCCACGTGGGCTACCTCTACCCCATGAGCGTGCTCAACGGCCGTCACGCCCGCTCGAGCTTTACCGGCATCACCTTTGCCGGCGCCGGGCAGAACCTCGACACCGGCTGCAAGGTCGTGCTCAACGCGCCCGAGACCTCGGCAACCGTCGAAACCAAGGGCATCTCCAAGAGCGGCGGCATCCAGACCTTCCGCAGCTCTATCGTGGCGACACCCAAGGCCGAGGGCTCCAAGGCAACCGTGAGCTGCCAGTCGCTGATGCTCGACGACCAAAGCCGCTCCGACACTATTCCGGCCATGGACATCCGCGCCAAGAACGTCGACATCGGCCACGAGGCCACCATCGGCCGCATCGGCGACGATAAGGTGTTCTACCTGATGAGCCGCGGTATCTCGGAGGAAGAAGCCCGTACCATGATCGTCAACGGCTTTGCCAACCCGGTCTCCAAGGAGCTGCCGCTGGAGTACGCCGTCGAGATGAACAACCTGATCAAGCTCGAGATGGAAGGAGCGATCGGATAATGAAACAGGAAACCAACACCGCTGCTACCACGCTCGAGCAGGTCAACGCGATGCCGGCTGCCACTTGGGGCTGGCTGAAGATGAATCAGACCAAGCTCGAGCTCTCTGACGAGCTTGCCACCGCTCCCACCGAGACCATTGAGGTTGAGGGCTTGGACGAGCAGTTTACCGGCGTGGCAGACGCGTTCGACGCCGCCATGGACGCCATGGCCGAGCGCTTCCCCGAGCGCCGTGCCTCCGCCCCCGGTGATGCCGCCGACCGCGCCCGCATCACGCCCGAGACCGAGCTCGACGTGCCCGCAACCTCCGTCTACCAGGCCGGCGCCATTAAGCTCGAGGAAGAGCTCTCCCCTGCTGAGGCCTTTGAAACCGGCATGGGTGAGGCTGCCTACGCCTACTTGGCCGAGCACGCTACCAAGCGCATCGTCATCGATGTGCCCGCATACAAGCACGCCACGGTTACCGTGCGCGTGAGCGGTGTCGATGCAGCCGCGGCCATCGCCGCCATCGACGTCGTCGCCCGTCCGCAGGCAACACTCGATCTGCGCATAGCCCTGGACTCCCCCGTCAACGGCCAGGGCGTCGTGGGCTCTGTGCTACGCGTGTGCGCTTACGAGTACGCCACCGTCAACGTAACCTGCACGCAGACGCTCGATGACAGCTGGATCGCACTCGACGACACCGGCCTGTTCCTGGACGAGGGCGCGCGCGTCAACGTGCAACACACCGTCCTGGGTGCCGGCGCCAGCGCCACCGGCCTTGCCGGCGATCTGTTGGGCGATACCGCCAAGGTCACCATCGATACTGACTACCTTGGCGCCCGCGAGCAGGTGCGCGACTTTAACTACGAGCTGCGCCACCGCGGTCGCAAGACCGAGTGCGAGATCGACGCCAACGGCGTGCTGACCGGCACGTCCAAGAAGGTCTACCGTGGCACCATCGACCTCGTGCACGGCTGCAAGGGTGCAACCGGCACCGAGCGCGAGACGGTGCTTTTGGCCAACAAGGGCGTCGACAACAAGACCATTCCCGTCATTCTCTGCGACGAGGACGACGTCGCCGGCAACCACGGCGCCACCATCGGTCACGTCCGCGACGAGCAGCTGTTCTACCTCGCCTGCCGCGGCCTTGACCAAAACGCCGCCGAGGACCTGTTCATCCGCGCCAAGCTGGAGGACGCCGCGCTTTCCGCCACCGACGAGCGCACCCGCGCCGCCGTCGTCCGCCTGGGCAACAACCTGATCGATAACTTTGAAGAGGAGCTCGCATGATTGACACCGAGCACGTTAAATGCGATACCTGCACCGCCCCCGAGCCCATGGAGCTCGACGCCAGCGACGAGGCTTCGCGCGGCTGGCCCACTGTGGACATCGAGACCAACCCCTACAAGGGCCAGTTCCCGCTGTTCCAGCAGCACCCCGAGATCGCCTTCCTCGATAGCGCCGCCACCGCGCAGCGCCCTGCCTGTGTGCTCGACGCCGAACGCGACTTCTATCAGCGCATGAACGCCAACCCCCTGCGCGGCCTGTACTCGCTGTCCGTCGAGGCCACCGACGCCATCGCGAAGGTCCGCCAACAGATCGCCGACCTCATCGGCGCCGCCCAGGCCAACGAGGTCGTCTTCACCCGCAACACGAGCGAGTCGCTCAACCTGGTCGCCAAGAGCTTTGCACCCACGGTGCTCGAGCCCGGTGACGAGGTCGTCATCACCATCATGGAGCACCACTCCAACCTAATCCCGTGGCAGCAGGTCTGCCGCGAAACCGGCGCCAAGCTCGTCTACCTCTACCCCACCAAGACCGGTCAACTCACCACCGAGGAGGTTCTGTCCAAGGTGGGCCCCAAGACCAAAATCTTGGCCGTGGGTCAGGTGTCTAACGTGCTGGGCGTCGAGAACCCGGTCAAGAATCTCGGCAAGCTCGTGCACAAGTACGGCGGCTATCTGGTCGTCGACGGCGCGCAGTCGCTGCCGCACATGCCGGTCGATGTGGCCGATCTGGGCGCCGACTTCTTTGCCTTTAGCGCGCACAAGGCCATGGGCCCCATGGGCATCGGCGTGCTGTGGGGCAAAATGGACCTGCTCAACGCCATGCCGCCCATGCTCACCGGCGGCGAGATGATCGACTCGGTCACCGAGCAGGACGCCGTCTGGGCGCCCGTTCCCGAGAAATTCGAGGCCGGCACGCAGGACGCCGCCGGCATCTTCGCCACGGGTGCGGCACTCGACTACCTGGTCAACACGGTGGGTTACGAGAACATCCAGGCCCGCGAGCAGGCACTCGTCCACTACCTGATGGGTGAGCTCATGCAGCTCGACTTTGTCCAGATCATCGGCTCCATCTATTGGGACAACCACCACGGCGTTGTGAGCTTTAACGTCAAGGGCATCCACCCGCACGACGTCGCGAGCATCATGGACATGGACGGCGTCTGCATACGCGCCGGCCACCACTGCGCGCAGCCGCTGCTCACCTGGCTGGGCGTCGAGAACCTTGCCTGCTGCCGCGCCGGCGTGGCCTTCTACAACGACAAGGCCGACATCGACAAGTTCATCACCGGCCTGCATCACGTTTGGAGCACGTTCAATGGGTAATCTGTACACCTCCACCACATTTATGGAGCACAACTCGCACCCCGACTATAAGTACGAGATGGATGCTCCCACGCACGAGCACGACGGCATCAACCCCAGCTGCGGAGACGAGCTCACCCTGCAGCTACGTGTCGAGAACAACGTGATCGAGGAGGCCTCCTTTACCGGCCACGGCTGCGCCATCAGCCAGGCCAGTGCCGACATCATGGCCGACCTCATCACCGGCGAGACCGTCGAGGAAGCTCACCGCCTGGCAGAGCTCTTCCTCGCCATGATCCGCGGCGAGCAGCTCTCCGAGGAAGACCTGGAAGACCTGGACGAGGCCGCCCAGCTTCAGGACATCTCGCACATGCCCGCCCGCGTCAAATGCGCCGAGCTCGCCTGGCGCACCCTCGACGGCATGCTCACGGGACAAAATAATCAGTAGAACTTGTCCCAAATCTTAAGATTTTTGTTGGCCGAATCGCTTGACAAGAGTGGTTCGGCCATTTTCTATTCCGAGAGCTCAGCCTGTGCCTTCACCCGCGCATAAGCGCGCACGATACGAGATACGGTACTCTTGCTGATTCCCGTATACCGTTCGACCTCGCGCACCGTGTAGCCGCCATCGTGCAGAGCGAAAATGATTCTGTCTCGCCGCGAGGGCGCAACGGTCTTGAGTTCGTTGAGCGGAACCCCGAGGCTCTTCGCCATCTTGTCGGCAAAGGCGTGGCGTTCCCACTCTGTCTCTTTCATATCGCACAGCGCCGGCTCGCTGCCGTCGGGCGTCGAAAGCGAATGGGCAATAAAGCCCTCGGCAGAACCAAAAAGCTCAAGCACGCAAGAAGGATCAGAAAATCCCCTCGCGACATCAGCCGCGTCACCGTCGTAAGCGCGCAGATGCTCGGCAAAGCTGCTCCAGGGATAACGCTCGATTAAGCTGATGCCAGCCTCCTGCGAATCGGCGTGTACGGAGCGAATAGCCTCCATCACCTGCCAGTCGGTATCGAGCGAGCGCCGGTCAAAACGGTTCTGGAACAGATGGCCCGTGCGCCCCGTGCGTTTATTGAACCGCCGCGCGTACGTCAAAAGCAGCCGGTGCATCGCCGCGCTCATCGCGTCCTCGTAATCTGCAAGCACCAGACGCACGTGATTGCCCATAAGGCACCAGGCGATAACCGTCACGCCCGCCTTGCGGCAGCACTCACGCATCAGCTCCAAGAACTCCCACCGGTCCTCATCGCCCTCAAAGATGAGCTGCTTGCCCGTACCGCGGGCACAGACATGGTAAAAGCCGGTAACCGTTCTCCAAACGCGCTGCATGGCGTTCCTTTCGCCGGGATCTGCTTGCCATCCAATACAGCACGATTGAAGCGTGCCATCAAAACATTCACGCAAAACAATACACTCGCGCGGCCAAAGGCAGTAATCAGGCGGCGAACGGCACCGTTGCAACAGGTCAACCCCTGCAACGCTTACAAGAGCTGACCAAAAGCTTGCCCAAGAAGGACCCCCTCTACGGAAGTTCACGACCACAGAACATAGAGTTAAACCGTTTCAATTAAAACTTCCGGACTTCCCGCTACGAAAACTGAGCCGTTCGCCGAATATTCCGTGCATTTCGCGGTATTATAGGGGCTGCATGTCATGTCCCTTTCGAAGGGTCGCCCGGCAATCGCCAGCCACGACCCCCAGACGGGACGCCAACACGATAGAGAGGAGAGGCATGCAGTACTCACAGGAAGTGGAGAACATGTGCCCCGTTGCCAAGGGTGCATACCACGGCCCCGCACCCATCCCTGAGGAGGGCAAGTGGGTCCAGGCTAAGGAGATTTCCGACATCTCCGGTCTTACGCACGGTGTGGGTTGGTGCGCACCTCAGCAGGGCGCCTGCAAGCTCACGCTGAACGTCAAGGACGGCATCATCGAGGAGGCCCTCGTTGAGACCATCGGCTGCTCGGGTATGACCCACTCTGCCGCCATGGCTTCCGAGATCCTTCCCGGTAAGACCATCCTCGAGGCCCTCAATACCGACCTCGTCTGCGACGCCATCAACGTTGCTATGCGCGAGATCTTCCTGCAGATCGTTTACGGCCGCAGCCAGACCGCGTTCTCCGAGGGCGGCCTGCCCGTGGGCGCCTCCCTCGACGACCTCGGCAAGGGCCTTCGCTCTCAGGTCGGCACCATGTTCGGCACCAAGGCCAAGGGCGCTCGTTACCTCGAGCTCGCTCAGGGCTACGTCACCCGCATGGCTCTCAACGACAAGAACGAGATCATCGCATTCGAGTTCCTGAACCTCGGCAAGTTCACCGACGCCGTCAAGGCCGGCAAGACCCCCGAGGAGGCCATCGCTGGCGCTATGGGCCACTATGGTCAGTGGGAGAACGCTGCCAAGTACATCGACCCGCGCACCGACGAGGAGACTCACTCCGTCGCCAGCGTGTTCCCGGTTCACGAGTAGAAAGGGAGGGAAATAACTATGACTGTTACGTTCGAAGGTTACGAGCGCCGCGCTGACAAGATCAACAAGTGCCTCGCCGACAACGGCATCGCCTCCCTCGAGGAAGCTCTGCAGATCTGCACCGACAAGGGCTTCAACCCGCGTGAGATCGTCAACAACACCCAGTCCATCGCCTTCCAGAACGCCGAGTGGGCCTACACCCTCGGTTGCGCTCTCGCTGTCAAGCGTGGCGCCAAGTCCGCTTCTGAGGCTGCCGCCATCATCGGCGAGGGCATCCAGGCCTTCACCGTTCCCGGCTCCGTCGCCGAGGACCGCAAGGTCGGTCTGGGCCACGGCAACCTGGGCGCTATGCTGCTCTCCGACGACACCGAGTGCTTCGCCTTCCTGGCCGGTCACGAGTCCTTCGCTGCCGCTGAGGGTGCTATCGGCCTGGCTCTGAACGCCAACAAGGCTCGCAAGAAGCCGCTGCGCGTCATCCTCAACGGTCTGGGTAAGGACGCTGCTCAGATCATCGCCCGCATCAACGGCTTCACCTACGTGAAGACCCAGTTCGACTACTTCACGGGCGAGCTCAAGGTCGTCGAGACCATCCCCTACTCCGATGGTCCCCGCGCCGCCGTCAACTGCTACGGCGCCGACGACGTCCGCGAGGGCGTTGCCATCATGTGGCACGAGAACGTCGACATCTCGATCACCGGTAACTCCACCAACCCCACGCGCTTCCAGCACCCCGTCGCTGGCACCTACAAGAAGGAGCGCCTCGAGGCTGGCAAGAAGTACTTCTCCGTCGCTTCTGGTGGCGGCACTGGCCGTACCCTGCACCCGGACAACATGGGCGCCGGCCCTGCCTCTTACGGCATGACCGACACCATGGGCCGTATGCACTCCGACGCCCAGTTCGCCGGTTCTTCCTCCGTGCCTGCGCACGTCGACATGATGGGTCTCATCGGCATGGGCAACAACCCCATGGTCGGTGCCACCGTCGCCTGCGCTGTCGCCGTCGAGGAGGCCCTCAAGGCCTAATCGCGCCCGCGCGATGCTCAGATAGTTGAGCTTTGGAGCCGCTACCCACCCGGGTAGCGGCTCTTTTTGTTTGCGCTGTCGCAGGGTAGCTAATGCCGATATATCAGTTGGGGCGAAATACAAGATGTGATGAGATGGAGCGTCAGAGCGTCCATGACGCCCACCTGCCATATTTGCCCTTTACCGATTTGCCGAGTCTTTGCGGCCCCATTGCCGGTCACCCGTGCGACAATGCGCCGGACAAGAAAGGAATCCGATGGAATCGACTGATGTACTGGTAATTGGATCTGGCATTGCGGGCCTTTGCGCCGCCATCGAAGCGGCACGCACGGGTGCAACCGTCGCTGTGGCAAGCGCCGGCAAGACTATGAGTGGATCGAGCTTCTTCCCCGGAACCTGGGGCCTAGGGCTTATCGGACCCGTTAACGAAGACGACGAGCAGGACCTCATCGACACCATCCTGGCCGTCGGCGGCGGCGTTGCCGACCCCGAACTCGTCCAAGCGTTCGTCCACGGCATTCCCCAAGCGATTGACTGGCTCGAGCAAGACCTGGGCGTTGAGCTCCAGCGTCCGCAAAGCGCCAAGAGTGCTCAACAAAAGCAATTTATCCCCTGCTTTGACCACAAGACGCGCATGTGGCGCGGCCTCACCTGCAAGCCCCTTGAGGACGCTCTGACGACCTGGATCGAGTCGCTCGGCATTCGCCTGCTCCCCCGCCATGAGCTTATCGACCTTGTTGAGGACACGAACGGCAGAATAACCGGAACCGTACTCTACGACCTTACCGAAAATCGAATCGTGCCCTTTGCTGCCAAGGCCACGGTCATCGCAGCCGGTGGCACAGGCGGCCTGTTCGAGCGCAGCCTTACGTCGGCTGATGTGCTCAGCTCCTCGCAGGCCATCGCGCTGGCGCACGGCGCAACACTTACTAATATAGAGTTCATGCAGATGATGCCCGGCTTCATCGAGCCCAAGCGTAACTTGGTCTTCAACGAAAAAACCTGGCGCTACGTACATGTAGACCAGCCGGCAGATATTGCCGACGACAAGCTGGACGACCTGCTCGAGCAGCGCTCTGGATATGGTCCTTTCACGTCACGCTTGGCCTCCCGCGCTATCGATCTTGCCATCGATCAGGCAGGCGCCGAAGGCCTGGCGCTCCGCTACGACTTCCCCCGCGAGGATGTCCCAGAGTTTGTGCAGACCTTTGCCACCTGGCTGCAAGACGAGCACGGCATCGCCCCGACTGACGAGATGCGCGTTGCGATGTATGCCCACGCCGCTAACGGCGGCATCAAGATCGATAAGACCGCGTACACGGGCGTTGAGGGCCTCTACGCTTGCGGCGAGGCGACAGGCGGCATGCACGGTGCCGACCGCATTGGTGGCTTGTCAAGCGCCAACGGCATCGTATTCGGACGTATCGCGGGCGCATCGGCAGCCCTCACAGCGCAGAAAGAGCCTGAGGCGGCCCTGAAGGCGGATATCACCCTCCCCCAGTACGGCATTGCCACAACAGATGCCGAGCGCCTGACCCGCAGCCTTAAGCACACGATGAGTACCTATTGCATGATCAACCGCACCGAAACAGGCCTATCCGAAGCACTACACGAGCTTGAGGGCTTGAAGACGGAGGCAACGACCTTGAGCACACAGAAAGCCCAGGACAGCGAAGTCGCAGCCCTCGCCCGCCTGCAATCGCAGATTCGACTAGCACAGGAAATGGTCAAAGCCATGCGCAAGCGAACTGAAAGCCTGGGTTCGCACTATCGAGCGGACTAAACCGGACACCTACCTAAAGCAGAACACAACCAATCGATATCCATGGGCCCCGTGAGCTCGAAGTGGCACGGGGCCCATTCGTGTCCGCACGACAGCGTATCCTTATTCTGAATACAGAGCGGGCAAAGCCCGCATAGAAAATAGACCAGCGAGGAGGAGATATGGACAGTAGAGATATCGAGAAGTGGCGTGTCGAACTTGATAGCTACGCCCATGTAGAAGACGGCGTTGAGTATTGGCTCGCACGCGATTTAATGGAACCCATGGGGTACACTCGATGGGAGAACTTCGCCGAAGTTGTTAAGAGGGCAAAAGTCTCGTGCGAAACAAACAAAACTCCAGTTGATTCCCATTTTCGTGACACCACGAAAATGGTAACTGCCGGTGTCGCCGCTCGCGCGGTTAAAGACTACAAACTTACGCGCTATGCATGCTATTTAATCGCCCAAAACGGAGACCCAAACAAACCCGAAATCGCGCTCGCACAGGCGTACTTCGCCGTGCAGACACGCCGTCAGGAGCTCATAGAGCAGCGCTTCGCAGAGATTCAGCGCTTGCAGGCGCGCCACTCGCTATCCGATTCAGAGAAACAGCTCTCGGGCATTGCGTTCAAACGAGGCGTGGACTCCAAAGGATTCGCGATCATCAAGTCGAAGGGCGATGAGGCATTATTCGGCGGCAGAAGCACGGCGGACATGAAGCGGCAGCTTGGTGTGCCCAAGAGTGCTGCATTGGCGGACAAGCTAGCCGATGTTCTCATCAAAGCAAAGGACCTCACGAACTCGATGACGGCCTTCAACGCCGAGGAACACGACCTGTACGGTCTGGACCAGATCAAGCAAGAGCACGTCGAGAACAACACAAGCGTGCGTGGCAGCCTCATCGACCGCGGAATTGTCCCCGAGAACCTACCGCCTGCCGAGGATACAAAAAAGCTCGAGCGTCGCGTGAAGGCAGACGAGAAGAAACTCAAGGAGGGTACTGACGGTTTTACCGATCCCCAGGGTAGGCTCGATCTGTGAAAGCGGCCGCGCCCTTTCGGGTTCGACCCCATGCGAGGTTAACAAAAAAGCGACCAGCCTAAGCCAGTCGCTTTACCATGCTTTGGGTGGGCCGTCAGGGGGTCGAACCCTGGACCTTGGGATTAAGAGTCCCCTGCTCTACCAACTGAGCTAACGACCC
>UQWG01000057.1 GCA_900544645.1 uncultured Collinsella sp.
ACCCTTGGTGGTGATGGCGCCCAGCTGGGAAACATCAAAGAAGTTCTGGAACTGCCAACCGTAGCCAAAGGTGCCGGCTGCGGTGTTGATGGGGTTCTGCATCTTGACGCCGCCGAAATCGACGGCCATGTTCACGGTACCCACTAGAAGACCACCACCTTGGAAGCATCGAACACGGGGCCGCACATGCAAGCACCCTTCATACCGTCGACCGTCTCGACATTGCAGGTGTTGCAGGCGCCAAAGCCACAGCTCATCATGCGCTCGAGGGACACCTCGCAGTACGCACCGGCCTCGGCGGCAGCGGCGGCGACTTTCTTCATCATGACAGCGGGGCCGCAGCTGGCCACATAGTCGTAGCCGCCCTCGCCGAGCAGCTCGGCAGCCGGGTCGGTGCAAAAACCGTGCGTGCCCAGCGTGCCATCATCGGTGCAAACGTTGACCGTGGCGCCCAGCACGCGGAACTCATCAATGCCCACGGCCTTGGAAGCGGTGCCAAAGCCCAGGCAAACGTCGACATCCACGCCCTGCTCGGCAAGCTTGCCGGCAAGGCACAGCACGGGCGGAACGCCGATGCCGCCCGCCACGAGCAGCGCCTTCCTAGTGCCCTCGGGAACAAGCCAGCCGCGGCCGCCAGGGCCCAACAGGTTAGAGGTGGAGCCGGGGCCCATCTGGGACAAACGACGGGTATCGTCGCCCACGACGGCGTACCACAGCTCGACGGTGCCGGCCTCGGCGTCGGCGCGGTAGTAGCTCAGGGGCACGCGAAGCAGCGAGGACGCATCACCGGGTACGGCGATGTTCACAAACTGACCGGGCTTGAGCGCACTTGCAAGCTTGGGGGCCGAGATGACGAGCGAGAAGACGCCGTCGGCGATCTCCCGGTTCGAGACGACCTCGAAGTCGTGCATGCGTGCAGTGGAAGGTGTGGGCATAAACGCTCCAATCCCCCATGCGGTTGCATGGTCCAAACGAATAGAAAGCGCGGCACCGCAAGGGCGCCGCGCACAAAAGCGATAAGGCTATGCTAGCAGATGCAGCCGTCGGCAAGCGTCTGTTTACCGCCGACAAATACATCGGTGGCACGACCGGTGAGCGTGCGGCCGGCAAAACCGGAGTTCTCGGCGCGCGACTCGTAACCGTCCTCGCCAACCGTCCAGGTTGCGGAGGGGTCGAACACGGTCAGGTCGGCAACGGATCCCGCCTTGACCTGAACCTGGTCGAGACCCAGGATCTCACGCGGTTTGATGGCCATGAGCTCGACCATGCGGCCCATGCTCATCTTGCCCGTGTTGACCAGCTCGGTGAGCACGAGCGACAGCGAGGTCTCGAGGCCGATCATGCCAAAGGGTGCGAGCTCGAACTCGCGGGCCTTCTCCCACGGGGTGTGGGGAGCGTGATCGGTGACGATAACGTCGACGGTGCCGTCGATGACGCCCTGACGGATGGCCTCGGCATCCTCCTCGGTACGCAGCGGCGGGTTGACCTTGAGCGAGGTGTTGTAGGTCTCGTCCAGATCGTTCTCGGTCAGGAACATGTGGTGCGGGGTGGCCTCGCAGGTAACCTGAACGCCAGCGGCCTTGCCGGCACGCACGATCTCCAGGCCATGGGCGGTGGAGATGTGCTGGATGTGCAGCTTGGCACCGGTCAGCTTGGCGATCTCGATGTCGCGGGCGATCTGGAGCTCCTCGCCGGCAGCCGGCCAGCCCTCGAGGGCCAGACGGGTCGAGACCTTGCCCTCGTTGATCTGGCCGTGGCCGACCAAGTCCTCGTCCTGGCAGTGGCTCATAAAGACCTTGCCGAACATCTTGCCGTAGTCCATGCAACGACGGAGCATGCCCGCGCCCTGCACGCCGCGACCGTCGTCGGTGAAGGCGACGGCGCCGTGGGCGACCATATCGCCCATCTCGGACATGGCCTCGCCCTTAAGACCGCGGGTCATGGCGCCCGACGGATAGACGCGGCAGTGGCCGACCTCGGCAGCACGGGACTTTACGAACTCCACGACGGTACCGTTATCGGTGACGGGATCGGTGTTGGGCATGGAGCACACGCCGGTAAAGCCGCCCTTGGCAGCTGCGCGGGTACCGCTCTCGATGTCCTCTTTGACCTCGTAGCCGGGCTCGCGAAGGTGAACGTGCATATCCACCAGGCCGGGGACGAGGTACTTGCCGGAAAGGTCGCGGACCTCGGCTCCCTCGACGGCGAGATTCTCGCCGACCTCGGCGATCTTGTCGCTGTCAATCAGGACGTCAACGACACCGTCAAGCTCGACGGACGGGTCGACGACGTGGGCATTCTTAAGAAGCAAGGCCATTATCGGCACCTCCAAGCAGCAGATACAGGATAGCCATACGCACGCAGATACCGGCGTAGACCTGCTCCAGGATGACGGAGCGTTGCGGGTGGTCGGCCATATAGGAATCGAACTCGACGCCGCGGTTGATGGGGCCCGGGTGGCAGATAATCGCGTCGGGCTTCATGAGCTTCTCGCGGTCCTTGGTCAGACCGAAGAGCTTGTGGTACTCACGAATGGTCGGGAACGGGGCACCCTCGAGACGCTCCTGCTGCACGCGCAGCATGTAGACGACGTCCAGCTCGGGCAGGACGGAATCGAGGTCGCTCGTCACGTGGTCGCAACCCAGGACCTCGGGCGCCGGCGGCAGCAGCGTGCCGGGGGCGACGGCGTAGGTCTCGCAGCCCATGATCTTAAGGGCGGGGATCAGCGAGCCGCAGACGCGGGAGTGTGAGATATCGCCGACGACGGCGACCTTCAGACCGTGGAAGTCACCCTTGTGCTCCCAGATGGTGTACAGGTCGAGCAGGGCCTGCGTGGGATGGTTGTGCTTGCCGTCACCGGCGCAGATGACGCTCGCGGGCGAGTTCTGCGTGACGATGTAGGGAGCGCCGGCGTGCTTATCGCGAACGACGATGCAGTCGATCTTATAGGCGTTGAGGGTCTCGACGGTATCGACGAGGCTCTCGCCCTTGACCGTGGAGGTCGAGGAGCCGCCAAAGTTAAGGCTGTCGGCCGAAAGGCGCTTCTCGGCGAGCTCGAAGGAGCTGCGGGTACGCGTCGAGGGCTCGTTGAACATGTTGACGATTGTCTTGCCCTTGAGCGTGGGGACCTTCTTGATGGCACGCTCGTTGACCTCGGAGAACGCCTTGGCGGTCTCGAGGATGAGCTTGATATCCTCTTCGGAGTACTCGGTAATGTCGATCAGGTGCTTATGGTTGAACGCCACGGTACTACTCACCTCCCAGCGGCGCGGAGCCCACGTGGGAACCCGGCGCGACGTCGTTAATCTCGACGGCGGTGTGGCCGTCGACTTCCTTCATATATAGGTGCACGTTCTCCTCATGCGACGAGGGAACGTTCTTGCCGACAAAATCCGGCGAGATGGGGAGCTCGCGGTGGCCGCGGTCAACGAGGACTGCCAGCTCAATGCGGCTCGGACGGCCCAGGTCCATGACGGCGTCTAGAGCGGCGCGGATGGTACGACCCGTGTACAGGATGTCGTCCACCAAAACGACGCGTTTGCCATCGACGCTGAAGGGAATGTTGGTGGCGTGGATCGCGGGAGCGAAATTGGTAGCGTAGTCATCGCGGTAGAAGCTGATGTCGAGGCTGCCGAGCGGAACGTCGACGCCCTCGATCTCCTTGATCTCCTCGACGAGCTTCTTTGCCAGAAGGTCGCCGCGCGTGACGATGCCGACCAGAGCGAGGTCTTCACAGCCCTCGTTGCGCTCGAGAATCTCGTGCGCGATGCGGGTCATCGCTCGATTGACGGCGGTCTCGTCCATGATGACCGCCTTGGGGGAAGTCGTGCCCATCGATCTCCTTCCTCACATGTCTTGACTGCTGACACAGTCAAAAAAATAGATGCCCGACCGCTTAAAGCGGACCAGACACCCACAGGAAAGGCTGCTCTTTGGCAGCTATGTAATTCCATGTGGGTATCTCGTACCCCTTTAATGGTCAAGGGATAGTGTAGCCAACCTCGGGCTTAATTGCGAGCATAAATACAGAGCAATCCGTAAACGGAGCCCAATGCTCCATAAACCTATATATATTTGTGGGACGAGCTTGAAAACACACGCACGAGCTGGCATAATCCCCTCTGCTGCACGCAAATCGGATCTACGTCCAGGGCCGTAGCGTGGGCACTATCGCCAAAAGAGGAATATCTCTGTGTAGATTGCGCACAGGGAGCGACTTCTGTGCTATAGTTCAGGCTTGTTTGTTAACGCGACATGTTCGTTTGTCGCCCAAGGAGGGTCAGTTATGTCCAAAGTTTGCGAAGTTTGCGGTAAGCACCCCGTTGCCGGTCGCTCCATCAGCCACTCTCACCGCGTCACCAACCGTAAGTTCCGCCCCAACATCCAGCGCGTCTACGTCGTCGTCGATGGTCACCGTCGCAAGATGAACGTTTGCTCCACCTGCCTCAAGTCTGGCAAGGTTGCGCGCTCCTAAATAAGGTCTTACCAACAAGTACCTCGGACTCTCCGGGTCAAAGACCTCGCGTTCATATAGAACTTACCAAAGGCGTCCTCCCCTACGGAGGGCGCTTTTTTGTGCTCATTGGGCGCTCATTGGGGACAGACTTAGATGAGTGCTTTCACGCATTGGGGACAGACATGACGTACACATGCGGCGCCATGATCAGGTCCTGCCCAGCCTCACGCAGCCTCCTTCCAGCCTGCAGTGGCCTTGGTCACGCTTGTAGCGCCGATACCGGTGATACGGGCAATTTGCTTGACCGTGAGATGTGCCCGCCTGAGCCTCAGCAGACACGCATCACGCTCGAGTCGCGGCAGGGCCTTGAGCAGCGCAGGATCTATGCTCGGCAGGACTTCGTGCGCAACGGAAAGGGCCTCCTCATCGGGGATCCGCCGGCGTGGAAGAACCTCTACTGACCAGATGCGCCCGGCAACTTTCTCGAGATGCTCGCAATAGCAACGGGAGCCTCCGACAATATCGAGCATAGGGGCCGCATCACAGATGTCAAAGGGATCATAGCCCAGCTGATATGCCTTGTAGCTTGACCAGCGGTATGCTTCGAGTGAGTTAATTGCACCCTTCACAGGATTGAGATGGATATAATCGAGTAGCTGCACCGCCTGTGTGTCCGACTCGACCGCGACCCGCGAATAGCGATTGTCAAACAAATGCCCCGTTCTCCCCGTTTTCCCATTGAAATACTTAGCATATGCCGTCAATGCGCACTGCATCGCCTTTGAAAGATTGTCGAACGGATCATCAACCATCAAATGAAAGTGGTTGTCCATAAGGCACCAAGCCAAAACCGCCACTTTATGGCGCGCAAACCTGTCCGAGATATCCGATAGGAAACGATAGCGGTCGGAGTCATCTTCAAAAATAATCTGTTTAGAGTTACCACGGTCAAAGACGTGGTAATAGCCGGTGAGCGAAACGGCACGGGCGCATCGAGGCATAATCTCTCCTTTCAAAAACTGAACAGGCAACACCTAAAAGGAGAGAAGGAACGCGAAATGCTGAGCCTGTGATCTATTTATATCCAATGAGCGGCAAAAACAGGCCCAGAACGGCAAAATGGCAAATCAATGTCTGTCCCAAATGAGTGAAAGCACTCATGTAAGTCTGTCCCCAATGAGCGGGGCGACAAAGCAGATGGTTTTAGTTGAATCGCTTCATTTAGTTGAAGCGTTTTAGTGTGCCTTTTACGGGAATCTTACCGTTCACCGAATAATTTCTTGCTATCATGCAAGGCGTAGGGTAAATCTCCGATCGCAAGGAGACACAAATGGTGAAAAAGTCACCGGAAAACACTACTCCCGCAATTGTGGACAACGTAGAGGCGCTTGAGGCTAAGCTCGCTCAGATGCGAGAGGCCCAGGCGCTTTTTGCTACGTACACGCAGGAGCAGGTCGACAAGATCTTCTATGAGGCCGCCATGGCCGCCAACAAGGCTCGTATCCCGTTGGCGAAGATGGCCATCGAGGAGACCGGCCGCGGCGTTCTTGAGGACAAGGTCATCAAGAACCACTACGCCGCAGAGTACATCTACAACGCTTACAAGAACACCAAGACCTGTGGTGTCCTGGAGCGCGACGAGGCTTACGGCATCACCAAGATCGCCGAGCCCATCGGCATCGTGGGCGCCGTCATCCCGACGACCAACCCCACCTCCACCGCGATCTTCAAGACGTTGATCTGCCTGAAGACCCGCAACGCCATCATCATCTCCCCGCACCCGGCTGCCGCCAAGTGCACCATCGCCGCCGCCAAGCTCGTGCTTGACGCCGCCGTCAAGGCCGGCGCCCCCGAGGGCATCATCGGATGGGTCGATGTCCCCTCCATCGAGCTGACCAACATGGTCATGCGCGACGTCGACATCATCCTCGCCACCGGTGGCCCGGGCATGGTCAAGGCCGCTTACTCCTCGGGCAAGCCCGCCCTGGGCGTTGGCGCCGGTAATACCCCGGTCGTCATCGACGACACCGCCGACGTGCTGCTCGCCGTCAACTCCATCATCCACTCCAAGACCTTCGACAACGGCATGATCTGCGCTTCCGAGCAGTCCGTGACCGTCATCGACACCATCTATGACCAGGTCAAGGCCGAGTTCCAGAAGCGCGGCTGCTACTTCGTCAAGCAGGGTGCCGAGATGGAGGCCCTGCGTGCCGCCATGTTCAAGAACGGCGCTCTCGACCACCGCATCCCCGGCATGGCTGCCGCCAAGATCGCCGAGCTCGCCGGCATCGAGGTTCCCGCCAAGACCAAGATCCTGATCGCCGAGGTCACCTCCACCGACCCCGCCAAGGAGGAGTTCTCCCACGAGAAGCTCTCCCCGGTCCTGGCCATGTACCACGCCAAGGACTTCCAGGAGGCCGTCGACAAGGCCGAGCACCTGGTGCTCGCCGGTGGCCCGGGCCACACCGCCTCTCTGTACGTGCACCCCGCCCAGGCCGAGAAGATCAGCCTGTTCGAGCACGTCATGAAGGCCTGCCGTATCGTCATCAACACCCCGTCCTCGCACGGCGGCATCGGTGACCTGTACAACTTTGGCATGAAGCCGTCTCTGACCCTGGGCTGCGGCTCCTGGGGCGGCAACTCCGTCTCCGAGAACGTTGGGGTGAAGCACTTGATCAACGTTAAGACTGTGGCCGAGCGCCGTGAGAACATGCTGTGGTTCCGCGCTCCCGAGAAGGTCTACTTCAAGAAGGGTTCCACGCCCGTCGCCCTCGACGAGCTGGGCAACGTCATGGGCAAGAAGCGCGCCTTCATCGTCACCGACCAGTTCCTCTTCAAGAATGGCAACACCCGCGCCATCGAGGCCAAGCTCGACGAGATGGGCATCGCCCACGACTGCTTCTACGACGTCGAGCCCGATCCGTCGCTGCAGTGCGCACGTCGCGGCGCCAAGCAGATGGCTCTCTTTGAGCCGGACGTCATCATCGCCGTCGGCGGTGGCTCCGCTATGGACGCCGGCAAGATCATGTGGATGATGTACGAGCACCCCGAGTGCAAGTTTGAGGACATGGCCATGGACTTCATGGACATCCGCAAGCGTATCTTCACCTTCCCCGAGATGGGCAAGAAGGCCTACTTCGTCGCCGTCCCGACCTCTTCGGGTACCGGCTCCGAGTGCACGCCGTTCGCCATCATCACCGACAAGGAGACCGGCATCAAGTGGCCGCTCGCCGACTACGCGCTGCTCCCCAACATGGCTATCGTCGACGCCGACAACTGCATGACCGCCCCGCGCGGCCTGACCGCTGCCTCCGGCATCGACGTCATGACCCACGCCATCGAGTCCTACGTCTCCATCATGGCTTCCGACTACACCAAGGGCCTCTCCGAGCGCGCTGCCAAGCTCGTCTTTGAGAACCTGCCCTCCAGCTTCACGAATGGCGCCAAGGACCCGCACGCCCGCGAGGAGATGCACAACGCCTCCTGCATGGCCGGTATGGCCTTCGCCAATGCCTTCCTGGGCCTCAACCACTCCATGGCCCACAAGCTCGGCGCCTTCCATCACCTGCCCCACGGCCTCGCAAACGCCGTCATCCTGACCCGCGTCATGCGCTACAACGCCGCCGAGGCTCCCGTCAAGATGGGTACCTTCTCCCAGTATCCTTACCCCAACGCGCTGCACAACTACGCCGAGATGGCCAAGTACTGCGGCATCGAGGGCAAGGACGACAAGGAGGTCTTCGAGAACTTCATCACGAAGCTCGAGGAGCTCAAGGACTTCATCGGCGTCAAGAAGACCATCGCCGACTACGGTGTTGACGAGCAGTACTTCCTCGACACCCTCGACGAGATGACCGAGCAGGCATTCAACGACCAGTGCACCGGCGCCAACCCGCGCTACCCGCTCATGAGCGAGATCAAGGAGCTCTACCTGGACGCCTACTACGGCCGCGAGCCTCAGGACTACGCCGTCTGCTAGTTTTAGCACGGTTTTTAACGGCGGGGGTGCACGGGTGTTTCACACACCCCCGCCGTCGCTTCTATCGCATCGTTGAAAGGATGCAACCATGCTGCTACCCGATTCCAAGACCGAGCTCGTCCGCCGTGGCAACAAGGTCGTTTACGACCTGGGCGACAAGATTGTCAAGGTCTTTAACGAGACCAAGCCTGTCTCCGACGTGTTCAACGAGGCTTTGAATCTTGCCCGCATCAATGAGTGCGGCATCCGCAGCCCCAAGGCTCTCGAGGTTTCCCAGCTCGAGAACGCCAACGGCTGGGCGCTCGTGACCGAGAAGGTTCCGGGCACCACCCTTGCCGAGAAGATGACTGCCGAGCCCCAGCGCTTTGGTGAGTACCTCGAGATGTTCGTCGACCTCCAGATCGAGATCCACGGCTACACCTCCCCGCTGCTCAACCGTCAGCGCGACAAGTACGCCCGCATGATCGACAGCCTTGATCAGCTCAATGCCACCACGCGCTACAACCTTCAGGAGCGTCTGGACGGCATGACCAAGGAGTTCAAGGTCTGCCACGGCGACTTCAACCCCTCCAACGTCATCGTCGGCGACGACGGCCAGCTCTATGTGTGCGACTGGGCACACGCCACCCAGGGCTCCCCTGCTGCCGACGTTGCCACCACCTACCTGCTCTTTGCCCTCAACAGCAAGGATCAGGCTGAGGCCTACCTGGAGCTCTACTGCGACCGCGCCGACATGCCCATGCAGGTCGTGCGTCAGTGGACGAGCATCGTCGCCGCTTCCGAGCTCGCTCGTAAGCGCAACGTGAACGATGAGTTCCTGAAGAACTGGATCGACGTCGTCGATTATCAGTAATATCTGAGCGATTTATTTCGCATCGGAGGCACAAGGAAAACCCCGCAGCTCGCATGGGCTGTGGGGTTTTCCTTTTAGATATCGAGGATGCCACAAGATAAAAGGACGGCCCCGCATCTCCCCGATCTGGAGAAATGCGGGGCCGTCCCGTATATCGAACTACAAGCGAAATCGTCGATTAACGGCGTGCTGCCTTCACAAGCTCGGCGACCTTGGCGACGACCTCGTCGATCGCCACATCCTCGCGCTCACCCGTGGCACGGTCCTTGAGCTCAACGGTGCCATTCTTAAGGCCACGCTTACCCAGAACGACCTGATACGGGAAGCCCATAAGGTCGTTGTCGGCAAACTTAAAGCCGGGACGCTCGTCGCGGTCGTCGACGACGACCTCGATACCCTCGGCGCACAGGCCATCAACGATCTGCTCGCAGACGGTAGCGCACTCCTCCTTCTTGGGATCGAGCGGAATCACCGCGACCTCGTACGGGGCAACGGAGACCGGCCAGACGATGCCGTGCTCGTCGTTGTGCTGCTCCACGACGGCAGCAAGCGAGCGGGACACGCCCACGCCGTAGCAGCCCATGATGAGCGGCTTCTCCTTGCCGTCCTCGTCCATAAAGGTGGCACCCATGGCCTCGGAATACTTGGTGCCCAGCTGGAAGACCTGGGAGACCTCGATGCCTCGAGCAGCGGAGAGGGGCTTGCCGCAATGCGGGCAAGGATCGCCGGCAACGACGGTTACCAGGTCGGCCCACTCATCGACGGTAAAGTCGCGCTCGGGGCAGGCACCGGTAAAGTGATAGTCGACCTCGTTGGCACCGCAGGCCCACTGCTTGGAATCGCGCAGGCTCTCGTCGCACACCAGACGAATGCCATCGGGCAGGTTAACCGGTCCGATAAAGCCCTTGTGCAGACCGTTCGCCTGAAGCTCCTCGTCGGTCATCATGCGATAACCCTTGCCAAAGACATGCTCGGCCTTACAGTCATTGAGCTCGTGGTCGCCCGGAACGATGGCCACGACCGGCTTGCCCTCGGCGTCGATGAGCGCCAGCGACTTGCGCGTACCGTTCTCGGGGAAACCGAAGAACTTTGCAACGGCCTCGATGGTGCCCATGCCCGGAGTCTCGACCTTGGTAAGCGTACCGTCGCCAGGACCCTCGGTCACGACGACCTTGGTGCTTGCCGCCTCGTCATCGGCAGCAAAGCCGCAATCGTCGCAGTAGACGAGCGAAGCCTCGCCGGCGTCGGCCAAAGCCATGTACTCGACGGAGGTATCGCCACCGATCTCACCGGAGTCGGCAACAACGGGCAGGGCCTTGATATAGCAGCGCTCGCAGATGTTAGCGTAGGCCTGCTTCATCTTGTCATACTCCT
>UQWG01000058.1 GCA_900544645.1 uncultured Collinsella sp.
AAAAAAGGGGACGTGGAAACCACGTCCCCTTAGCATAAGCTCGAGAAGATTATCGAGCAACAATCACCACATGGCGATCAGGGTCAGAACCCTCAGAATGAGTATCGACGGCATCATTGCCACGAAGTGCAATGTGAACCAGTCGACGCTCGTAGGCATTCATGGGCGGAAGCGAAACACTCTTATGAGTGCGGATGGCACGCTCGGCAGCAGACTGAGCCATGGAAGCAACCTTGTCCTGACGGCGACTCTTGTATCCCTCTACGTCCACTACAACCGGATACCTAAAGCCAAGTTTGCGGCTCACCAGCAAAGAGAACATAACCTGAAGGGCATCAAGGGTGCGACCATGACGGCCAATGAGAACAGCAAGGTCGGGAGCCGTTGCATCCAAAATCAGCTCACCCTCGTCGCCCTCATACTCATCGATAGGAGAGTTGGCGGCATCGAAGTGCGAAAGGATGGAACGCAGGATGGAAATCGCAACATCGGCAATGGTGTCGAGCTCCTCATCGGTCAGCTCTTCACCAGCCTTGTAGCGCTGTGCAATCTCGGGATAATCGCCCGCGACCTGCGGGGCAACCTCCTCAAGCATATCCTCGATGATCTCTTCAGACATAACGTACTCCAAAAGTTAGGTACCTAAATAAGATTGATATCCCGTTACTTCTTCTTGTGCGGGCGCGGCTTCTTCTCTCGACGAATGACCTCAACCTGCAGCGGAGCGTTCTTAAGACGCTCCTCCTCATCGGCCTTCGCCTTGTCGATGACCTTCTGCGTCACAAAAATCTGCTGGATAACCTGCCAAGCAGACGAGACGTCGTAGTACAGCAGAACACCAACGGGAAGGCTCCAGCCCATCCAAAGCATCATGACCGTCATGACAACGGCCATCATACGCATGCTCTGAGCCTGCTGGCCGGTCTGGTTGCGCGACATATAGAGCTGCGGAATCAGGGTCAGGACGGCGAACAGGATCAGGCAAACCAGCACAGGCAGTGCAACCATAAAGCCATCGGCAAAGGAAGCGCTCGGCGTGGTGGTCAGGTCGGGCAGGATGTTGAAGAACGAGAACGTGCCGTCGTTAAAGTACTGCGGCAGGTTGCGCAGCAATGTAAACAGGGCGAACAGGATAGGCATCTGAATCAGCAGCGGCAGACAGCCAGCCATGGGGTTGAACTTGTTCTCGCTGTAGAACTTCTGCATCTCCTCGGCCTGACGCTGGGGATCGTCGGCATAGCGCTCCTGGATCTCGAGCATCTTGGGCTGCAGCACCTGCATGCGAGCCGTCGACTTGGTCGACTTGAGCATGAGCGGCGTCAGCAGCAGACGGATGATGACCACCAAGATGATGATGGACAGGCCCCAGTCGACCGCAAAGGTCTGGATGAGCTTGAGCAGCTCGAAAAGGATGTTAACGATCCAATCCCACATGTAAGTTTTCCTCCGATAGCGAGTGCCCGCTAGGGCACAGGGTCATAACCGCCGACGTGCAGGGGATTGCAGCGAGCGATGCGCCTCACGGCAAGCCAGCAGCCTCTCAAAACACCGTGCTTCTCAATCGCCTGGATGGCGTATTGCGAGCACGTTGGGTAATAAATGCAGGCGTCAGGCAATAAGGGCGAAATAACCTGTTGATATATGCGAATAGGAGCGATGGCAACACGTCGCAAAACGTGATTGCTCATCGCTCCTCCCCGGCAACGCCGGCGCGCTTCATAAGCGAACGCAACGCCTTGTCCATCTCCTGCGGCGAGGAAACCCTCGTCTTGGGAGTTGCAAACAAGATGATGTCATAACCCGCAACGGGAAATCCACAGCTGCGGGCGGCCTCGCGCATCACACGCTTAGAACGGTTGCGCACGACAGCACAACCGAGCCGTTTAGCACCAACGAAGGCGACCCTTCCGGAGTCGCCTTCGCCAACCGATTCACATATGGTCATTCGAATCAGAGGGTGATTGAAACGACGCCCCTGACTGAACACATGCTCGAAATCTTGCCGAGACTTAATAGTCTTCATGCGAGATGTGTGTATCGCTGCTAGACAGTGAGACGCTTGCGGCCCTTGGCGCGACGACGGGCGAGCACGGCACGACCACCCTTAGTGGCCATACGGGCACGGAAGCCATGGGTCTTGGCACGCTTACGCTTATTAGGCTGATACGTACGCTTCATCTTAAGTTCCTCCTGCTGCATTTCGAGTGTCCGCGGGGACGCGGACGCAGATATAGACACGTGAGCTTGAAGATTGTAGGGAAATCAATGTTCAAATGTCAAGAAATCAAAGGTAAAAGGTTGCGCAGTTCACACGGTTCCCCCATAAGCCAAGCTCGATTTAGCGGTGCATGGCAACTTTTCACGATATTTCATCGAGTTTTCAACAGGTCATGTTGGCAATGTTGAGAACTTTTCGTCCGTTTTCCAAAGTTTTCAACAGGTTTTGAAAGTTTGTCGAAAGATGAGAAACATTGCACGGTGAGCTACTATTTGTTCGAAACCTTTTGGAAGATTGCGAGCGGCATGTCTGACGACTTTTACACCATGGTCGATTCCGGAGACCCGGCACCCGACAACGAGCACATCACCGGCGTGCGCGAAGAGCGTGACGAAGGTGAACAGACGACAACGCAGGCGCCAAAAGCCATGTACGCCGCGCGCATCGCCGTCTATGACGACATGCTGTCGACACCGCGTGTGATCGTCATTGATCCGCAAGATGTCCGCACGTATTTGGAAGAGACGACCAACACCGTCTACCAGTGCATGAAAGAACAAGGTGGCCATATCTCGCTCATGGTCATCCGCGAGATTGTCGAAAACTTTATCCACGCACACTTTGCAGAGCCCATCATCTCGATTCTGGACGGCGGAGACACCATCCGCTTTGCTGACCAAGGACCCGGCATCGACGACAAGGAACGCGCTTTCGACTTTGGCGTTACCAGCGCAAACAGCAAGATGAAGCGCTATATCCGTGGAACCGGAGCAGGGTTTCCCATGGTGCAGGAGTATTTGGAAAACGCCGGCGGTGCCGTATCCATCGAGGACAACATGGGCAACGGCACCGTGGTTACGGTAAGCCTGAACCCTAAACGCGTGCAGGAAATCGAGCGTGCCGGCGGACGCGGTGCTGCCGTGCGGCCCGAGACGGAGCAGCCCACATATCCCCTGCCGGGAGCTTTTGCGCAGCAGCCCATGGCAACGCAGCAGATGCAGCCCCCCGTGGGGCAGATGCAGCAGCCCGGAATACTTCCCACACAAGAGCCCCAGGCGGCATCTATGTCGATGACGCCAAACATGCCAGAGGCCATGCCGCTGGCAGATCAGGATGCAGCAGCAATGCAGCAGGCGACGGGGGCACCGGGTGGCCAGCAAATGGGCTATCAGCCGTACCAACGGGGATATCCATATCAGCAGATGCCGCCACTGGGGTATGGCCAGCAGATCCCGCAGCAGTACCAGCAGGGATATCAGCAGCCGTACCAGCAGATGCCGCAGCAGCAGTACAACCCCTGGGCCCAACAGATGCCTCTGCAGCCTTACCAACAGTGGCCTCAAAGTTTTCAACAGCAAATGCCGCCGATGCAGAGTTCTCAACAACCAGCAGCTCAAATGATGTATCCTAATGCAGCAAATCAGTATGCGCAGCCACAACCGGACGTGTTCGTAAGCGATCGCGGCAACGCCGCGCTGGGCTATCTGGCGCAAAATCAAGCGTGCGGTGCAACCGATCTGGCGAGGGCGTTTGGAAACTCGGCCCCCACTTGGTCACGCACGCTCAATGACTTGGCGCAGGCCGGCTTGGTCATCAAGCATGGCCAGAAATACCATCTGACCGAACTCGGCGCCGCTCGCGTGCGAGCTCAGAGCTAAAGAACGGGAGAGACAGTGGACGAGGAAGCAAGCATCATCCTGGGGGATGCCATCGCCTTTTGCCAGCGCGACGGCCAAGATGCACGCCTCATCAACATGCTGGGGCAATCGCGGGCCATAAGCCTGACCGAAGATACGCTCACGATCGAGGCCCCCTCGCGCTTTGCCATCGCGCAGCTCAAAAAGCATCAGCCGACTATTGAGGCCTATCTGGAAGAAATCGCCTTTGCACCGATCGCGCTCGACATCGTGGCACCGCAAGGCGCCGCAACGGAATCCGCTGCCGCGACGGCGCCCGCCACGGCTCCCGCCGCTTCCCCGGCGGCACCGACCTCCGCAGGCGACGTGCCGACAATCGAGCACCAGCACAGCGATGTTTCCCGTGAAACCATGGCACCGTTGCCGACCGCGGCGGCGACGTCAACGAACGCACCCGTCACGCACATGCCTATCGCTCACGACGCAGCAGCGGGCGCGGATTCGGGCATTGCAATCAAGAACACGCTCTCGGCCGATGATTTTCGTCGCATGATGAACCAGATGAAGGGCGGAGCGCCGACTAAATCCACGCAAGCTGCGACCCCCGCTTCACCCATACCGGCGCCGACCGTGCCGGCCGAGCAGAATACGGATGGAGCCCCGCTCGCCGCGAACTCAAAATTTACCTTTGAGAACTTTGTCTACGGCCCCGAAAACAGCCATGCCTATCGCTCGGCACTCAAGTTTGCCGCCCTCGCGGACGAGCGCGGCACATGCACATCACTGTTCATCTACGGCAAATCGGGCCTGGGCAAGACGCACCTGCTGCTTGCCATCAAAAACGAGCTCGCCGAGAAGTCGCCCGAGATCAAGGTCAAGTATGCCAACTCCCAGGCATATCTGGACGACCTGATGACCGAGTTCGACCGCCAAAAGAAGAGCAACGCCCCCATCATGCAGGCGTACCACGGCGTGGACGTGCTCATCATCGATGACATCCAAAACATCATCGGCAAGCGCGCGAGCGTGGACTACTTTTTCCAGCTCATGGACGAGTTCATCCGCAACAACAAGAAGGTCGTCATCGCGGCAGACCGCGCCCCCAAGGACCTGAGCATGGACGAGCGCCTGACCAGCCGCTTCAACGCCGGCATGCTCTGCCTGGTCGCAGAGCCCAGCTACGAGATGAAATACAAGATCTTGCAGCGCTATTACGAGAACACCATCGTCGCCGCTCCCGAGGCAGGCGACGACTCGCTGCTGGCGGCCTATGGGGGCGACGGCGGGCACCTGACCGACGAGCACTTTAAACACATGGCCGAGGTCTCAGGCACCAACATCCGCGAACTCGAGAGCTTTTGCGAGCGCTGCGCCGGCGAGGCGGGCGACCGCGAGCGCGAGGGAGGGGGACTCACCTTTGACGATATCGACGCCATCGCCAGCCAGTACTTCGACACATCGGCCAAAAAGATCAACGTCCAGACGGTTCAGTCCGTCATCGAAGAGCAGTACGGCGTGACGCACGAGGAGCTCATCGGCCCGCGTCGCAACGCCAATATCGCCAAAGCACGCCATATCGCTATCTACCTTGCCATCGAAATGTGCGAGATGACGACCACGGCGGTAGGCGCCGAATTTGGCAACCGCAACCACTCGACCGTCAGCACGAGTTACAAAAAGGTCCAGAAGATGATCCAGGAAGACCGCACCGTCACCGAAGACCTCAAGTCGCTGCGCGATAAAATTACACTGCGCTCGTAGGGAAATAGAGACACCTGTTGAAAACTTGTCGAAACCACGGGCATAAGGTGTCTAAAACCCAATCCGCGGTGATGAAAAGTTTTGCGCAGGTTTTGAACGTGGAAAACCACCCCTGTTGCACACAGGTTGCTGTCGATTCTCTTTCTGGGTCTGACCTGCGTCTTTGGGAGTAATCAACAGTTTCGTCAGTGCTATTACTATTATTAAGATATTTATATCTATAGAAAGGTATTAAAAGATGAAGTTCACCGTCAGCCAGAGCTCGCTTACACAAGCCATCGGCGTCGTTATGAAGGGTGTCGCTTCGGCATCCACCCTTCCCATCCTGTCGGGCGTGCTCGTTAAGGCCCAAGACGGCATCTTGGAATTCCAGACCTCTAACTACACCATCTCGATCCGTCATCGCATCGCGGCGCATGTCGAAGAAGAGGGCGAGATGGTTATCCCCTGTAAGATGCTCTCCAATATCACCAAGACCCTCCCCGATGCCCCGGTCACCTTTGAGCTGTCCGAGCGCCAAGTGCTGATTGGTTGCGAGAAGAGCTCTTTTAGGCTGAACACGCTCGATGCCAATGACTTCCCCGAGTTTCCGGCCTATGCCATCGAGAGTGCCGTGGAGCTGCCGACCGATATCTTGTCCGAGATGGTCAGCCGCGTGTGGCGCGTCACCTCGACCGACAAGGCCCGCCCCATCCTGGGCGGCGTGCACATGAAGGTCGAGAACAACACCGTTCGCCTGGTGGCGACCGATTCCTTCCGTTTGGCCGTGTGCGATACGCAGGTCGAGACCTCGACCCTCGAGGGTTCCTTTGAGCTCAACGTTCCGGCCGACGCCTTTAACGACGCGCTGAACATCATGGCAAGCCAGGCGACCATCATGATCGGGGCTACCGACACCCAGGTCGTCTTCGAGGCCGGCAACACCACCTACGTGTCGCGCCGCATCGAGGGCGTGTACCCCAACTACAAGCAGCTCATCCCCGATTCGTGCGTGACGAGCGTCAAGATCGACGTCGCCGCCTTCAATGCCGCCCTCAAGCGTGTTGCCGTTATCGCGAGCGCCAACCCCGCCGTCAAGTTCGAGATCGACGTCGAGAACGGGCAGATGGGCCTGTCTTCCATCTCCAACGACCAGGATCTGGCGCAGGAGACGATCGATGTCGAGGCCAAGGGCGAGTCGGGTACCATCGCCTTCAACTACCACTACATCTTCGGCTGCCTCAATGCCCTGTCCAAGGAGAAGGAGATCACGCTGGAGCTCAAGAGCTACTCGCAGGCGGGCATCTTCAAGTCCTACGACAAGATCAACTACCTGTACCTGGTCATGCCGGTCCGCATCTAGCAACCGCCCTATGACCATGTTCGCCCGCGATCTTTCCGTCGCGCACTACCGCAGCTTCGATAGCTATCGCCTTGCCCTGGACGAGGGCGTGACGATACTTGCGGGACCCAACGCGGCGGGAAAGACCAATCTCATAGAGGCGCTGCAGCTGCTGACGAGCGGCGCCTCGTTTAGGCATCCGACCGCCGCCGAGCTCGTCCATGACGGCGCGGACTCGTGCAAGGTTGAGCTGAGGCTCGAGGGCGACGGCCGCGTGCTTGATATGGGATTGAGCGCGGAGGACGGTAAGCGCTCGTTTAGCCGCAACGGCAAGAGATGCTCTGCCGCCGGTGTGCGCGGGGTCCTGCCGAGCGTGCTGTTTTGCCCCGACCATCTGGACATGGTTAAGCGAGGCGCCAGTGTGCGCCGTGCCGCCCTCGATGACTTTGGCATGCAACTGAGCGCACGCTATGCCGATCTTGCGAGCACCTATGGGCGCTGCGTGACCCAGCGTA
Organism: uncultured Collinsella sp.; assembly: GCA_900544645.1. Taxonomy (GTDB): domain Bacteria; phylum Actinomycetota; class Coriobacteriia; order Coriobacteriales; family Coriobacteriaceae; genus Collinsella. Next base: position 7,453 of record UQWG01000058.1, read on the forward strand.
ACGCCTTGCTCAAGGAGGCCTGGTGCTGCCGCGAGATGCTCGGCGCGTGGAACGATTCGATTGCCCGCGCGGGCTCGGCCCTGCTCGTGCACCGGTTGGCCCTGCTCGACCGGCTGGCGGGCCATGTGCACACTGCCTACGGGCAAGTGGCGTCCGGCGAGGCCGCCAACGTGACCTATGCGTCCACGCTGGGGGATTTGCCCCAGGTCGAGGATCGCGAAGAGCTGAAGGACTGGGCGTACGAGCGCATGCTGGCTGCCCTTGATGAGCACGCCGACGAGGAAATTCGCCGCGGCGTGACGTTGGTGGGACCGCATCGCGATGAGATTGAGTTTGCCGTGGCGGGTCGATCCGCCCGTTCATTTGCCAGCCAAGGTCAGCAGCGGACGTTGGTTTTGGCCTGGAAGGTGGCGGAGGTGGCCGTGGCTCGCGATGTCCTGGGCACCGCCCCACTGCTGCTTTTGGACGACGTGATGAGCGAGCTCGACGGCGACCGACGCGGCGCTTTTCTGCGGCTGATCGGCGATGATATCCAGACGGTCATAACCACGACCAACCTGGGGTATTTTACCGATGACCTGCTTGATCGAGCCAAGGTGGTGAGCATGGGTGAGACGTGCTAATTACGAGCGCGAGAGCGAAACGGTCGCCTTCAGTGGATTTTTAAACGCAGAGCGTCAGCGCATCCTGGCGGCCGCGACGCCTGAGCGCCGCGTGCAGATGGAGGCTGCAGAGGAATCTCGTGCGGTCTATCGCGCCTGGAATGCGGTGTGCTCGGGCACGCGCGAGGGGCGCCATGTGACGGGCCTGCGCTACCTGCCCGAGTCCAATGAGCTGCTGGTATATCTCGACTCGCCCTCGTGGACGCAGGAAATGACGCTGTTGCGCGAGATCATCCGCGCGCGCATGGAGCGCGCCGGTGCGCATGTGGGCGGCCTGGTGTTCAAAACCACCGCGCCCGGTCACACGCCGCCCGCCGCCAAGGAGCGCCTGCGTCCGGCGACGACCGAGCGCCCGCCGGCTCCGCACGCCGACCTAAGTGAGGCCGAGCGCACCGAGATTGAGCGCCAAGTGGCGCCCATCGAAGACCAAAAACTGCGCGAGGCCCTCGAGAATGCCATGAGAGCCAGTGCCGAGTGGGCCAAGGGCGTGCAAAGCAAAAAAGAGCCTTAAATCGCATCTGGTGGCCTTGTAGAGCCAAATACCCTCGTTCCCGAGGGTATTTTTTTACGATAAACTAGTAAGGCTGTACACATTTTCTTGACTGAAGGAGGACGTGTGGCAAACGAAAACGATTACGATGGCGGCGAGATTAAGATTCTCGAGGGTCTCGAGGCCGTTCGTAAGCGCCCGGGCATGTATATCGGCTCGACGAGCGCCAGCGGTCTGCATCACCTGGTGTGGGAGATCGTTGACAACTCCGTCGACGAGGCCATGGCCGGTTTCTGCACCGAGATCCAGGTGACGGTCCACGCCGACAACTCCATCACGGTCGTCGACAACGGGCGCGGCATCCCCGTCGACGAGCACCCTGTTAAAAAGATCCCGACGCTCGAGGTCGTCATGACGATCTTGCACGCCGGCGGTAAGTTCGATAACTCGGCCTATAAGGTCTCGGGCGGCCTGCACGGCGTTGGCATCTCCGTCGTCAACGCACTGTCCAAGCGCGTGGTCGTTCAGGTTCGTCGCGACGGCAACACCTACGAGATGGAGTTCTCGCGCGGCAAGACCGTCAAGAAGATGGAGGTCGTGGGCACCTCGGATTCGACGGGCACCACCGTCACCTTCTGGCCCGACGACGAGATCTTCGAGACCTGCATCTACGATTTCGATACGCTGCACAACCGTCTGCAGGAGACGGCGTTCCTCAATAAGAACCTCAAAATCGTGCTGACCGACGAGCGCGAGGTGACTCCCCACGTGGAGGAGTTTTGCTACGAGGGCGGCATCATCGACTTCGTCAAGTTCCTCAACGAGGGCAAGGACGTCCCCGAGGCCTTTAAGGAGCCCATCTACATCGAGGGCAAATCGGACCCGGACGCGCCTGTGACCAAGATGGGCGAGGTCGAGGTTTCTCTGCAGTGGAATAGCGGTTACGGCGAGAACGTCATGTCGTTTGCCAACGACATCTACACCCCCGAGGGTGGCATGCACCTTGAGGGCTTCCGCACCGCGCTCACCCGCGTGATCAACGATTACGCGCGCAAACAGAACCTGCTCAAGGAAAAAGACGCCAACCTGACCGGCGACGATGTGCGCGAGGGCCTTTCGGCCGTTATCTCGGTCAAGCTGCCCGATCCGCAGTTTGAGGGCCAGACCAAGGCCAAGCTCGGCAGCTCCTATATGCGCGCGCTCACACTCAAGATTGTGACCGACGGCCTTGCCGATTACCTCGAGGAGCATCCCAAGCCCGCTCGCGAGATCGTCAAGAAGGCGCAACAGGCCTGCAAGGCGCGCAATGCCGCCCGCAAGGCGCGCGAGGCGACCCGCCGCAAGAGCCTGCTCGAGACGGCGTCCCTGCCCGGTAAGCTCGCCGACTGCTCGGTGCGCGATGCCGAGCTGACCGAGCTCTTCATCGTAGAGGGCGACTCGGCAGGCGGTTCGGCCAAGGACGGCCGTCGCCGAGACATCCAGGCGATTTTGCCCCTGCGCGGCAAGATTTTGAACGTCGAACGCGTTGGTGACCATCGCGCGTTCTCGAGTGACACCATCCAGTCGCTGATTACCGCGATCGGTTGCGGCGTCACGACGAGTGCCGGCGACGGCGGCGACTTCGATATCACCAAGGCGCGCTACCACAAGATCATCATCATGACCGATGCAGACGTCGACGGTGCGCATATCCGCATCCTGCTGCTGACGTTCTTCTACAAGTACATGCGTCCGCTGATCGATGCCGGCTACGTCTATGTTGCCTGCCCGCCCATCTTTGGCATTAAGGTGCGCAACAAGATTCACTACGTGTATCCCAACGGCCGCCAGCCCGAAGACGAGATCCTGCGCGACACCATCCAGAGTCTGGGCCTGAACCCCGACGATAACGACGAGGACGGCAAGGCCAAAGACGGCAAGATCACCAAAAAGCGCAAGGGCTATACCGTCCAGCGCTACAAGGGCCTGGGCGAGATGGACCCCAAGCAGCTCGCCTCGACGACGATGGACCCCAAGACCCG
>UQWG01000059.1 GCA_900544645.1 uncultured Collinsella sp.
AGTTCGGCATTCCGCGCAACAGCTTTTTGGCGCCCCATCTGCAGGGACGCATCGTATTTGAGCCGGAATTTGCCTCCAATGCAACGGTTGAGGGTTTGGACTCCTTCTCTCACCTATGGCTGCTGTGGCGCTTCGAAAATGGAACGCCCGGCGGCACGGCTAAGGATATTGCCGTCGACGCTAAAACGCAGGACAGGTCCGGCGCCAACGTCAAGTGGTCGAAGACCGTGCGTCCGCCGCGTCTGGGCGGAGCCGAGCGCGTGGGCGTGTTTGCCACGCGCAGTCCGTTTCGCCCTAACCCCATCGGGCTCACCTGCGTTAAGCTCGACCGCGTGGAGCTTACCGACGACGGCCCCATCATCCATGTGCTGGGGGCCGACCTGCGCGACGGCACGCCCATCTACGACATTAAGCCCTACATTCCGTTTGCGGACTGTCACTCGGATGCAACGGGCGGCTGGATTGAGGATGCTCCGTGGCAAGAGCTCGATGTTGAGTTTCCGCAGGCGCTGCAGGATATGGTCCCGCCTGCAAAGCTCCCCGGTCTGGTCGAGGTTCTTCGCCAAGATCCGCGCCGCGCGGGCAGCAAGCGCGAGCCAAACCGCATTTACCACTTGGCTTACGCCGGGCTCGATATATCGTTTACAGTCGATGAAACCCAGCTAACCGTAGTCGCCGTCAACGACGCGCGAGACTAACCAGCCATTCGTCCGCACCCGTCAAATTAAGCGCCAAACCCCGCGCCAAAACCGCCCGCGCTGGTGGACAATAACGCCTACCGAAACAATCCGCTTTGCACGGGAGCTCAGCATGAAATACGACTTTAGCTCGCTTATCGACCGCCACGGCATGGACTCCATCGCCGTTGACTCTTGGGGTGAAATCCCCGGTATGGCTCCGAACGCACCCGACGAGGGCTTCGACCGCATCCCCATGTGGGTGGCCGACATGAATTTTGCCACGGTGCCCTCGGTCCAGGAGCACATCATTCAGCGCGCGCAGCACCCCATGTTTGGCTATTTCAATCCGCGCGACGAGTACTTTGACTGCATCATCGAATGGCAGAGTCGCCGCAATGGCGTCGAGGGTCTGCGCCCTGAACATATCGGCTACGAAAATGGCGTGCTGGGCGGTGTCGTGTCGACGCTGCGTGCGTATGTTCAGCCGGGCGATGCGGTGCTGGTCCACAGCCCCACCTACATCGGCTTTACCAAGTCTATCGAAGCCGCAGGCTATCGCATTGTCCACAGCCCGCTTAAGCTCGACGACCAGGGCGTGTGGCGCATGGACTTTGAGGACATGGAGCGCAAGCTCGCCCAAAACCACATCCATGCCGCGGTGTTCTGCTCGCCGCACAATCCCTGCGGCCGCGTGTGGGAGCGTGACGAGATCGAGCGCGCCATGGACATTTATCGCCAGCACGATTGCGTGGTGATCTCGGACGAGATTTGGTCCGATATCATCCTGCCGGGTCACAAGCATATCCCGACGCAGTCGGTGAGCGAGGATGCCCGCATGCGCACGGTTGCCCTCTACGCGCCGAGCAAGACGTTCAACCTGGCGGGCTTGGTCGGCAGCTACCACATTGTCTACAACGAGACGCTGCGTGACCGCATGTGCGCCGTGTCCAACAAGACCCACTATAACGAGATGAATGTCCTCTCCATGCATGCGCTTATCGGTGCTTACCAGCCGCAGGGCTACGAGTGGGTGGACGAGCTCAACCAGGTGCTTGCCGGTAATATCGAGTACTTCTGCAATTACGTGGACGAGCATTTTGAGGGCGTGTCCTGCTCACGTCCGCAGGGCACGTACATGGTGTTTCTGGACTGCACCGAGTGGTGCCGCGAGCATGGCCGCGATATTCAGTGGTTGCTCGACGAGGGGGCGCGCGTGGGCGTGGGATATCAGGACGGCCGTCCGTTCCACGGGCCCTGCCACATTCGCGTGAATCTGGCGCTGCCGCTTTCGCGCGTAAGGGAAGCGTGCGACCGCCTGGACCGCTACGTTTTTGGGGTATAGGGCGCGCACGATTCGGGTACTTCGGCTTGCGTCCATGTCGTCAATGTGCGTGGACGCATAGAGCGCAGAGGGTTGCGAGCGCGTTTTCCACGTTTGCTACTTTTCTTGAATTTGCTTGCCGCAAAGGTGCTCAATCGTAATCTCATACAGTTGGACGCCTCTGATACTTTGCTTGATTTCCTCTTCGACCTCTTCGGCAGAAGGATAGTACTTGAGGGCAAACTGTCGGACTTTGTCTTCGACAAACGCCGGGTTATCGTTCACGAGGCGGCAACGGCCAAAAACCACGGTGCTCTGAACATAGGGCGCCCAGTCATCGTCTTTGTACCAATCGTTGCCATAGACGGTAAAGCAGACTTTGTCGCTGCGTTTGAGTGCATCGACCTTATGCCCCGCCTTGGCTCCATGAAAGTAAATTTTGTCGTGCTCGGGGTCAAAGTAGTAGTTAACGGGAATGGCGTAAGGATAACCGTCGTCTCCGTTGACGGCAAAAATGCCGCGTTTGCAATTAACGAGCAGCTCTCGTGCCTCTTGATCGGTGATAGCACGCTTCTTCCTGCGAAGAGGTCTAAACATCGTGGGCTTCCTTTCTTTCCGCGTGTTGCGTGCACGATGGTGGGCGGTGTGTCTATATCAAGATACTAGTTCAGGCCGCGAGTTCGATGGGAACGCCCCGTTTTCCGCAGATTGAAACGTGCTCCGGTTTGTCGCGGGAGGATTGTTCCTCACAGCCCGTCGTTTAGAAGCGTTCTTGATGATTGGTTCCGTTTGCAGGGGAGGCGTGGGACAATACCGACCAAAAGCGATTGATTGTCCGTGGAAAGGGTCGCGATGAAAAAGCTCAGGACGCTTGCTGACGTGTTGCGCCAGGCGGGCTTTGTGCGCATTACGGAGCTGTTCCTCGTCTTCTATCTGCTGTGTTCGACGGCCGTCTGGCTGTCCGAGTCTACGACCCTCACCTTTGGCGATGGGCTCTGGTTTAGCTTCGAGACGGTCTCGACCATCGGCTTTGGTGACATTCCGGCCGAGACGCCGGTTACCCGCGCCATTACCGTCATTCTGAGCGTCATCAGCATCTTCTACATCGCCATGCTCACGGGCGTGGCGGTGAACTACTGCAATACGCTTATCAAGATGCGTCAAAAGGACACCATGGCGCGCTTTATGGACGATCTGGAGCATTTGGAAGAGCTCGATCGCGACGAGCTTGCCGATCTTTCGCGTCGCGTGCGCGAGTATCGTCGACGCCAGCGCTAGAGCGGGTGCCGCGCGTCACGATGAGGGGGACTGAATATGAATATCACCGTGTACCTGGGTGCCAGTGTCGGCAATGATCCTGCGTTTCTGCCCGCGGTGCAGGAGCTGGGCAGCTGGATTGGCGCCAACGGACACGCGCTCGTGTACGGCGGGTCCAAGTCGGGACTGATGGGCGCGCTCGCCGATAGCGTACTCGGGGCAGGTGGACACGTGACAGGTGTTGAGCCGAGCTTTTTTATCGAGGCCGAGTTTCAGCACGACGGAATCGACGACCTTATCGTGACGAGCGATATGGCCGAGCGCAAAGCCAAGATGATTGAGCTCGGCGATGCGTTCATCGCCTTTCCGGGCGGCACGGGCACGCTCGAGGAGATTGCAGAGGTCATGTCCGCGGTATCGTTGGGACACTTGAGTGCGCCGTGCGTTCTGTACAACTTGGACGGTTACTACAATGACCTTAAGGCGCTGCTCGAGCACATGATTGATAAGGGCTTATCGAGCCCACGGCGCCAGCAAGGCATTTACTTTGCCGAGGATCTGCATGAAATCGCATCAATTATCAACGGATAAGCCTTGAGCCTGTCCCGCCGTGGTTCCCGGTGGCTCCGTTTGCAGCACAGACGGTTGGCTCGTTCGGGCGACGCTCGCTCTACAATAAAACGTATCTATGTCGACTTTGACCGCGGGAGGACCCGATGGATAAGCTCGCTAAACCCACGAACCGAGCGCTGTTTTTGGTCAGCGTTGCCGTGACCGGTGCACTCGCGGGTGCTGCAGTCTGGCTGTTCTTCTTTGCGATGGAGCACGGCATTGACTATTTGTGGACCGAGGTCCCGCATATGCTGGGTGTCTCTTCGCCCGAACTCGCCAGCGGCCCGTTTGGCTTTTTGCCGTACCCGTTTTTCGTCTGCATGCTGGGCGGCCTGTTAATCGGTCTGTACGAAAAGATGACAGGCACCAAGACCGATGACCTCAACCAGGTCATGGCCAAGGTCAAGCAAGACGGGCGCTATCCGTACGACAACCTGGGCAAGCTTTCGCTCGCGGCGTTGCTGCCGCTGCTGTTTGGCGGAAGTATTGGACCGGAGGCCGGCCTGACCGGCGTTATCGCGGGTCTGTGCAGCTGGGTCGGCGACCGTATGCGTCGCTTTGGAGCCGAGTTTAGGGAGCTTACGCTGCTGGGCACCCAAGCTGCCCTGACGGCGCTCTTTACCGCGCCCGTCTTTGGCTTTGTGGCTCCGCTCGCCGGTAGCGCCGACGGCGACGAGGGCTCTGCGTCCGACGAGATCACCATCAAGCTGCCCAAGGCGCAAAAGACCGTGGTTTACGGCATCGCGATTGCCGGCGGCCTGGGCACCTATCTGCTGCTTGGCCAGCTTGTGGGCGGCGGCATGGGTATGCCGAGGTTCGAGGCTGCCGTGGTGGGCAACCTGGAACTTGTCTGGCTCATTCCGCTGGCGTTGGTCGGCACCATATGCGGTTGGCTGTACTTTGTCTCCGAGCATGCGAGTGAGGCACTGTCCCATGCAATAGGGGAGCGTCCTGTCATCAAGGCCATGCTAGCCGGTTTGGCACTTGCTATCTGTGGCACGGTCTTGCCCTACACCATGTTTGCCGGCGAGACGCAAGCCGACGTGCTCATGGAAACCTATCTGACCATCCCCGCCAGCGTGCTTATTGTGACCGGTCTGGTCAAGGCCATGCTGACGCCTGCCCTCATCAACCTTGGTTGGCGTGGCGGCCACTTCTTCCCCGTTATCTTCTCAGGCGTGAGCCTGGGCTACGGCTTTGCTATCCTCACCGGCGCCGATCCGGTCTTTTGCGTCGCCGTCTGCACGGCATCGACGATGGGTGCGGTCATGCGCCAGCCGGTCATGGTCGTGGGCCTGCTACTCATGTGTTTCCCACTCAAGGGTATCGTCTGCATGATCATCGCGGCCGTCATCGCCACCGGCATTCCACTGCCCAAGCCGCTGCGCAAGTAGCGCGGCGGCTTGGGCAGTCAGTACAAACATCTCAAGTCCGGTGCGGGCGCTGTGTCACGGATCTGCGGGTGGACTGGATTTCGCTCGGCATCGGCACTATTTCCAAATCGCGAGCGCGGCGGTGCCCAGTACGATGAGGGCGAGACCGATGGCGCTGCGTCGTGAGAGTTTTTCGTTGAATGCCAGGCGCGCAAATAGTACCGATACGACAATCGATAGTTTGTCGATCTGCACCACGACACTCACCTGGCCTGCAGCGATGGCATAGTAATAGAGCAGCCACGATGCTCCGGTCGCGATGCCCGATGCCGCGAGAAATACGAGTTCGCAGCGGTCTACGTGCACGGCTTGGCCCATCTTGCCTTTAGCTGCCACGATTGCCCATGCCATAACCAGTACCACACAGGTACGGATTGCCGTGGCCAGGTTTGACTCGACGCCTTCGATGCCGATTTTGGCGAGGACGGAGGTGAGTGCCGCGAACACGGCGGCGCCGAGGGCGTAAGCGAGCCAGGTCCGGTCTTGCTGCTGCTCGGGTTCGGCGGACTGCTTCTTCTCGATCATTAAAAACGTGCCGAGGGTGATGACAGCGGTTCCCACGAGCTTAACCGCAAGGTTGCTCGTCTCATCAAAAAGCGCGATGGCGACCAGCGCGGCGAACACGGTGCTCATTTTGTCGACCGGTACGACCTTATTGACGTCTCCGATGCTCAACGCCTTAAAGTAACAGATCCACGAAGCACCGGTAGCGAGTCCCGAGAGGACGAGAAAGAGCCAGGATCTGGGTTCGATGCTGTCAATGGTTCCAATGGATCCGGAAATGCCCGCCATTGCCCAGGCGAAAGCGAGCACCACGCAGGTGCGAATGGCCGTCGCGACATCGGAGTCGGTCTGCTTGATGCCGCATTTTGCCAAGATGGATGTGATGCCGGCAAAGAATGCTGACGCAAATGCTGCGACGACCCACGACACGGGTGCGGTGCCTCCTTGGATAATGGGTTTATCCTGCGAGTTTTATGGACATGAGGATACCGCTCCACCATGAAGGTTTGATATGGCCGCGGCGAGACGGGGGCCATGTTCCGGGGAGCCATTTGGTTAAGGTTCGAATTGAAGATATGCTGTCGGCTTCTCCTTGGTTGCCGAGATCTAAACGGCATGTCGTGAAGGGTGGTAGCGACGTTGTTGCTGCTTCTTCTTATCTAGTAAATGAGGTGGGGTGCCGCCCAAGCCCTTTAGCTGTCGATTACAGGTCGCGTGCTCGATAGACCTTGATGCTGATGGTGCAGCTGATTGCACATAGCACGAGGGCCAGTACGGCAATTCCTGCGCACAGACAGCCAAGGACGGCGGGATCGGGATTCGCTCCGGCAATCGACATGAGCCAGTTGCTGATGGGGTTGGAGGAACTCAACGTTGCCATGGTAAGGCACCCGAGCATGGCAAACAGGCCGACGGATAGGCGCAGCGCCTCCATGTGTCCAAATCGAAAGAACAACGGCTGTGCCAAAAACACCATCATGAGGGAGATGAGCATCGATGCTGCCGAGGCGATTGCGATTTCAAAGACTGTCTGTCCTGTCGAAGGAATGTCCGCGCTGTTGAAGAGCGGGATGGCGACGATACTCAAAAGCGTAGCTGCACATGCCATGACGGCGGAGAAGACAATAACGCTCAGGTAGCGTGCGCAAATAATGTCTTTGCGCGAGAAGGGCAGCGTTGCCCGATAGCGCTCCCATCCGTTTTGATTGTCGAAGCCGGCCAGCGAGCTCATGACCATGATGGGCGACATGGCACTGACCGCGCAGGCGCCGGCACTTGTGCCAGAGTCGCCGCCCGACGTGTTGGCGAGGGACAGCACGACGAATAAAAACAGGCCGACGCCCGCGATGCTCGGGATGAGCGTGCGAACGATGGCGAGTTCGGACATAAAGGCGCGTTTCATTTCGAAGCCCCTTTCAGCATGAGGCGCAGATAGTCATCAATGGTTGCCCGATCGCAGGGAATCTCGGGGAAGGCTTCGAGTGTTTCGCGACGGTTGGGTACGAGTACGTCCACGCTGTAGGCATGGCGGGCGGCGCGGGCACCTTCGACGCAAGCCATAAGCTCGGCGGCCTGTGCTTGGGTGCAGTGGGCGATGCCAGCGCGGTCGGTAATATCCTCGCGCGGTAGGTCAAAAATTATCGAGCCAGCATCGATGCAGATAACGCGGTCGGCGGTGCGATCGAGGTCGGACGTAATGTGGCTCGAGAGCAGCACGCTGTGCAGGCCGTCAGCGACAAAGGCGAGCAGCTCATTGAGCAGTTCCTCGCGCGCCATGGGATCAAGACCCGCGGTGGCTTCGTCCAAAACGAGCAGCTTGGCTTTGTGGCTGAGTGCGCAGGCAAGCTGCAACTTCATGCCCATGCCGCGGGAGAGGTCTTTGACCTTTGCCTTGAGATTCAAGCCAAACCGGTCGATGAGGCCGGCGAAGGTGTCGTGGCTCCAGGTGGGGTACGCTGGACTTACGAGTGCTTCAACTTCGGCCACCTTGAGTGTGGAAGGGAAGGGGCACGTGTCCAGTACAAGGCCGACGCGGGTGCGCAGACAGCGCTGTGTCTCACCGGGTGCGTCGGCGCCGCAGCGCTGCCCAAACAGGCGCACCTCGCCGGCATCGAGCTTGATAAGCCCGAGCGCGGCGCGAATGGTCGTTGTCTTGCCGGCGCCGTTTGCGCCCACAAAGCCAACGATCTGGCCAGGCTCCACGGCAAGTGTGACGTCGCGCAGCGAAAAGCGGTCGCTTACAGCGCGTGAGATGCCTTTGAGTTCAAGCAAGTTTTGCATGGTATAGCCTTTCTTGCAGATGGCTACTGCATGGTTTCGGGGGCTACCAGGTCGAGCATCTCGTGCAGTTTGTCGCGTGTGACGCCCAAGGCTTCGGCTTGGCTTGCCGCTTTCGCAAGCAGCTCTTCGATATGGCAGAGCTGGTTTTCGCGCAAAAGCTCCTGGTTGCCCTCGGCGACAAAGCAGCCCTTGCCCTGCACGGTGCAGATAAACCCGCGCTGCTCCAGGTCGGCGTAGGCGCGCTTGGTGGTGATGACGCTCACGCCAAGATCGCTCGCGAGTGCACGGATGCTGGGGAGTTTGGCTCCCGCAGCGAGTACACCCGATAGAATCTGGGCCTTGACCTGCGAGGATATCTGTTCGTAGATGGGCTTATCGCTCGAATTGGATAGGATGATGTCCACAGCGGCTCCTTAGCTGTTGGGCTACACGTGTATATAACCGGTAAGCACAGTATATATACACTATGCACAGTTATGCAAGAGGTAAATAGGGATTGTCCGCTTGTTCATTCATCTCAATCTGTAACATCTGGAACCGATTTGGACGGCTACCTGTTACAGATTGAGATTTTGCTGGCGGGCCCCACCTGGTTGTCTCAATCTGTAACAACTGGAGAAGATTTTGGCTGCTAGATGTTACAGATCGAGATCTTTCTGGGACGCCCACCTGTTTGTCTAAATCTGTAACAGGTAGAGGTTAAAAACCGTTTAGATGTTACAGATCGAGACAAACTGCTGCGGAGTGCCGCCATCGACTGCTACCCTAGGCCCCAACTGATGAATTTGTCCTGATAGGCGCCCTAGAGCGGGATTTCGCGGCTACAATAGTGCGGTTACAACGACGTAATGCACTCAATGCAAGAAAGGATCCGCATGGCAAGCCTGTCGGATGAAATCTCGTCGCGCCGCACATTCGCGATTATCAGCCACCCGGACGCCGGTAAGACCACGCTTACCGAGAAACTGCTGCTCTATACCGGCAGCATCCAGACTGCTGGCTCGGTCAAGGGCAAGAGCTCGGCCAAGCATGCCGTCTCGGACTGGATGGACATCGAGAAGGAGCGCGGTATCTCCGTTACCTCCTCGGTGCTGCAGTTCACCTATAACGGCGCCTGCGTCAATATCCTCGATACCCCCGGCCACCAGGACTTCTCGGAGGATACCTACCGTACCCTTATGGCCGCCGACGCTGCGGTCATGGTCATCGACGGTGCCAAGGGCGTCGAGGCCCAGACCAAAAAGCTCTTTAAGGTCTGTACGCTGCGCCACATTCCCATCTTCACCTTTGTGAACAAGCTCGACCACGAGGCTCGCGATCCGTTTGAGCTCATGGAAGAGATCGAGAACGTCCTGGGCATCAATACGTATCCTATGAACTGGCCGATTGGCAGTGGCCGCAACTTCCGCGGCGTGTTCGACCGCCAGACCCGTCGCGTTATCGCCTTTGAGGGCGACGGTCACGCCAACGCCACCAAGAAGGTCGCCGAGGTCGAGGCCGAGCTGGGCGATCCTTCCATGGACGAGCTTATCGGCGAGGAGAACCACAAGAACCTGATGGACGACATCGAGCTGCTCGATGGCGCCGGTGATGAGCTCGACCTGGATGCCGTGGCCTGCGGCAAGCTGAGCCCGGCGTTCTTTGGCTCGGCGCTCACCAACTTTGGCGTGGAGCCCTTCCTCAAGGAGTTCCTGCGTCTGGCCCCGACGCCGCGTGCCTATACCGATACGCTCGCCAGCGAGCCGGTCGATCCCTGCCGTGACGACTTTAGCGGCTTTGTTTTTAAGATCCAGGCCAACATGGACAAGAACCACCGCGACCGCATCGCCTTTGTGCGCATTTGCTCGGGCAAGTTCGAGCGTGGCATGGATGCCTTCCACATGCAGGGCAACCGCAAGCTCAAGCTTGCCACGGGTACGTCGATGATGGCCGATGATCGCGCCATCGTGGACGAGGCGTACGCGGGCGATATCGTGGGCCTGTTCGACCCGGGTATCTTTAGCATCGGCGACACCGTGTGCTCCGGCAAGCGCCACGTGCAGTACCCGCAGATCCCGACGTTTGCCCCCGAGATGTTCGCTCGCATTACGCAGGTCGATACGCTCAAGCGCAAGCAGTTCGTCAAGGGCATGGAGGAGCTTGCCCAGGAGGGTGCCATCCAGATTTTCCGCGAGCTGGGTGCCG
>UQWG01000060.1 GCA_900544645.1 uncultured Collinsella sp.
TAGACAAGCACGTGGCTCTGCCCCACCGTGAACGGTATGTATGAGTGCAGCGGCTAGAGACGCGGACGTGTATCGCAAAAAGACCGTGTCCCCAGCTGGCTGCGTGCGATCCAGTCAAGCGGGAACAAAACTGGACCGCACGCAAACAGCTGTAGGACTGCTGCGATTAGTCATGAAATATCGATTCGAAATAACAGCTTGCACTTAGACAAGAACAAAGTCATTCGATGCGATACGCATGACTACTCGATTGGAGCTCGTGGTTTTTCTAGCACCGCCTTTACGGCCGGATGCCGATCGACCCTGCACTTTGCGGCTTGCTGGAGCCTTGAGCACAGTCGAACCCATGTAACGTTAACTATCCTAGCACAGCAGGTGGCCCATACGTTTTGGGGTGTGTTGAGCAACATATTGTTTATTTGCCGTGGTTATGGGGGATATTGTGCCGTCTTGCACACATTGCCGCAGGTTTATGGGGGTGTGTGGGTTGGCGATCACTGCCTGAGTTGTATTGCAGGGGGTGTGAATTGCTCAAACTATTAAGTTTGGCTAACAAACTTTGTACAAAACCAGGAAGGTAATTGCGCAACTTTTTGCGAGTGTTGGCGTGGGCGTCGCATTGCGAAGATGCTCATTGCACAATAGACACGCCTGGCTACAGAGTCAATGCATTTTGAGGCAGATTGTTGGGCAACTTTTGGGATGCAGCTAGATGTGGGCGTAAGGTTTATCGGGCGAGGTTGACGATTCCGTCTCCCAGTACGAGGCTCTCAGAAAATAGAGGAGAATAGATATAGAACATGCGTTCTATATCTGATAAAATAGGGTCAAAGGTATACGGGCAACGTGAGCCGGTACGGAGGCCCACAATGGTACGTATCGGCGAGATGGATGTTTTATTCACAGAGACCGTCACTCAGAGCCCTTAGGCAGGTACGCGCCCCTGCTGGCCGGCACCCATAAAGTTCGGCAGACAATCGAGTATCGAATTGGACATGCATGTGCCCAATGGTTTAATGTGGAGCGCGAAAATGAATGAAAATCAAATTGTTCTCTTTGAATCCAACGACCGAGAGGTCACGATTCCTGTTGTAATTGACAAAGGAAGCGAAACTGTATGGCTGACCCGAAATGAGATGGCAGCTCTGTTTGATAGGGATGTCAAAACAATCGGAAAGCATATCAACAACGCTTTAAAGGAAGAATTAAGCGACGATGATTCAGTTGTCGCAAAATTTGCGACAACTGCCGCTGACGGCAAAAGATATCAAACTGATCATTACAGCTTAGACATGATATTGTCCATTGGATACCGCGTTAAATCTCAACGCGGTGTTGAATTCCGTCGCTAGGCAACCAATGCACTCCACAAGTTTATTATTCAAGGACACGTTGAAAACGAACGTAGACTCGAGCAACTAGGGACAGTCGCTCAGATTATCGAACGTCTACCCGAGGACCTCGGCTCTCGTGAGATACTCGATATCGTTGAGAGCTATATAGATGTCTTTAAACTGCTCGATGAGTACGATCGTGAATCCATTGATCGGCCCAAGGGACAAACTGGGGCATACACACTCGAATACGAGCTCTGTATGAGATTGATAGCCCAAATGCGCAGCCGATTTACGAGCGACCTGTTTGGCGTAGAAAAAGATGAGTCCTTCCGCAGCAGTATCTCGGTAATCAACCAGTCGTTTGGTGGCCAAGACCTTTATCGATCCGTACAGGAAAAAGCAGCAAATCTGTTGTACCTCATCATCAAAAACCATTCATTTCTCGATGGAAACAAGCGAATCGGATGCAGCCTCTTTCTCTACTATCTAGATCGCAACGGACTGCTTTTTCGCGGCTTAGACAAACGAATCGCAGACAGCACACTTGTTGCTGTTGCGCTCATGATTGCTGAGTCGAGACCTGAAGAAAAGGAATCTATGGTCTCTCTGGTTATGAACTTTTTGGAGTAGACAGGACGTCGAAGCACAATCTTCCACTTGGAGGCAAACATCGATATGGTGGTTTCGAACACGCACAACAGAAGCCAATCCCCAGATGGGAGTCTGAGAGTTTAGAAATAAAAAGGCCACTCGATTGAGTGGCCTTGTATTCACGATGGTGGAGACGAGGGGGATCGAACCCCTGACCTCTTGACTGCCAGTCAAGCGCTCTCCCAGCTGAGCTACGCCCCCGTGACGAGGAGATACTATAGGGGAATGTTTGCGGGGATGCAAGGACTTTTTTTGGGCTGTTGCCCTGCCTTACGGGTTTTCCTGGGACGGGGCTGAATTGGCTGATTTTGACTTCGGCAAAATCAGCCAATTAACCCACCGTCCCGATAAAACCCTCACGCAACAAATACGCTATCGCAGTTCCGACATGGACGGTTATCTTTGCAGTTGATCTTACTATGTTGCTAATGCCGGTATCGGCCAACAAACCCAGGGGGCTGTGATCTAGTTCCCACTCTAGGCCGTGCTCGCTAACCTCGGTATTGGAGGCTATGGCGATGATGGAAAACGTCTTGCCTTCGGCACCTTCGATGGCCCAGGATTCGCCTCCGTGCAGGATACGGGCCGTGATCTCGTCTTCGGCAATCCAGACTGGGGCGCCCTTGTAGCCCGCGAGCAGGCCCAGTACGGAAAGCGCCATGTCCGGACGGCCGCCCGTGACGCAGGTCGCAACCACTTCGGCACCCGGCCAGCGACGGCGGACGGAATCGAGCGCCAGCGCCAGATCGGTGTAGTCCTTGTACGGGTCGTGGCGCTCAACTTCAAAATCGGTGGCGGCATCGACCAGCGCACGACCTGCGTCGCTTACGGTGTCGGCGTCGCCCACGTAGACGTCGCAACCCAGTCCCGCACCCAGCAGCGCGTCGAGCCCGCGGTCCACGGCGACAACGTGGTCGCACTCCCCTGCCAGATGGCGAAGCAGATCAGCGCTCGCCAGTACCGGCGAGCCGCAAACAACTAATACTTTGCAAGCCACGGCCCTCGCCTAACCCTCAAACGAAAGCACGCGGGCCAGGTCCAGGTCCTCATAGTTATCGATAAAGATGTCGCAGTTGGCACGCACCTCGTCGCGCTCCATACGGCCGTGTGGGTCATAGATGCCCACACGCTTAAATCCTGCGGTGCCGGAGCTCTTAAGTCCAAAGACGGCGTCCTCAAACACCCATGCGCGCTCAAACATGTGCCCATGGCGCTCCTCCAGGCGGCGCAGCGCCAGCTCGTACACATCGGAAAACTGCTTGGAACGTCCTGCTTCGCCCGTCGTGGTAACAAACTCCATGTAAGCATCGAGCCCGGCACCAGCGAGTGCGGACTGCACCAGTTCGGCCGGCGTAGACGTAGCCACGCACATGGCAATGCCCGCCGCCTTCGCCTGCTCCAAAAATGCCAGGAGCCCCTCGCGCGGCGGCACCTTAGAGTACCCATCGATCAGAATGTCGCTCAGCTCACGGTAGAGCTCCTCGCCATTCGCGCCAATGCCCCAGGTGTCGTGGTAGGCCTGGCATTCGTCCTCCAGCGACAGGTGCTCAAATTGGGCAAAGTCATCCACGGTCACGTCAATCCCGTGACGGTGCAATAACTCTGGCTGAGCATAAGCCCAAACGGGGGTGCTATTAACTAGCGTGCCGTCGCAATCGAAAATAAAAGCAACCTTGGGAGCGGCGGTATGGGACATAAACGAACCTTTCGATATCAAATGGTAAACATCCTGCTAAAAACGTTTTACCAACGTCAGCCTAACAATTTTGAAACCCAAATTGGTAAAACTGTCAAGAGTTTTACCACGGCAATTCTGCCAGTGGTATAAACATGTCGCTTACCGATTAAACGCCCCCGCAAATCCGCTTTCGTCCATAAAACTAACGCACAGGTGTTATCGTAGTTTCTGCCGAAAGTTCCACCGAGCACGCGAGGTGGAACGAATCACAGAAACTTCGCCGTCCCTTCGATTCGTGCAGCCTTGGACCTTTCGCATCTAGTCACCAAGGCAACACGCTGCCGCGTCATGATGGGATCAAACGTGAGCGATACAAAGCTAAAGCCAACGGCTAAAAAGCCCGCTACCCGTAAAGCCGCCCCGCACGCACCGGAGCTCACCAAGGACGATGTCTATCTGTTTGGCATCGGCACATGGGAGCGCAGCTGGGAAAAGATGGGCGCGCATCCTGACACGCAGCAGCGCACGCGCGGCTGGCGCTTTTGCGTTTGGGCGCCCGACGTAAAGAGCGTCCATGTCATTGGCGAATTTAACGACTGGGATGAGGAAGCCGACCCGCTGGTGCCCGTGCATACGAGCGCTATTTGGGAAGGTTTTATTCCTGGCGCCGAGCAGGGCCAGCTCTATAAATATCTCATCGAGACCAACGAGGGCGAGAAGCTCTACAAGGCCGATCCATACGCCTTTAAGGCCGAGTGCCCTCCGGGTACCGCGAGCGTGCTGTGGACCCTCGATGGCTACAAGTGGAACGACGCCGCGTGGCTCAAGCGCCGTGCCGGCCACAACCACATGTCGCAGCCGCTCAACATCTACGAGGTGCATATTGGCTCGTGGAAGCGCCACGGCGACGCGCCGCAGGGCGAGCCCGACGAGTACGGCAACTACCCCGGCCCCATGGATCCCTTCCCCGCGCAGCGCGGCGAGTTTTACACCTACGACGACCTGTCGGTGGAGCTCGTGGACTACGTGCGCGACATGGGCTATACGCATATCGAGGTCATGCCGCTTATGGAGCATCCCTTCGATGGCTCCTGGGGCTACCAGACGACCGGCTACTATGCCGCCACGTCGCGCTACGGCAACCCGCAGCAACTAATGCACTTTATCGATGCGTGTCACGAGGCGGGCATCGGCGTGATCATGGACTGGGTGCCCGGCGGTTTTTGCGCCGATTCCCACGGCCTTGCCACCTTTAACGGCCACATGCTGTTTGAGCACGAGATTCACCCCAACTGGGGCACGCACAAGTTTGACTTCGCTCGCGGCGAGGTCCGCTCCTTCCTGGTCTCCAACGTGCTGTACTGGCTCGAGAATTTCCACGTTGACGGCATTCGCATGGACGGCGTGTCCAGTATGCTGTACCTCAACTTTGGCATCGACGATCCGGGTCAAAAGAAGTTCAACAAGTACGGTACCGAGGAAGACCTGGACGCCAGCGCGTTCATTCGCCAGGTCAACTGCGCCGTTGAGGCTCACTTCCCCGACGTGATGATGATGGCCGAGGAGTCCACCGCGTGGCCGCTCGTGACCTACCCGCCGCAGGACGGCGGCCTGGGCTTCCACTACAAGTGGGACATGGGCTGGATGAACGATACCCTGCACTACATGCAGACCGATTTTCCGTGGCGCCCCGGCAACCACGGGCTGCTCACGTTCTCCATCATGTATGCCTTTACCGAGAACTTTATCTGCCCGCTGAGCCACGACGAGGTCGTGCACGGCAAGTGCTCGCTCATCGGCCGCATGCCGGGCGACTGGTGGCGCCAGTTTGCCGGCCTGCGCACGCTGGCTTTCTACCAGATGACGCATCCCGGTGCCAAGCTCAACTTTATGGGCAACGAGATCGGCCAGTTTATTGAGTGGCGCTACTACGAGTCCATCCAGTGGTTCCTGACCGAGGAATACGAGACCCATCGTCATCATCAGGCGTTTATCAAGGCGCTCAACCACCTGTACACCGCCGAGCCCGCCCTGTACGAGCGCGGCTACACCGACGACGGCTTTACCTGGATCGACGCGGATAACTCCAAGCAGTCCATCGTGAGCTTTGTGCGTCAGGGCGAGGACGTCGACGACGACCTGGTGATCTTGATCAACTTTGACCCGGCGAGCTACGAGAGCTTCCGCGTGGGCGTGCCGCGCGAGGGTGACTGGGAGGTCATCTTTGATTCCGACCGTCCCGAGTTTGGTGGCAGCGGATACGCCGGCGAGGAGCCCTACACCTGCTCGAGCGAGCCCTACCCCTGGAACGGGCAGATGGACTCCATCGAGATGAAGGTGCCCGGTCTGGCAGGTGTGGTACTTAAGCGCCGCGGTCCCAGCAGTTACAAGCCGCCCGTGGTCGAGAAGCCCAAGAAGGCGATGCGCAAGCGCGCGTCCTCGGTAAAGCCCAAGGCCGCGGCCACTGCCAAGAAGGCGACGGCTAAGGCGAAGGCTGCCAAGCCCGCTGCCAAGGCTACGGCCAAGTCCACCACGGCCAAGAAGGCAGCCACCAAAAAGGCTGCTCCCAAGGCTAAGGCAGCAGCTGTTAAGGCTCCTGCCAAGGATGCGTAACAAAGCCGTTACGGCTGTAATTACCCGCCCCGACAGGGCGTAGGATACAAGTCATAACCGTTCCGGGAGAAACATCCCCGGGGGAAAGGAACGTATGAATAAGATCTTCGACAACAAGCAGGAGTTTACCGAGCTCTATCGCGATGCCGTCATGAGCATCAGCGGCAAGAGCGTCGAGGCCGCCAGCGACCTGGACCGCTTTAACGCCCTGGCCAAGCTCGTGGCCGAGAAAGCCCGCACCGTTGCCACCAAGAGTGACGCCCGTGTTACCGCCGAGGGCAAAAAGCGCGTGTACTACTTCTCGATCGAGTTTTTGATCGGCCGCCTGCTCGACAACTACCTGCTCAACTTTGGCGTGCGCGATATGGTCGCCGAGGCGCTCGACGACATGGGCTTTGACCTGTCCGTCATCGAGAACCAGGAGCCCGATCCGGCGCTGGGCAACGGCGGCCTGGGCCGTCTGGCCGCATGCTTCTTGGATTCCATGGCAGCCGAGGGCATTGCCGGCTACGGCAACGGCATGCGCTACCGCTACGGCCTCTTTAAGCAGGAGATCGTCAACGGCAGCCAGGTCGAGGCCACTGACGAGTGGCTCACCCATGGCTATCCCTGGGAGGTCCGTCGTCAGGACAAGGCCGTGACCATCAAGTTTGGCGGCCATGTCGAGGGCTTTGAGGAGAACGGCCGCACGTTCTACCGCACGGTGGACACGCAGGATATCCTGGCCGTCCCTTATGACATCCCCGTGGTGGGCTATGCCGGTGAGACCGTCAACAAGCTGCGCGTCTGGGCCGCCGAGCCGGTCGAGGAGCACTTCGATCTGGAGGCCTTCAACCGCGGCGACTATGCCCTGGCAGACGCCGAGCGCGCCGAGGCCGAGGCCATCAGCGCCATCCTCTACCCCAACGACGCCGGCGAGCACGGCCGTCTGCTGCGCCTAAAGCAGGAGTACCTGTTTGTATCGGCCGGCATCTACAGCCTGCTCGACACCTTTGAGAAGGAGCACGGCGCGAACTGGGAGCTGCTGCCGCAGTTTGTGGCCATCCACACCAACGATACCCACCCCGCCATGTGCGGCCCCGAGCTCATGCGCATCCTCATCGACGAGAAGAAGCTCGAGTGGGACGACGCCTGGAACATCGTGACGCAGGTCGTGAGCTACACCAACCACACCATCCTGCCCGAGGCTCTGGAGAAGTGGCCCATCGGCACGTTCTCGAAGCTCCTCCCCCGCGTGTACCAGATCATCGACGAGATCAGCCGTCGTTGGCACGAGTCGTTCGACACCACGCAGGAGGGCTGGCAGGAGCGTCTGCGCCAGACCGCCATTCTGTGGGACGGCGAGATTCGCATGGCCAACCTGTCTGTGATTTGCAGCCATAGCGTCAACGGCGTAGCCAAGATCCACTCTGACATCATCAAGAACATTGTGCTCAAGGACTTCTATGCCCTGACACCCGAGAAGTTCAACAACAAGACCAACGGTATCTCGCACCGTCGCTTCTTTGCCGAGGCCAACCCCACCTACGCCAAGCTCGTGACCGAGGCCATTGGCGATGGCTGGCTGAAGGACGCCTTTGAGCTGGAGAAGCTCAAGGAGTTTAAGGACGACACCGAGTTCCTGAAGGCCGTGGGTGCCTCCAAGCGTGCCAACAAGGAGCGCCTTGCCGCCTACGTTAAGGCCGAGACCGGTCTGGTTATCGACCCCAACACCGTCTTCGACGTTCAGGTTAAGCGCTTCCACGCCTACAAGCGTCAGCTCATGAACATCATGAAGGTGATGGACATCTACAACCGTCGCATCGCGGATCCCAACTTCCACGTGACGCCGACGACCTTCATCTTTAGCGGCAAGGCTGCCTCGAGCTACACCTTTGCCAAGGAGACCATCCGCCTCATTAACTCCGTCGCCGAGGTCATCAACAACGATGCCCGCGTGAACGAGGTCATGAAGGTCTGCTTTATCCCCAACTTCCGCGTGAGCAACGCCCAGCTCATCTACCCCGCCGCCGAGATCTCGGAGCAGATCTCCACGGCCGGTAAGGAGGCCTCGGGCACGTCCAATATGAAGCTCATGATGAACGGCGCCATTACGCTGGGCACCCTCGACGGCGCAAACATCGAGATTGCCGACCTGGCCGGACGCGAGAACGAGGCCATCTTTGGCCTGACTGCTCCCGAGGTCGAGCAGCTCTGGGCATCGAACAGCTACTTTGCGTGGGATACCCTCAACGGCGACCGCGAGCGCCTGGGCCGCGTGATGGACGAGCTTAAGGACAACACCTTTGCGGGTCTTTCGGGCAACTTCGAGAGCATCTACAACGAGCTCATGAACAACAACGACCCCGACCTGGTCATGGCCGATTTCCGCAGCTACGTCGACGCCTGGGAGAAGCTCACGAACAGCTACGGCGACCAGGAGACCTGGAACCGCAAGGCGCTGCTCAACACCGCCTCCTCGGGATGGTTCTCGAGCGACCGCACCATTCGAGAGTACCGCGACGAGATCTGGCACGCGTAAAGGCGCGCGAGTTCCCTTATGCCAGCACGGCATTACTCGACGGGCGCGACCGAGCGCCGCGCCCGTCGCTAATGGGTTTAAGAACATCGATGACAGAAGGAGAAATCGATGAGTAAGAAAGAATGCATCGCGATGCTCCTCGCAGGAGGACAGGGCAGCCGATTGGGGGCACTCACCCAAAAGATCGCCAAGCCGGCGGTTAGCTTTGGTGGCAAGTTCCGCATTATCGACTTTTCGCTCTCCAACTGCTCCAACTCGGGCATCGACACGGTGGGCGTTCTGACGCAGTATCGCCCCTACCTGCTGCATGCCTATGTGGGCTCCGGCGAGGCGTGGGATCTGGACAGCCGCGACGGCGGCGTGTCGATCCTGCCGCCGTACGAGACGCAGACCGGCGGCGCCTGGTATGCGGGTACGGCCGACGCCATTACGCAGAACCTCGACTACATCAAGGCCAACGACCCCAAGTACGTCCTGATTCTTTCGGGCGATCACCTGTATCGCATGGACTACCGCAAGATGCTCAAGACGCACATTGAGAACAACGCCGACCTCACGGTGAGCGTTATGCCCGTGCCGTGGGAGGAGGCCAGCCGCTTTGGCATCCTGACCACCGACCCCGAGGACGGCCGCATCACCAAGTTCACCGAGAAGCCCGATAAGCCCGATTCGAACCTCGCGTCCATGGGCATCTACATCTTCTCGGCCGACGTGCTGATCGAGGCGCTCGAGGAGGACGCTCTGGACCAGCGCTCGAGCCACGACTTTGGCAAGGACATCATCCCCAAGCTGCTCGGCGAGGGCAAGCGCCTGTACAGCTACGAGTTCCACGGCTTTTGGAAGGATGTTGGCACCATCGCCAGCTTCCACGAGACCTCGATGGACCTGCTGGGCAACAACCCCGAGTTCGATCTGTTCGACAAGCACTTCCCCATCATGTCCAACATCACCACGCGTCCGCCGCACTACATTGGCCCGGATGGTCGCCTGGACGACTGCCTGGTCTCCAACGGCTGCAAGATCTACGGCACCGCTCGCCACTCGATCCTTTCGACCGATGTCATCATCGAGGAGCGCGCCGTGGTCGAGGACTCCGTGCTGCTGCCGGGTGCGCACGTTAAGAGCGGCGCGCACATCTGCCGCGCTATTTTGGGCGAGAACTCCACGGTC
>UQWG01000061.1 GCA_900544645.1 uncultured Collinsella sp.
GGGCTTGCAGCGACGGACCTCAGGACACTCTTACACCACGTCTGCGCGCGCCACCATTTCGACTTGCTATCTGGCCTTATTAGTCCAAAATTGCTGCTACCAAATCGGTAACAGTACTCATATTTGATGTTTTTTGACCAGCAGGTCTCCCTGCCTTAGCAAATCTAAGGCAAAACGGGCTCCAGACCGCTGAATCATGCCGCATAGGGCACGTCCGCAGTCCGGAATCCGGTCCAAATTGAGTTATTACGCTGCGTTAGCCCAAGACACCCGACAGGATCTCGATCAGGCTGTCCACGTCGGCTTCCTCGCAGACGAGCGGCGGCAAGAAACGCAGCGTATGGGCACCCGTAGCGTTAATCACGACACCGGCGGCCAGCGCGCGGGCAACAATATCATGTGCGTCGCCCGCGGCATCATCCAAATCACAGCCGAGCATCAGGCCACGGCCACGCACCTCTACCACATGCGGAAGCTTAGCCAGCGCCTGCTCCATATAGGCACCCACCTTGGCAGCATGCTCGGCATAATCGCCGCGCACAAGCGCGGAGAGCGTCGCGGCACACGCCGCGATGGCCAAGCAGCTACCGCCAAAGGTCGAGCCGTGGTCGCCCGGCTTAAACACGTCGGCAATCTCCTTCTTTGCCACGACGGCACCCATGGGCACGCCATCAGCAATGCCCTTGGCAAGGCTCATGATGTCGGGCTCCACGCCATAGGTCTGGAACGCAAACGGCTTACCCGTGCGGAAGATACCGCACTGGACCTCGTCGGCGATAAGCACGGCGCCCACTTCGTGTGCCAGGTCGCGCGCCGCCGCCATAAACTCCTCGGTCATGGGGTGCACGCCACTCTCACCCTGGATCGGCTCGAGCATCACGGCACAAATCTCGCTCCCCAGCTGCTTAAAGATTGCACGCAACTCGTCCACATCGTTGGTCGTGCAGGCCACAAAGCCACCCGGCAGCGGGCGGAAGCTGTCCTGCAGCCAATCCTGCATGGTGGCGGCAATGGTCTCGAGCGTACGGCCGTGGAAGCCGCCGCGCATGCACACGATGGTGTTGCCGCCATTACCGGCACGCTTGGCGTACAGGCGCGCGAGCTTCATCGAGCCCTCATTGGCCTCGGCACCGGAGTTGGCAAAGAAGGTCTCCCACACCTGCTCGCCCGCAGCCGGGGCACCAAGAGCAGCTGCCGTGGTCTCATCGCCGGCGGCAATGGCATCGGCAAGCACGCGCGCACCATCTACGTCGTCGTTAGCAAGCTTGGACAGCAGCGCCGCGACCTGTCCGCGCTGCTCAATGTAGAAGTAATTGGAGACATGCATGAGCTTTTTGGTCTGTGCCTCGAGCGCCGAGAGCACAGCCAAGTTGCCATGACCTAGGCTGCACACGCCGATGCCGGCAAGAAAGTCGAGGTACTCACGGCCATCGTCGCCGGTGAGCTTCATGCCGTGACCCTCGACAAACTCGACCGGAGAGCGGCCAAAGGTATGCATAACGTAATGGGATTCAAGCGATTGCTGAGCTGCAAGTGACATGGGATGCCTTTCGTTGGGCGCCAGACGGCGCGGGGCTATGGGTGCAGGAATGGGGCGGCTGAGGGTCAGCTAGACCGTCTGAAGCTTCTCGACCTCGTCAAGGTTCTCGGTCAGACGCGCAGCAAACGTCGAAAGCGGATGCGGATGCGTATCGAACTCGTAAGCCGTCTCGGTGGAATGGATCACGGTGCCGACGCCGGCATCGGTCAGCAGCTCAAGGAGCAGCGAATGCGGCGTAGTACCGTTAATGATGTGGGCACGAAATACGCCGCCGGTAAGCGCATCGACGGCCGCACGCAGCTTGGGAATCATGCCCTTATCGACCTCGCCGCCGTAGAGCATTTCGTTAACCTCGTCGAGCGTTAGGTTGGAGATAAGCGAGTCCTTGTCGCTAAAGTCCTTGTACAGGCCATCGACATCGGTCAAAAAGATCGCCTTATGCGCGTGGAGCGCCGCGGCAACGGCACCGGCGGCGGTGTCGGCGTTGATGTTGAAGAAACCGCCGTCCTCCCCCGCCGCGACGGTAGCTATGACGGGGATGTACTCGCTATCGAGTAAACGCTCGATATAGTCGGTGTTTACGTGCGTCACTTTGCCCACGCGACCGAGCTCGGGGTCGAGCGGCTCGGCGATGAGTGTGCCGGCATCGCTGCCCGACACGCCCACGGCCAGGTTGCCGTGGTGGTTGATGGCAGCAACCAGCTCCTGGTTAACCTTGCCGCCCAGCACCTCGCGCACGATATCCATAGTCGCCGGCGTGGTCACGCGCTGGCCGTTCTTAAACTCGACGGGAATATCGTAATGGCTCAGCGCCTCGTTGATAGCCTTGCCGCCGCCGTGCACGATGACGGGGCGCATACCGATGATCTTGAGCAAAACGATGTCGCTCATCACGTCGCGGCGCAGCTGCTCATCAACCATGGCGGCTCCGCCATATTTGATAACAACCGTCTTGCCGGTCAGGTTCTTAATCCACGGCAGCGCTTCGAACAGCAGCTGCGCGGTTGCTTCGTTGGATTCGCTCGAACGACAATCGCGTGCGAATTTCATAATCTGCCTCGTCTTTCGTATCGTTATCGTGCCGTGCTCCGCCGTCCGCAATCGCGGCAAGATGCGCAGCGTGCCTGGAATCTAGGAACGGTAGTCACCGTTGATGGAGATGTACTCGTGCGTGAGGTCGCAGGTCCACACGGTCGTTGCCGCATCGCCTGCGCCCAGGTCGGCCGAGATCACGATCTCGGGCGCCTCAAAACGTCGCAGAGCCTCGTCCTCGTCAAAGGGAACGGTCAGACCATCGCGACAGACGGGCATGCCCATCATGTCGATGGAAACGTCTTCCTGATTAAACTTCACGCCGCACTTGCCAAGCGCCATGGCGACGCGGCCCCAGTTGCAGTCGTGGCCGGCGATGCAGGTCTTGACGAGCGGCGAATTGGCGACGGCGCGGGCGGCGATATCGGCTTCCTCGTCGTTGGCGGCGCCGGCGACGTTGACCGTAACAAGCTTGGATGCGCCCTCGCCATCGGCGGCAATATTGCGCGCCAGGCTCTCGCACACCTCGTGCACGGCAAATGCCAACTCGTCAAAGGCATCGGAGCCCTCGACGATAGGCTCGGCATCTGCGGCAGCGGCGCCGGAGGCAAGCATGATGCAGGTGTCGTTGGTCGAAGTGTCGGAATCGACCGTTACCTTGTTAAAGGTCTGCTTGACGGTCGAGAGCAGCAGGGCATGAAGTGCCGCAGGCTCGACGGGGGCATCGGTGGTGATAACTGCGATCATGGTGGCCATGTTGGGCATGATCATGCCCGAGCCCTTGCACATTCCGCCCACCGTATAGACATTGCCCGCATGACCCGCAGCCTCGCTGACGTAGGACACGGCGTACTCCTTGGAGTGCGTGTCGGTCGTCATGATGGCACGAGCGGCATCGGCGCCACCGTGGGCGAAGAGCGCCTCGTAGGCAACAGGAATGGCGGTCTCAAACGTGTCGATCGGCAGAATCTGGCCAATCACACCCGTGGAGGCAACCAGAATCTGCTGGGGCTCGCAGCCGATGACCTGCGATGCGATGTTGCACGTCTCGCGCGCGCATGCAAGGCCGGTCTCACCCGTGGCGGCGTTGGCATTGCCAGAGTTGACCGAAACGCCGGCGATGATACCGTAGCCCTTGTCGGCACCGCCCAGGTTGGCACGGCTCACTTGCACGGGCGCCGCGCAAAAGCGATTGGTGGTAAACACGCCGGCACCGGGACAGGGTTTATCGGGCACGACGAGCGCGTAATCCAGACGCTCGGGGTTCTTGCGGAACCCAGCGTGGATGCCCGCAGCTTTAAAACCAGCCGCAGCCGTAACGCCACCCTCGACGGCGCGAATCTTGATATCAAACAGCTCGGTATTCATCGTCTTCATGACTCCTTATGTCAAACAAAAAACGGACATCGGTTGGTGCGCCATGCCAGTCGTAATCATGAGACCAGCTTAAGAGTGGCGCCCCACTCGATGCCCGACTACCAAATCGTTAACAATCGAATGTGCTACACCGGGCACGCCACTGTGGGCAAGCCTCGTCGCTCGTCAAAACCAAAGACGATGTTGGCGCACTGGACCGCCTGGCCTGCTGCACCCTTGCACAGATTGTCGATGGCGCCCGTCGCCACCAGAACGCCCGCGCGCTTGTTGAGCGCGAGGCCAATCTGGGCGGCGTTGGTTCCGACGACCGAAGCCGTCTTGGGCTGCTGGCCGGCGTCGAGCACGCGCACAAAGGTGCGTCCAGCGTAGAACTGCTTGTAATAGTCGACGACATCCTCAAGAGCCAGGGAGTCGATGGCCTGCGGCGTGAGCGGCAGCGTCACCGTGGAGAGCAGGCCGCGCTTGAGCGGTGCCAGATGCGGGGTGAAGACGACGCGATCGGTCAGACCAAGGATTTGCTCAATCTCGGGCGTGTGGCGATGCTTGCCCACGCCGTAGGCCTCCAAGTTCTCGTCAGCGCTGCAAAAATGCGTACGAGCGTTGCAGGACTTGCCGGCACCCGTCACACCGCTGATGGCATCAACGATCACGGGGCCGCTCTGGGCAACCCAGCCAGCGCGCACGGCGGGCGCGGCGGCAAGGCTCGTTGCGGTGGGATAGCAACCGGCGCAGGCGACCAGCACGGACTTGCCAGCGGCATGGCTGGAAGCAGCGGTCTCTAAGTCCTGGCAAAACAGCTCGGGGAGGCCGAAAGCACGCGTCTTGAGCAGCTCGGGGCTCGTATGCGCGGCGGCATACCACGCCTCGAACACGGCCGGATCGCTCAGACGGTAGTCGGCAGACAAATCGAAGCAGGAAACGCCTGCGGCAAGGAGCGCGGGCACCTGTGCCATGGCAGCCGTGTGCGGCACGGCAAGAAAAACCGCATCGCAGCTCTTGAGCTCGGGGGCGTCATGCGTGGTGAAAACCAGATCGCTCACGCCAGCAAAGCTCGGATACACCGCGGACAGCGGCTGGCCGGCATCGGCGTTGGACGTAATGGCAACAAGTTCAAACTCGGGATGGCCGAGTACGAGGCGAATGAGCTCGGCTCCGGCATATCCAGCCGCGCCGACGATTCCAACCTTCAAAGACATATCAGACTCCTTGTCTGCGATTTATGCACCGATGCGCATTTATTAGCGGTCGTTATGAGGTGGGTTGAAACTTTAGCACCAAAAGATGCATGAACACGTAAATGGCTTGTATATTCATGCATTGAAACATTCCCGACACATTCGCTTGAAGGAATTGACAAATGGAGCGGGCCCCGTATTGACCGGCGCTCCTAACGGCGCCGGGCAATACGGGGCCCGCCCATGCGAAAACCAAGTTGTTAGGATGAGCCAGCTGGCTAGAGCTCGACCGGCACCCATTCGTCGTGATTGCAGATAAAAGCCTCGGGATCCTCGACGCTAAAGAAGACGAGCGCGGGGTCGTTAGGCCCCTCATAGTGCTCGCTCAAGCGCTCAAGATGTTTCCATCCGGCCTCGCGCATTTCGCTCGAAGCCCGGTCTTCCAGCCCCGCACGCCCGCGCAGAATCAACCAACCATGGCCCGGCCACCAACTCGTGGCCTCAAAGCGCTGGTTTTGCAGCAGCTCTTGCCACACATCTTTGGTGCGCGCTGTTACAAACCACAGCTTGCCATCCTGGATCTGCGCAAACGAAAACGGACGCACATGAGGCTGTCCGTCAACGCTCGTCGCCAAATACCATGCCGGCACCGACGTCAGATACTCCAACACCGTATTCAATCCGTCCACGTTTCCTCCTGTACTAGCTAGTTTGGGAGCCCGGTTTGTGCGAGCTAGAGCTCCAGGCGCTCCTCGCTGCCGTCGATATCACAGAAGCGCGCGGCAATGTTGCGGACCGAAAAGAAAGCAAGGCGGCCGTCGTTGGCACTCTCGTGTTCCTCGCCAATGCCCACCATGTGCTTAAAACCCGCTTGACGCACCTTGTCGCTCGCAACTGCGTCGTCCTCAAGTGCGGCTTCGCCGGTCAATACGATCCAACATTCCCCCGGCTTCCAGCCCGAGAGCTCAAACTTGGGATTCGCGCTCAGCTCCGCCCACACATCTTTGTCGCGCGACGTACAAAACCACAGTTTACCGTCATCGACCATGGCAAACGAAAACGGTCTCACGCGAGGCTGATGCCCGTCGGCTACATCGGTCGTGGCCAGATACCACGCCGGAATGCGCCTGAGATACGAGCAAGCGCGCTCGAGCTGAGCCGTGCGGTCGTTGTCGGTCATAGGGACCCCTTTCTTGCGCTCGAATCGCGCCTAAACAAGTTGAAGGTTGATGACGATGACACACGCGAGCAGCAGCGCTGTCACCACCGCAGCCAGCGCATCCCCGCGGCGAAATGCAAGCGCATGCAGGCGCGTGCGGCCCTGCTCGCCATGATAGCAGCGTGCATCCATGGCAGCAGACAGCGTCTCGGCATGGCGGAACACGCCCGTGAACAGCGGAATCGCCACACTGCCGAGCATACGCACGCCGCCGAGCGGGCCTCCCGTCACGCGCGCACCGCGGCTCGCCTGCGCATCGGCCGTCTGTTTCATCTCAGTGGCAAACTGCGGCATAAAGCGCAGCGCGATACCCATGATCATGCCGAGCTCGTGCGCAGGAAGTCCCACACGCGCAAACGGTGCGAGCAGGCGCTCAAAGCCCGCGGTGAGGTCGAGCGTCGGCGTGGTGAGCGTGATAGCGCTCATGCCGGCCATCATCAACGTCAGGCGGCACGCCATAAAGGCGGCAGAACGCAGTGAGCCCTCGCTTATCTGCAGAAAGCCGAGCTGCCACAGGATGCGCCCACTCTGGTCGGAAAACAGGTTGAGCACCGCGACCACCACGACAATCGCCAGCAATGGTGCCATCGATGATAGGACCCGGCGCAACGGCACCCGGGCTGCGAGATAGACCAGCACGACAAAAAATGCGACCGGAACCAGCCCGCAAAAGCTTCCGACGGTGAGCACGGTGACCAGAAATGCAAAACCTAGGAGCAACTTAGTACGCGGATCCAGGCGATGCACCGCGCTATCCCCGGGATAGTAGCTGCCAAATGAGAACGCCTCCATTAGCAGCCCTCCTCTCGCGTGGGCGCCTTGGAACCAGCCTGACACGGAACCCTCAAAGGCACGTCCGCGCAGCCCAGCAGCAAGCCGGCCAACTCGTCGGCTAGCGCCTCAACCGTATAAAGCTTGTCGCAGCGGAGCGGCACACCGGCTTGCGCAAGCGCCAGCGCCATGCGCTGGGCGGCAGGAACGCCCAGGCCGATCGATTTGAGCTCGTTCGCGCGCGCAAACACCTGCGCGGGCGTTCCCTCGGCAAACACGGCGCCCTCGTTCATCACAACGACACGGTCACAGCAATTTGCCAGGTCATCCATGCTATGCGAAACCATGACAACAGTCAGGCCCTCGCGATGGAGCCGATCGATGAGCCCCAGGAAATCCCTGCGCGCAGCCGGATCGAGCCCCGCCATGGGCTCGTCGAGCACCAGCACCTCGGGCTCCATGGCGAGCACGCCGGCAAACGCCACGCGGCGCTGCTGGCCGCCCGAAAGCTCAAAGGGGTTCTTGTCGCCTATCGCGGCAAGGTCGAGGCCCACGCGCGCAAGCGATGACTTAACGCGGCGGGCAACCTCGGCCTGCGACAAGCCAAGGTTATGTGGACCAAATGCCACGTCCTGTGCCACGGTCTCGGCAAATAGCTGGCGCTCGGGATACTGAAACACCACGCCGACCTTGGCCTTAACCGCGGCGGCGTCTTTCTTGCTTGATAGGTCGAGCCCCAGCGCGCAAACGCTTCCCTCCTGCGGACGAATCAACCCGTTGAGATGCTGAACCAGCGTCGATTTACCCGAGCCGGTATGACCCGCCAATCCCAGAAACTCGCCGCGGCGCACCGTCAACGAAACATCACGTAGCGCCCAGGGACTGTTTGGATCGTTGCCCCAAAGAGCTTGTTTGCTCGATGCGTCCGCAGTGGTCGAGCGCTTGCGCCATCGACGGCGCTCGCGGGCGTTCAGCGAGTAACTATGCGAGAGGTGCGAGATCTCGATAACGGGCTCCGACGCGGCCGCCTCGTTAGTCGCGAAGGATGCATTGTCGAGCATACGAGAATCGGATGCAGAAGGCTGCACTGCGACGTCCGCCCCGCCCCGCTCGGCGTAAATCCGCGCAATCTCGGCGACCATATCTGCCTCGCGCACCTGCGCGCAAACGGGCACGCCCTTCTCACGAAGTGCCCTACCTAGGCAGCACGACGCCGGCATATCCAGGTTGAGCTGCGCAAGTTCGTCCGCCCGCGTCAAGATTTCCTCGGGCGTACCGATCATGGCAACGCGGCCCGCTTGGAAGACAGCAACGCGATCGGCCTCGGCGGCCTCTTCCATAAAGTGCGTAATCATCACGATGGTCATGCCGCGATCATGCAACGCACGGCAAGCCTTCATGAGGCCCTTGCGTCCACGCGGATCGAGCATCGAGGAAGCCTCGTCCAATATGAGCACGCGCGGTTCCATGGCGAGCACGCCGGCAAGCGCCACGCGCTGCTTTTGGCCGCCCGAAAGCGCGTGGGTCTCGTGGCGCTCAAAGCCCACCAGGCCCACGCCCTTCAGTGCCTCGCGTACGCGCTGCGCAATTTGCGCCGATGGCACGCCAAGGTTTTCAGGACCAAACGCAACGTCATCTTCGACAAGCGTTGCTACCAGCTGATCATCGGGATTCTGGAATACCATGCCCGCGGTCGAACGAATGTCGTAGACCAGCTCGGGGTCGGACGCATCCATGCCGTTGACGCGTACCGTGCCCGCATCGGGCTGCAACAGTGCATTCAGATGCTTGGCAAACGTCGACTTGCCCGACCCATTGCCACCGAGGATGCAGAAAAACTCGCCATCCTCGATGTTCAGATCGACGCCGTCGAGTGCCGGTGCGGCACCGTCATAGCTAAAGGAAACGCCCCGACACTCAATCATGCGCGGCCTTTGACCTGGTCCTTTTTAGGCGTGATGAGGTTGGAGACCGCCTTGTACACCACAAGCGTCAACACCGAGTTAAGCACGGTCTTGATA
The DNA here is from genome assembly GCA_900544645.1 of uncultured Collinsella sp. Lineage (GTDB taxonomy): Bacteria > Actinomycetota > Coriobacteriia > Coriobacteriales > Coriobacteriaceae > Collinsella. The sequence goes on from UQWG01000061.1 coordinate 9,136, forward strand.
AGGTTGAACGGCAGCACGGCAGGAATCATGAGCGGGGCGATCACATCGACCGAGCCATACCAGAACCATACGCCAATGGTAAGATTTGCGACCATAGACAACGCCGTAGCGACAATAACGCCGAGCACCAGGCCAATCACGGCACCCTTATAGGTATGCATCTTCTGGTAGACGATAGCCGCGGGCAGAATGTAGCCCAGCGTGGCAACCAGATTCATAAGCGCGCCGACCCAGTCACCCGTAGTGAGCGCATGGATAACGATCGCCATGGCTGCAACAGCGGTACCAGCACCGGGGCCATACGCAAATCCGCACACCATCGCCGGCACCAGCGACGGGTCGTAGGTCAAAAACGGCGCCGAAGGAAGGATGGGCAGCTGCACGTACATAAACAGGGCGCCCAAGGCGCACATCAACGCCATGGTAACGAGCTGTTTGGTGCTCCACCTATTCGTGTTCTCAAAATGGATATGCTGCGACTGTTCAGACATAAGATCACCTGCCTCTTTCATCCGGACTCTAACCGTTGGTACTGGGGTCTCACCAGTTCAGCCGGCATGCGAACCAACACACGCACGGGTCGCGGACTCATCGGCTCGGTCGCAGACGCCTCGTCTGCGCCACGGCACCCCTTTGGCACCGCCCGATTTACCGCCAGTGGGGAATTCCACCCCGCCCTGAAACAGCAATTGCAAGTGTAGCACGGGCAGGTATTCGCGCAAGTATGCCAAGGATAATTTGTGGTGGGGACCAGTTGCCCCTTGATTATCAACTTCATCCGAACACTTCCCACATTCATCCGCACATGTGCGG
>UQWG01000062.1 GCA_900544645.1 uncultured Collinsella sp.
ACCAGCGACCCCTGCGTCCCGAACGCAGTGCTCTACCAAACTGAGCCACAACCCGTTAGCTCGACTATAGTAACAAAGATTTTCGCCGCGTGCTAGAGAAATTTTTATTTCTTTGGCGCATCGATTTGAACCGTGTTGGGAATAAGCTCAGTCGCGCAGGCCCACCAGCCATTTTGCTGGGCAGCATCGGCAAGCCTTTCGGCCGTGGCAGCGGTGTCGCAAATGGCAAACGAGCAGGCACCCGATCCGCACACATCTACAGCAACGGTTCCGTCCTGTTTACGCAGCCAGTCGAGGACCGTTTGAATCTGCGACTCCATCTGTGCGGAAATGACACCAAGGTTGTTATGGATGAGTGCATATGCCGTCTCGGCATCACCAGCACGCAAGGCAGAAGCTATCGCGCCGGGCTTGTCCGCAGGCACCGGGGCCTCGTCAAAACGTCGATAGGCTTCAATTGTCGAAACGCTTGCCTCGCGCGGCTTGACCAGCACGACGGGCGTCGCGGGCAGCGCGGGGCACTCAGTTGCCAGCACGTCTCCCCCACCTACGTAGAACGCAGGACTCGCGTGCAAAAAGAACGGGACGTCAGCACCAATGCCCCGCGCAATGTCATCGAGCGCTGGGTCGGTGCGATCAATGCCCCAGAGCTCTGCCAAGGCGACAATGACCGCGGCCGCATCCGTCGAGGGGCCGCCCAAGCCGGCGCACAATGGAATGCGCTTCTCAATCGTCACGCAGATGTTTGCCTCGCGACCATAATGCTCGGCCATAGCAACCGCAGCCCGATACGCCGTATTCTTTTGCATGGGAAAATCTGATGCTGGAACCGTCTGGACGGTCAGCGCCTGCGACGGCGTGACCGTCACGGTATCGGAAAGACCGACGGCCGCCATCAGGGAATCGACCCTGTGGTAGCCGCGGTCATCGCGCTCGGTATGAACCCCCAGGTAGAGGTTAATCTTTGCCGGCGCGGAAAGAGTCAGGGACCGATCGGTCACCGTTAATGCTCCTCGAGCTGATTGCCGAGCGGGGTAAAGATATGCTCGCCGCTCTCGGGGTCGAACAGCTCGACCTGACCGGTGAGCACATCGATATACTGGTAGGACTGACGCGACTTGCGGCCACGACGCTCGTCAACCTCGACAATGAAGACGGCCGGGTGGACGCTCTTGATGGTGCCCATGCGCTCGACGACGCGGGTACGGCCCATGTTGGCCTTAACCTTGACGCGATCGCCCACCATATCGGTCAGCTTCTCGTGGATGTCGTCGACGTGATTGACTTCCATCTCTTCCATGAACAGGGCCTCCAGAAGGTGCAATTCAAAAAGGGGATAATACCCCTAAGATAGACAAAACTCTAATACTATAGCACCCTGCTGCCGCCATACGCAAGTAGCTAAATAAGCCCCGTCCCAAATACGTACCAGACGACAATCTCGCATGACCAGTTGTTACGCGGTTTGGTAAAACCGCGTAACCTAAAGGTTGTCGGTGTCCAAGACGATGGTGAACGGACCGTCGTTGACAAGATCGACTTTCATATCGGCACCAAAGATGCCGTGCGCCACGTGTTCGACATCTTGACGAACGAGCGTCAGGAAGTACTCGTAGAGCTCGTTGGCAACATCGGGCGCGCCGGCATCGGTAAACGACGGACGGCGACCGTGGCGGCAGTCAGCGAACAGCGTGAACTGCGACACCACGAGCACCTCGCCGTCGACATCGGCAAGCGCCAAGTTGGTCTTGCCGTTCTCGTCCTCGTTGATACGCAGCCCGCGGAGCTTGCCCCACAGCTTGTCGGCCTCGGCATGCGTATCGCCATGGCCCACACCCAGCAGCACCAGGTAGCCGCGTCCAATGCGGCCCACGCACTCGCCGTCGACCGTCACGCCGGCGTTGAGCACGCGCTGCACCACCGCACGCACGGTCTACTCCTCGCCCGTCAGCTTGGCGGACAGATGCTCGAGCGCGTGGAAACGATGGCTGATGGCGTTCTTCTCGTCAGCCGTCAGCTCGGCCATGGTCTTGCCCGGCGTGTCGACCGGCAGGAACAGCGGGTCGTAGCCAAAGCCGTGATCGCCGCGGCCCTCGTGCGCGATAACGCCCTCGCAGGCGCCCTCGCCATAGGTGACCAAACCGTCCGTGTCGATGAGCGCGACGACGCTCATAAAGCGCGCGGTGCGATCCTCGTCGGCCACGCCATCCAGATTCACGAGCAGCTTGGCATTGTTGGCGGCGTCGTCGCCGTGAACGCCCGCGTAGCGCGCGCTATACACACCGGGCTCACCGTCCAGCGCGTCGACGACCAAGCCCGAATCGTCGGCAATGGCCATAAGACCCGTCTCCTCGACCGCAGCCTGCGCCTTGATGATGGCGTTCTCCAAAAACGTCGTGCCGTTTTCCTCGGGATCCTCAAAATCGCCCAGCTGGCCGAGCGCCACAAAGCGCACCTCGGGCATGACCTTGCCCAAAATGGCCTCGATCTCGGTGAGTTTATGAGCGTTTCCGGTTGCCACGACGATGGTCGCCGCCGGGTCGAGGGTGTCGATGTCGATCTTCTCAAGTGCCATAACTGGCCTCCTTGTCTCTATAGCAAGCCGCGTGAGGGGCGTTTGGGCACTTGACCTCTCCCCTCTCAGGCGATCGGACCTTTCAACGCAGCATTTCAGCAGATAAAACCTACCAAAATAAACCCGTCCCTTTTGGCAGGTTAGGCGATGGCTTGGCGCTGAAGCTCGATGAGCTCGGCGATACCCTTGTCGCCCAGGTCGAGCAGGGCGTTGAGGCGTTTGCGGTCAAAGGGCGCCTGCTCGCCGGTGCCCTGGAGCTCGATCATCTCGCCGGTGTCGGTGGCGACGAGGTTCATGTCGACCTCGGCATGGCTGTCCTCCGAATAATCGAGGTCAAGCAGCGTATTGCCGTCGACAACGCCCATGGAGATGGCAGCCACCTGGCCGATAAGCGGGATGCGTTCGATCTTGCCCGCCTCGACCCACATGGCGAGGGCGTCGTGCAGCGCCACCCAGGCGCCGGTGATGCTCGCTGTACGCGTGCCGCCATCGGCCTGAATCACATCGCAGTCGACGGTGACGGTGTACTCGCCGAGCGCCTTCATGTTGACGACGGTACGCAGGCTGCGGCCAATGAGGCGCTCGATCTCCATGGAGCGACCCTTGCGGTTGGCGTGTTCGCGCTTGCAGCGCTTGCCGGTCGACGCCGGCAGCATGGCGTATTCCGCGGTCACCCAGCCGGCCTTAGCTCCCTTTCGCCAGCCCGGCACGCCCTCCTCGATAGTGGCGGCGCACAGCACGCGCGTGTCACCGAACTCGGCCAAACACGAGCCGTGGGCGTGCTTCATGACGCCACGGGTGAGCTTAACGGGGCGCAACTCGTTGGCGGCGCGATCGTTGGAGCGGTTGACCTGCATGTACTCCATAGAAATTTCCTTTCGGCAAAAGATGTGGCGGAGGCTTTGGCGGCTGCCTTACATCTATTTCAGCTCATCGATATCGATATGTTCGATGCTCTTGAGCGGCTGACCAAAGATAAAGCTGCCCGCCACCGCAAACTCGGCAATGTTATCGGCCGTCGTGGCAAAACGATGCTGCGGCTCGGCGGCGTCGCCCGCCAGCTGCTCGCGGCGCGTGAGGATATCGGTCAGCTCGCGTGTGGTCTCCTCGGCGGAACTCACGACGCGCACCCCAGGCCCCAGCGCATGGCGGATAGGTCCCACCAACAGCGGGAAATGCGTACAGCCGAGCACCACGGTATCGATACCGTGGTCGCGCAGCGGCTCAACCGTGGCACCCACCAGCGCACGCACGGCAGGCGTATCGAAGATATCCTCGTTCTCAAGCCACTGTTCCTGCAGATGTGCACCCGAGGCGAGCTCGTGTTCGACAACCTCGACAAAGCTCGAGGCAGGACAGCCGTATACATCGACGCCGGCATCTAGATCCTGAATGGCGCGCGTGTAGGCGCCCGAGCGAATGGTGAGGTTGGTGGCGAGCACGCCCACGCGACGCGTACGCGTGCTGTTGATTGCTGCACGGGCACCCGGCGCGATCACGCCGATCACGGGAACGTCGAGCACCTGCTGGGCCAAACGCAAGGCCGCAGCGGTCGCCGTGTTGCAGGCGATGACCATAATCTTGACGTCGTGCTTCGAAAGCCAACGACCCGCCTGCAGCGCAAACGAGCGCACTTCATCCTCGGTGCGCGTGCCGTAGGGGCAGCGCTTGGTGTCGCCAAAGTAGTAGACGGACTCGTGCGGCAACGCCGTCGCAATCGCGCGCGCAACCGTCAGACCGCCCAAACCAGAATCGAACACGCCAATCGGGCGCGTGTCGCCTGCCGGATTCTCGATATCGGACATTACCTCACCAGTCTCTCTCGAAAAGACATGTCCACGTGCGGCGACGCCGCGCTACGAACGCGCCGCGACCAGCAGCTCTGCCGTCGCCGCCCAACCGTCGACAATTTTGCCGCGCGTAACGAAAGCGTTCTCGCAAGCAGCCAGGAACTCGGGCGCGCCGGCGCTCGTCAGGCCATTCTCGACTAGGCAGAACGTGCCCACGTGATCGGCCATGTAGAAGTCGGACTCGGAGTCGCCGAGCGCCAACGTCTCCTCGCGCTCGATCCCTAGGTGCTCACAGAAGCGCGCAATGGCGACGCCTTTGTTGAGGCCCGCGGGGTTGATGTTGAATGCGCGACCGTCCTCGACGCGATCGAGCTCGAGCGTCGTCGGCTTGGACAGGTGAGTCAGGTGGCCGTTGCAAGCCCAAATCAGACCGCAGCCGGCCTCGTCCAGGATGGCCTGAACCTCATCGTCGGGTACATCGCCGCGCATGCCGACGGTGACCTCGCGGTATTTGTAGCCGGTCGACATGTCGTTGTGATACTCGATCTTGTGCGGCCAGCGGGCGAGGATCTTCTCGCACACGCCGGTCTGCTCGATCACCTGGTGCGGCGTGAGGCCGCAAGAGGGGTCGTAGGGCATGTCGCCGGTCAGATACTCCCAATCGTTGGCTTTGAGATCGTACATGACCAGGCCGCCCATCTCGCCGATGTAGGAGTTGAGGCCGAGCACGCGCGCGTCCTCGTGGATCATGGTACGGTTGCGGCCCGAGGTGGGAACCACCTGAATACCAGCGCGAGCAAGCGCCACGACGGCCTCGACGAGTTTGGTCGAGGGGTTGCCGTCGTTGTCGCGCAGCACGCACGAGCCAGGTGCGAGCATCGTGGCATCTAGGTCGGTAAAGACGTACTTGACCTTGGCCAATCGCTCGCGCATCTCGCCCGAAAGCTCGGCAACGGTCGGCAGGGTGTTGTGGGACATGGTTACTCCGTTTACGTAAAGGGATTTGGACTTGGACGGCATGTTTTGATTGAGGGAACACGCTTATGGCGACAGCGCACTCAGGGCGCTGCCACCATCATGGTTCATTAGTCAAACTGGGTAACATCTATCAGGCGATTGGCCAGCGAAAGGTCGCTCTCGATGGGCACGAACTCGTCGCCCACGTGCATGAGCTCCTCGTCACCCTTTGCCAGCAGCAAGACAATGGTGGGAGCATCGGGGTTGACGTACTCCTCGCGCGCCGCCTTGAACGCCGCATGCACAGCGGCTTCGCGGTCGAGGATGATCTTGTTCGGCGTATCGTCGGGAACATGCTCGGCTAGCTCGCGACAGACCTTCATCGGGTCCTCGTGAGCTGGATCCTCGTTGGCAAAGATCATCAGGTCGGAATACGGTGCGGCCTCGCGCGGCAATTGCTCGCGGCGCTCCTGAGCCTTGCCGCCGGCAGCACCAAACAGCGCAATGACGGGGCTAGCGGGAAACGCGCGCTTGACCGACGAGAAAAGCGAACGGAACGAAAGCTGGTTGTGCGCATAGTCAACGACGCAGATCACGCGGCCGTCCTTCGACTCCACGACCTCCATGCGGCCCGGCACACGCAGTTTGGAGAGGCCCTTCTTGATAGCCTCGATACCGATGCCGATCTCGCGCGCAGCGGCGATAGCGACCAGCGCGTTTTCCACGTTAAAGTCGCCCGCGATGCCCAGCAGGACCTTCTCCCCCGTCTCGGACTCGTCGGCACACAGGCCATGCAAGTTGAACTCGATGCTAAAGCCGACCATGCGTACGTCGCTTGCCCACAGGCTCGCCTCGGGATGCTCGACCCCAACGGTCACCAAGCGATCGGCCGTCGACGCTGCCTCCAGCACGCGTTCGACTTCATCAGTGCCCAGATTCACTACGGCAGTCTTAGCCTGATCAAAGATCCTGAGCTTGCTCTCAAAATAATCCTCAAACGTGGGGTGCTCGATCGGCGAGATGTGGTCGCGGCCGATGTTGAGGAAGCACGCCACGTCAAACGGCAGATTCTCGACGCGTTGGTACTTGAGCGCCTGGCTCGAGACCTCCATGACCATGGACTGGCGACCGGACGTGCGACAGTTGGCGATATGGCGCCAGACCTCGGGGGCCTCGGGCGTAGTATTGGTGCTCTCGTAGCACTCGATACCATCGTCGGTACTCACCGAGCCGATCATGCCGCAGGACTCGCCCGCCGCTTTGATAATCGACTGGAGCATAAAAGCGGCCGTGGTCTTTCCCTTGGTGCCGGTGATGCCCACGATCTTGACGTCGTGGTCGGGACGGTCGTAGACCTCCGGCGGCAGCAGGGCCATGGCCGTGCGAACACTATCAACAACCAGCATCGCAGCACCGCTCTCCTTCGCCAGCGGCTCCAGAGACTCGACCAGCGACTCCTCGCACACAAATGCGACGGCGCCCGCATCGAGCGCCATGCTCAAAAACGCGGGCTTAAAGGCAGCACCTTTGCAAAAGAATACGTCACCTGCCGAGACCACGCGCGAATCAAACGAGCAGCCGGTCACGGCACGCTCGTCAACCTGCTCTGATGCGCGCAGCTCGCCGCACACGTCGAGAAGCTTGGCAAGCGTATCGACCGTGGTCACGGTCGCGGAATCCGAATGGTGCATCTTTCACCTTTCTCAGTCATTTGGCAGGGACGGTTTTTATAGTAACTGAAACGCACCCACGCAAAAACGGCTCCCGGAGGAGCCGTTACGCGCAGGCGTTCGTAAGCCGAGGCTAGGCAGCCTGAACAGAAGGCTGGCCCTCGTCGATAAAGAAGCGCTTGTACCACACTAGGAACACGAGCGGCGTATAGATCTTGCGCTGGAAATCGCCCTTGCCCGCAAAGTGCAGATCGAGCAGGTGCATGAGCTCGTCGGTATTGAAGAACTCGCTTGCCCACGGCGCGGTGAAGTACTCCTTGACATAGTCGTACCACTTTTGCTCGCGCAGCCAGTAGACAATCGGCACCGGGAAGCCCACCTTGGGACGGGTGGCCCACTCATCGGGCAGCGACTTGTTGGCAGCGTGGCGGAGTACCTGTTTGTTGCCGTTCTCGTTGATGCGGTAGCGGTCGGGAATGTGCTCGGCGAACTCCATGACTTTGCGGTCCAGGAAGGGCACGCGCAGCTCCAGCGAGTGCGCCATGCACATCTTGTCGGCCTTGAGCAGAATGTCGCCCGGGAGCCACATGTTCATGTCCAGGTACTGCTTCTTGACCAGCTCGGGCTGACCCTTCACGCGCGCATAGATGGGAGCGGCAAGCTCGAAGGCGCCATCGCCGGTGTTGTACTCGGGCTTGAGAACGCCGTCGACCTCGCGCTCCGGCCATACCAGAGCCTGTCCCAGGAACGACTTCTCGGGAATCTCGGCACCCTTGACCAGGAAGTTATGACCCTTGAAGTACGGCATATGCAGCGCCAGGTTACCGAGCGCGCGACGGATGGGCAGCGGCACCATCTTTTTGTACTTGCGGACCGGGACCGTGTCCTCGTAGTAGGCGTAGCCGCCAAAGAGTTCGTCGGCGCCTTCGCCCGAAAGCACGACGGTGACGTCCTTGCGGGCCATCTCGGCCAAGAACCACAGCGGCACGGAAGACAGGTTGGACTGCGGCTCGTCCATGTGATACTGGATGTCCTCGAGCGCACCGAAGAACTCGTCGGCGGTAATCATCTTGCGAACGTTCTCGACGCCGAGCTTATCGGAAAGTTCCTTGGCGTAGTTGGTCTCGTTGAAGTTCTTGTAGTCAAAGCCCACCGAGAAGGTCTTGTCGGGCATGAGGCAAGCGGCGATGTAGCTGGAGTCGACGCCACCGGAGAGGAACGACGCGACCTTGACGTCGGCGATGCGATGGGCCTCGACGCTCTCGTGCACGACCTCGTCCAGCTCGTCGACGTACTCTTCGAACGGCTTCTCGACGGCAGAGTAATCGCAATCCCAGTAACGCTCGATGTTCATCTTGCCGGTCGGGATATCGACGGTAAAGTAGTGCGCCGGCGGCAGCTTGTAGACACCCTCGAAGAAGGTCTCCTCGGTTGCCGAATACTGCAGCGTCATGTACGGACGCAGGGCCTTTTTGTTGACCGCCTTGTGGAAGTGCGGGTAGTCCAGGAAGCTCTTGATCTCGGAGCCAAAGAGCACGCCCGGAGCGCCGTCGCCCGCATCGGCCATGGCATAGTAGTAAAGCGGCTTGATGCCAAAGATGTCACGGGCGCCAAAAAGCTTGTTCTTCTTTTTGTCCCAGATGACGAAGGCGTACATACCGCGCAGGCGATCGAGGACGGCCTCGCCCCACTCCTCGTAGCCGTGCAGGAGGCTCTCGGTGTCGGCGCCGCAATGGAACTTGTAGCCCTTGGCTTCGAGCTCGGAACGGAGTTCTTGGAAGTTGTAGATCTCACCGTTGAAGACAATGACGACGCTGCCGTCCTCATTGGCCATGGGCTGAGCGCCGGCCTCGGTCAGGTCGAGGATCGACAAGCGGCGGAAGCCGAGGGCAACGCGGCCGTCGATAAACTGACCGCCCATGTCGGGACCGCGATGGACGATGCGGTCCATCATCTTGGTGAGCACCTCAGATTGGTTATCCGTCCCACCGACAAAACCGACAAAACCGCACATATACTATCCCCTCTGCTGTTGCTGGGCATCAAATCGAATCAGTAGCTTTTGAGTATACCCGAGGGCGTAAAGAGGGGCGGAATGTTCAGGCAATCTCAACTGAATCAGCTCCGCTGCGACACGTGCCAGTTACCTTTAATGGATATGAGATGAATGAGGCGATTGTTTTGCTATACTCTCTCCGCACGGGCGATTGGCGCAACGGTTAGCGCAGGTGCTTTACACGCACAAGGCTGGGGGTTCGAATCCCTCATCGCCCACCACTGATTTGATAGGCTCCCAGCAATGGGAGCCTTTCTTTTTTGGGCCCATCGCAGAGGGATTCGAACCCGACAGGGTGCGGAGCTGAGGAAACGCGAAGCGTTTTCCAGCGCAGCACGCGAGGAGCGGAGCGACGAAGCGGGGCGCGGGCGGCGCCAGCCGCACGCGGACATCCCTCATCGCCCACCACTGAATTGTTAGGCCTCCAGCGATGGAGGCCTTTCCTTTTTCAGGCCCAGCGCATGGGATTCGAACCCGCCAGCACGTCTGTCACAAAGGCCGTGGTCAAAAAATGGCAAAAATGAGTACTGCTACTTTGTTTGCAACATATAAAAAGATAGTATTTGCTTAAGTTACGCAACATATGTCCATTATAAGGACTAACAGTTGGATCAAAATCGTGCTTTCATCGCCATTTCGACGGTAGCGCACAGAGATGTGGTGTAAGAGGCGGGGCATGCCCCGCCTCCGCCCTTT
>UQWG01000063.1 GCA_900544645.1 uncultured Collinsella sp.
CCGAGTGCCGTTTCCGGCGCCCAGCTCAAGGACGTCAGCCTGCGCCTGATGTAGGGAAGCGGCTACATATTGCCTGTAACGAGGGAAGGACGCGTGCCTTTCCTCGTTTTTTATGCGCCGAGATTGTGAAGGCTTGGGATGACCGGGCGTCGCGGAAAGTGCATCCCGGAATCTGCGTCCAGAACGGGTCACGCTTTCCCAAAGGGGGTCCTCTGGGAAAGCGCGACCCAGAATTCGGCAAAATAATGGGGCACAGTTTCCGGTTGAGCCGTCTAACGGAAACTGTGCCCCAGAATGAGCGCTCAAAACGGGGCAGTCTTTCCGCAACAATTGTCTGGCGGAAAGACTGCCCCAGTTTTTTTATAGCGAGTCTCTCTGGATCAGCTGCATGTGCATCACGGAGGTGGTGGGCTCGGCACCCTTGATCATGTCGAGCGCAATGTTGGCGGCCATGTGGCCTTCTTCGCGCAGGGGCTGACGGACGGTCGTGAGCGCGGGGACACAGCGCGCCGCAATCTCGTGATCGTCGAAGCCGACGACAGAAACGTCCGCAGGAACGGATAGGCCTGCCTCGTTGAGCGCGGTGATGACGCCAGCCGCGATACGGTCCGATCCGCAGAGCACGCCATCGAAAGCAATCTCGCGCGCGAGGATCTGGTGCATGGCCTGATAGCCGTCTCCGTTGTTCCAGCCGGTATAGATAACGTTTGCGTCTGGGAGGTCTTCGCCCAAGACGGCACGGTAGCCGCGCAGGCGGTCGACAACAGCGGGGTTGTCTTGCGGTCCCAACACGGCGACGATATCTTTGCGCCCGCGTTCCTTCATGGCGAGTGCCGCAAAGTGTCCGCCCTCTTCGTCGTCAGAGTAGACTGTCGAGAACACATCGCGATAGGGGTGGCCCTCGAGCTGGCCGCACAACACGGTGGGTACGCCCAGCTCGCGCAGCACCTCGAGCAGCTCGCTGCCCTTGTAGGGGGAGACGTCGATCACGGCGTCGAACGAGCGGCGCTCAAAGTGTTCGCGTGCGCGGTTGCGCTCATGCGTAGAAGACGCCTGCAAGATAACGGGCAGATAGGACGACTCCGACAGTTCCTCGGTAATGCCGCTCAAAAACTCGCTATAGGTGGGGTCGCTGAAGAGTTCACTTAGGGGCTCGGTCACGAGCACGGCGATGATTTCCGTGCGCCCGACAGCGAGCGCTCGGCCACGAGCGTTGGGGACAAAATTGACTTCCTTGGCCGCCGCGCGGACGCGCTTTTTGGTTTCCTCGCTAATGCGGGGCGAATCGTTGAGAGCGCGCGATGCCGTGGAGCGCGACACGCCGGCAGCTGCGGCAACCTCGGCAAGCGTAGGTGCGGTGCGAACTGGTTGGGTCATGGCGTCTCCTGGAGAATGCGGTCGATGTTGTCGCTGATACGGGTTGGTGCGGATACAGCTTACTATAGTGCGCCTGAACAGCGTTCATGGTATCCGGTGACCGGTGTCGTTTTGCAACCAAGCCACAATCGAATACGTCTCGTATGGGTGAGATATCAGCGGGCGTGGCGGTTGCCTACGAGCTTAAGAACGATGTCTTGCGCTGAGTTTCGATACTCAGGGTGACATAAGTGTCGCGGTTGTACAACCGGTTGCACCGTTAACCCGGCCAAATCGACCGTTCAGCGGACAACCGGTTGCACAGTTTTTTGCATCGCCCGTAAGATAAGGACAACCGGTTGCACAAGAATCACTACGATGACGAAGGAGCATCACCATGGACGCCATTAACGATTGGGAAAACCAAGCGCTCACCCACAGGAACCGCCTGGCACCCCATGCGTACTTTATGGGTTACGAGACCGCCGATCTCGCCGCTACGTACAGCCGCGAGCTGTCGCGCGGGTTTGTCCAGCTGTCCGGCTCGTGGCAGTTCCGCCTCTTTGAGGGACCTGCTGCCGTTTCCAACGAGGAGCTCTCCACGTACGAGCCCGAGTGGGATCACGTGGAAGTTCCGCACCTGTGGCAGGTAGATGGCTACGGCAACCTTGCCTATACCGACGAGGGCTTCCCGTTCCCGGTGGATCAGCCGTTTGTTCCCTCCGATGACCCCACGGGCGTCTACCAGCGCATCGTCAACCTTCCCGCTGTTCCTGCCGGCGCTCGCGAGATCATTCGCTTCGACGGCATCGAGAGCTATGGCGAGCTGTACGTCAACGGTCAGTTTATCGGCATGACCAAGGGCTCGCGCCTGTCCGCCGAGTTCGACGTGACCGACGCACTTGTCGAGGGCGACAACCTTTTTGCGGTTAAGGTCTTGCAGTACAGCGATGGCAGCTACATCGAGGACCAGGATATGTGGTGGGCCTCGGGCATCTTCCGCGACGTGTACCTTATGCAGCGTCCCGCCGCGCATCTGGTAGACTTTAGGTTCCGCACGCACCGCGAGGGCGATACCGCTCTGATCACGCTCGATACGGTGGCCGAGGGCGCTTCCCGCATCGTGTTTACGCTCAGCGATGGCGAGAACGTGGTGGCTACGGGTGAGTGCGTCGACGGCCATGCCGAATGCAACGTGACCGATGCCCACTTCTGGAACCCCGAGGACCCCTTCCTCTATGACCTTACGTTTGAGGTCTACGACGGTGACGAGGTCAGCGAGTACGTTCCGCATCGCCAGGGTCTTGCCGAGGTGACGGTCGAGGGCAATCATATCTACCTCAACGGCACTTACTTTAAGATGCATGGCGTCAACCGCCACGATCACGACGATCACAAGGGCCGCGCCGTGGGCCTCGATCGCATGCGCCGCGACCTGGAGCTCATGAAGCAACACAACATCAACGCGGTGCGCACGTCCCACTATGCCAATGACCCGCGCTTCTACGAGCTGTGCGATGAGTATGGCATCATGCTGGTCGCCGAGACCGATATGGAGAGCCACGGCTTCGAGAATATCGGCAATATCGCCCTGGTCACCGACGACCCGGCATGGGAGCCGGCCTACGTCGACCGCATTGAGCGCCTGGTGATGCAGGAGCGCAACCACGCCTGCATCATTATGTGGTCGATGGGCAACGAGAGCGGCTATGGCTGCAACATCCGCGCGATGTACGCCAAAGCTCACGAGCTCGACGGTCGTCCGGTCCACTACGAGGAAGACCGCAACGCCGATACCGTCGACGTCATCTCCACCATGTACTCCCGCGTGTCGCAGATGAACGACTTTGGTGAGCATCCGTTCCCCAAGCCGCGCATCAACTGCGAGTACGGTCACTCTATGGGCAATGGCCCCGGAGGCCTGTCCGAGTATCAGGAGGTCTTCGATCGCTGGGATTGCATCCAAGGCCAGTTTATCTGGGAATGGTGCGACCACGGTTTGGCTGCTGTGACCGAGGACGGCGTTGCCTACGACATGTATGGCGGCGACAACGGCGATTACCCCAACAACAGCAACTTCTGCATCGATGGCATGGTGTTCCCTTGGCAGCAGCCGAGCCCGGGCCTTACCGAGTACGGCCAGGTCATCTGCCCGGTCCGCATGGCTTATGATGCCGAGGCAGGCGAGCTGACCGTCACCAACAAGCGTTGGTTTACCACTCTCGAGGATGTCTGCCTGTCGGCGGAGACCCTGGTGGACGGCGACGTGGTCTGCCGCAAGACACTCATGCCCGGCGCGGTTGCCCCCGGCGAGTCCATCCAGCTTCCGCTGGTGATTCGCGAGGCCGCGGTAGGCGAGACCCTGCTGACCGTGCGCGCCTACACCATGGCCGCTCACGTCTGGTGCGAGCCGATGTTCCAGTTGGGCGCTAGCCAGTTTGCCATCGCCAACCATCCGGCGCCGGCCATCGCCGCCCCCGTTCGTCCTGAGCTTACGGTCGAGGAGACCGAGCAGGAGATTCGCATTCACTCCCTCAACGGCGAGCTGACCTTCAGCAAGGTCAACGGTACCGTGAGCGAGTGGAAGGCATCCGGCCGCGACGTCATGGCCTCTGGTCCCCAGGTTGGTTTTTGGCATCCGCTCGTCGATAACCACGCCCAGGAGTACGACTCCCTGTGGAAGGACAACTTCATCGATGTGATGCAGACGTCTACCCGCAAGGTTTCTTGGAGGCAGGACGGCAATGCGGTCGTCGTTGCCGTGAGCCAGCGTATCGCTCCTCCCGTCCGCGCGTTCGGCATGCGCGTCGAGCTCGTCTACACCGTGCTTCCGAGCGGTCGCGTCGACCTCAAGGTTTCCGGCGAGCCCTACGGCGATTACTCGGATATCATCCCGCGCATCGGCATCTCCTTCGAGGTCCCCGGTTGCGATCGTGCCGTCGAGTGGTATGGCCACGGCCCGGGCGAGAACTATCCGGACTCGCTGCGCGCCAACCCGGTCGGCCATTACCGCACTACGGTCGACGACATGTTCACGCCGTATGTCATGCCCCAGGATTGCGCTAACCGCGAGGGCACCCGTTGGGTCGCCCTGCGCTCCAGCCACGGTGACGGCGTGTTGGTGACTCGTCCGACCGACGCCGCTTCCAACCCGTTCTCGTTCTCGGCATGGCCCTATAGCTGCGAGGCCATCGATAACGCCAAGCACGTCTACGACCTTGTCAAGGGTGACACGGTCACGGTCAACATCAACGACCAGCTGCTCGGCCTTGGCTCGAACTCTTGGGGTTCCGAGGTGCTCGATTCCTATCGCACCCGTTTTGAGAGCTTCAGTTTCGAGGTGTCCCTGCGACCGCTGACGTCTGCCGATCTGGCTCAGGCGCTGGCACCCATTAAGGAGGCATAAGTCATGCATGTCTTTAATTCGCGCGCCGATTTCGACGCTCAGATGAAGTCCGTCAGGAAGTGGATGCGTACCGGCCAGGCGCTCGATGGTGTTGCCGACCTGCAGCACGACGTGGCTTACTCCATCGGCGACTCGTTGGTGTACTGGTGGGTGAACGCCCACGAGGCGGCTACCGCCGATCTGGTCGGTCACCGTCGCTATCATGCCGTGCTCGCCCCGCTCGACGGCGACCTGACCGTCGAGGTTGCCCCCAAGGCAAGCCTAACCTGCACCCGCGCTTACAGCGATATCGATGATCGCGAGCGCTTTGAGGGTACGGGGGAGACTGTGACGATTCCCGCCGGCGGCGTTGCCGTCGTCGAAATTGACGAGGCCTACCGTGTCGTGGCCGATGCCGCGGATCTCCGCGTCGTGGTACTGCACGTGACGGTTGAAGGTTATTCCTTCCCCAACAAGTAGTATTCGTCCACCTGGACGTTTGCTTTGCGCCGTTAAGGGGGATGGCTTTGTTGACTCCCTTTTCCCCATTCCCCTTAGCAGGTGCGCCGTCCACGATTGCGCTTGCAGTCCGGACGGTTTTAGATGACATTTAATAGATGATTGGGAGGGCTTATGAGCTCTGAAAAACGAGGAACGATCGGTTCGTTCGCTCTGCTGGGCATGACGGTCGCCGCCGTGTTCGGTATCAAGAACATCATCAACAACAACGCGGCCATCGGCTTGGCAGCTGCGCCGTCGTTCTTCTTTGCCACGCTTTTGTACTTTGTCCCCTATACCCTGGTTACCGCCGAGTTCGTCGGCCTCAACAAGGACTCCGAGTCTGGCGTGTACGCATGGGTTAAGACCTCGATGGGTGGTCGCTGGGCGTTCCTGACGGCATTTAGCTACTGGTTCGTTAACCTGTTCTTCTTTGCGTCCGTCCTGCCCAACGTCATCATCTACGCGAGCTACGTGTTCTTTGGTGCCAACGCCGAGCTTTCGCAGCTGTGGATCACCATTATCGAGATCGTCGTCTTTGCTATCGCCACGTGGGTTTCGACCAAGGGCGCTAAGTGGATCGGCTCCATTTCCTCCTTCGGTTCGACCGCGGCTCTCGGCCTGACCGCCGTGTTCATCCTGCTGTCCCTGGCTGCTGCCTTTGGCGGCGTTGAGTTCGCTACGGCTCCTACTCCCGCTAACATGGCTCCCGACATGAGCAACTTCGCAACTGCGTGGGGCTTCTTCGGTACGCTTGCCTGGATCATCCAGGGCGTTGGCGGCGCTGAGTCTGTCGGCGTGTTCCTCAACGACCTCAAGGGCGGCGTCAAGGCCTTCGTGCGCACTGTCGTTATCGCCGGCCTGACCATCGGCCTTCTGTATGCAGGCGCTTCGCTGCTGGTTAACCTGTTCATCCCCGAGGGCAGCGTTGCCATCTCCACCGGCATCTTCGACGTGTTCGGCGCTGTCTTTGCCCACTTTGGCATTCCCATGGAAGTGTCCACGCGCGTCATCGGCCTGATCCTTCTCGCTGCCACGCTGGGCTCCCTCATGATGTGGACCTCCGCTCCCATCAAGGTGTTCTTCACCGAGATCCCCAAGGGCGTCTTTGGTAGCAAGATCGTCGAGCTTAACGAGCATGGCATTCCCGCCCGCGCCGCTTGGCTGCAGTTCGCTATCGTCGTCCCCATCCTGATCATCCCGGCCCTGGGCTCCGGTAATCTCGACGACCTGCTCATGATCGTCACCAACATGACGGCTGCCACCGCTCTGCTCCCGCCGCTGCTGATCCTGCTTGCCTACTTTATGTTACGCAAGAACTTCGACGCTGCTCCCCGTGGCTTTCGCATGGGTTCGCGCACCTTTGGCCTGGTCATTGCTGCATTCCTGCTTGTGGTCTTCTGCTTCGTGCTTATCTGCGGCACCATTCCGCTCGATCAGCCGCTGTGGCTGACGCTGGTCTACAACGTTGGCGGTGTGGTTGTCTTCCTGGGCCTTGCCGTGATGTGGTACAACCGCTACATCAACCGCCTGCGCGAGACCGATCCCGAGGCTGCCGAGAGCGAGCTGCGTCCGTCTGTCCTTGACATGATGGAGTAGAAGCTGGGATTAATCTACGGCTGTGGAATAAATCGATTCCCCTTCCTAAGGAGGGGCCTTACGAGGCCCCTCCTTTTGTGTTTTGGAGCATGGATTTTGGGCCCTGTGGACAAAAATGCCAAATATGAGTACTGTTGCAAAATAAGTGCCATATCTATCGGCCGGTTTTGAGCAAAAATGGACTCAAAATCAATTTATCTAACCCCCTTTAAAGGGCGTTTGACGGCTTTCAACCTCTTCGAATCGCTCAAAGTAGGCAATTTGCTCTCGATTTTGCTGCTACTAAATTGGTGACAGTACTCATATTTGCCACTTTTTGACCACGGGGTATCCAGAGGGGCTCTCGACAAGCATCTAACGCTACAATATCTACCACGTGGCTGGGTTTGCCGGCCGAATGTGCGATGCCGCGGGAGGGGACATGGTCGAGTTTACAAAGACGATTAAAGATCCGTTGGGATTACATGCCCGCCCGGTTGCGCTGCTCTATGACATCATTGCCAAGCACCGTAGTGACGTGTCAGTCAGTATCGGCGACCGCCACACGGATGGCCGCGATGTCATGGGGCTCATGGCCCTCTATGGTGAGTGCGGCGAAAACGTCGTCTTTCGTGTTTCGGGCGTGGATGAGGCCTCCTGCGTCACATCGATCAGAAATCTCTCGCTCTAGGCATGATAGGGTGTGGTAAAGGATGGTCCTTTGCCGCGCCCTTTTGTTTCGTATAGGAAACTTTTTCGAAATCTGAATGGGGACCCTTTCCAAAAAGTTAACCACGTGCTAGTTTACTAAAGCGAACATAGACGTGGTTAACTTTTATCGCGTCGATGTTGAGGACGAACTGACGTTAGGAGCCACTCATGTCTTGCGGACCGCAGATGCCGGCCATGCCGCTTTCGATGGTAAAAGCGGGCGAAACCGTGCGCGTGTCTCGTGTAAAGGGCAATGAGGACATGAAGCACCACCTCAAGGACCTCGGCTTTGTCGAGGGCAACGAAATCCACGTGGTGAGCTCGAGTGGCGCCAATATCATCGTCACGGTGCTGGGCGCACGCTTTGGCATCGATTCCAAGGTTGCCATGCACATCATGACCGTCGGTTAGTTCGCAGCATTTCATAAAAACCGAAAGGGGGACAAGAGGATGAAGACGTTGGGTGACGTTAAGGTGGGCGAGAGCTCTACCATCGTCAAGCTTCACGGTGAGGGTGCGCTTCGCCGCCACCTTATGGACTTGGGGCTCATCAAGGGCACTTCGTTCAAGGTCGTGAAGGTCGCGCCGCTCGGTGATCCGGTCGAGATCAACGTGCGCGGCTACGAGCTTTCCATCCGCAAGGAGGAGGCGGCCGTCGTCGAGGTCCAGTAAGGGCTCGCGGCGTATATTTCTGCAGATAAAGTTAGGTATTTCTAACTTAATGCAGCATCTTTGAAGCACATTATCCAGCCTGCGCGGAGAAAGCAGCGCAGGCACACAAGGAAGAAGGATTGAATGGCGGATTCTCAGATCCATGTCGCGCTGGCGGGTAACCCCAACTGCGGCAAGACCACGCTTTTCAACCTGATCACCGGCGCCAACGGCTACGTTGGCAACTGGCCCGGCGTCACGGTTGAGAAAAAGGAGGCCAAGCTCCTAAGCGACAAGAACGTTACCATCACGGACCTCCCCGGCATCTACTCGCTTTCCCCCTACAGCCCCGAGGAGCAGTGCTCGCGCGACTACCTCATGAGCGGTGAGCCCGATGTCGTCGTCCAGGTTGTCGATGCCACCAATCTGGAGCGCAACCTGTACCTGGCGCTTCAGGTTATCGAGACCGGCCTGCCCGTGGTTGTTGCCCTCAACATGGCCGACTTGGTCGAGAAGAACGGCGACAAGATCGACACGGACAAGCTCTCCAAGAAGCTCGGCTGCCCGGTTATGATGATCTCGGCTCTTAAGAACAAGGGCATCAAGGAGCTGTTCGAGCAGGTCAAAAAGTCCGCTGCTTCCAAGGGGCAGGTGCCGGAGCACAAGTTCGACTCCTCCATCGAGGACGTTCTTGACCACATCGAAAACAATCTGCCTGCGAGCGTTCCCGCTAACAAGCGTCGCTATTACGCCGTCAAGCTGTTTGAGCGTGACGCAGACGCCTGCAAACTCATCAACCTCACCAAGGAGAAGGCTGCTCGCGTGGAGCAACTGGTCGCCCAGTGCGAGCAGGATTGCGATGACGACGCCGAGTCCATCATCACCGGTGAGCGCTATGGCGTCATCGCGCACATCATCGATGAGTGCCTCACCAAGGCCCCGGCCAAGATGAGCACTTCCGAGAAGATCGACCGTGTGGTTACCAACCGTATCCTGGGCCTGCCGATCTTTG
>UQWG01000064.1 GCA_900544645.1 uncultured Collinsella sp.
AAGGTGTAGGTCCTCTTCAGCTCCAGCGACCAGTGGGCGTCGACCAGGTAGGTGTAGGCGGTGCCGTCCTCCAGGGCCTGGAAGGAGTTGCCCACGCCGCGCGGGACGTAGATGGCCCTGCTCGGGTCGAGCGTGCAGGTGAACACCTTGCCGAAGGTCTCGCTGCCCTCGCGCAGGTCGACCCATGCGCCGAACACGCTGCCGCGGGCCACCGAGATGAACTTGTCCCAGGGCTCGGCGTGGATGCCGCGGGTGACGCCGCGGCTGTCGTTGTAGGAGATGTTGTTCTGGACGACGCGGAGGTCCGGGATGCCCAGGGCGGTCATCTTGGCGCGCTGCCAGTTCTCCTTGAACCATCCGCGCGAGTCGCCGTGGACGGCGAGGTCGACGACCTTCAGGCCCCCGATGCCGGTCTCGGCGACGGAGAGGTCCTTCTCGAATGCGATGTCTGCCATGTGGGAAAAGCTCCTATCGAAGAGGTTGTATAACCGGGGGCGCCCGCGCGGGGACGCAGGATCATCCCCATGCCCTGCGGCCCCGCGCGGGCGCCCCGCGGTGCGGTTCGCCGGGATGCGGTCTTACTGGCCCTGTGCCCTGTACCTGGCCTCGGTGGCCTCCTTGGCCGGGCGCCACCAGGACTCGTTGGCCACGTACCAGTCGATGGTGGCCTTGAGGCCCTCGGCGAAGTCGGTGTGGGCCGGCCTCCAGCCCAGCTCGCGCTGCAGCTTGGTCGAGTCGATGGCGTAACGGCGGTCGTGGCCGGGGCGGTCGGCGACCCAGTCGAAGTCCTCGGGGTCCTTCCCCATCGCCTCGAGGATCATGCGCAGGACGGTGATGTTGTTCCTCTCGCCGTCGGCCCCGATGAGGTAGGTCTCCCCCGTGCGGCCCTTGGTGAGGATGTCCCAGACGGCGCTGGAGTGGTCCTCGGTGTGGATCCAGTCGCGGACGTTCTCGCCGCGGCCGTAGAGCTTGGGGCGCACGCCGTCGACGATGTTCGTGATCTGCCTGGGGATGAACTTCTCCACGTGCTGGTAGGGGCCGTAGTTGTTGGAGCAGTTGGAGATCGTGGCGCGCAGGCCGTAGGTGCGGGTCCAGGCGCGCACGAGCATGTCGGAGGACGCCTTGGTCGAGCTGTAAGGCGAGGACGGGCGGTACGGCGTCTCCTCGGTGAACTTGGCCGGGTCGTCGAGCGCCAGGTCGCCGTAGACCTCGTCGGTGGAGACGTGGTGGTAGCGGACGCCGTGCTTGCGGACGGCCTCCAGCAGGCGGAAGGTGCCCTCCACGTTGGTGCGCAGGAAGGGCTCGGGGTCGGCGATGGAGTTGTCGTTGTGGCTCTCGGCGGCGTAGTGGACGATCGCGTCGTGGCCGGGGACCAATTCATCGAGCAGCCCAGCGTCGCAGATGTCGCCGACGACGAGCTCCACGCGGTCCGTCGGCAGCCCCGCGATGTTCTCGGGGTTGCCGGCGTAGGTCAGCTTGTCCAGGACGGTCACGTGCACCCCGGGGTGGTTGTTGACCACGTAGTGCACGAAGTTGCTGCCGATGAAGCCGCAGCCGCCCGTGACGATGATGTTCTTGGGTTCGAAGATCTCAGACATGAAAATCCAATCTGAAGCATGTACAGCTTCTTTAGTATGCCGCAGGAAGTGATGCCGCGACACTATTCAACAAAACTATCGGACATTTCGGCACGCGATAAGAGCCATAACCTTCGCAGAATTACTTCCCCTACAAAACGCCTCCGGAATGCAGTCTTTGTCGTACCGGAAGACCGAATTCCCAGTTTTATCGCGTAAGTACTTATAGAAGAAGTCCTCCCAGCTTTTAAACTTCTCACTGTCTGCAAACGCTTCCGGCTCTTGCAGAACTGCTTTGGCATCTAGCCCTGAAATTACGCCGGAGCTCAGCAGAAGCCATTCGAACGACTCGGGAAGACAAACCGTAACAGTATCGCGGTGAATGTCTTGCAGCTTAAGGACGCGGTCCGCATAGCACCCAAATGCCGCCCCGTCCGCGACAACAAACACGCGATCGTCGAGATGCTGATCCAACCAGCCCAAAATCGCGCTGTTCGTCATGGCCGAAGTACAGGTAAGCTCACTGTCAGCAAAATGCCGTTTAAAGAACTGGAAACCAGACTTACTGTCCTCGCATAGAAGGATAGAAAAGTCCTGTTTTGGCGCCGACCGGGAAATAGCATAACGATGATTCCCGCGATCTTGATAAACAGGGACGAAAGAATGGTATTTTCCGCTCGTCTTAATCTTGTAAATCTCATCCACGCTATACGGAAGATTGGGGAAATCAGCCCTTGAGATCAGCACGAAATAATTCGAGGAATACAGCACATGATGGGCAAACTCATCAGAATGGATCTCTTTTAAGCCCTCATCGACAAATACAATCGAGTCATGAACGGACGAAAGCTGGTTTCGCCAATCATAATCGGTCAAGGCGACACAGGGACAATCGCATTGCAAGGAAACGCCCGACTGCTCGCCCGTTCGCATGTAGTCTGCGACCATGTCAAACAGCGTCGTCTTACCCGTGCCGCTATCGCCACGCACAATAGTGATGTTCCGCTTGATGGTAAATGTGTACTTGGTTCCCCTACGGCGGGAAATCTTAACAAGATGCGAACCGTTCATAAGCAGCACCTACAGATACGGAATCGACTCGTGAATCAATTCGGCCATGTTATGAACGATTCGGCCGCTGTTCACGACTTTGATTTTAAAATCCTCGCGGCCAAAGTCCATCACATGATAGAGATTCACAACGAGCTTGCGGTCTTTCGCCATGTCGAGAATCCACTTGGCACAGTTGTCACCACAGGTAGAAGCGTTAAAAATATGCTTACGATCAAATCTCATAAGCAGCAGCGTTTTCACGCCACCAGAAAGCTGGAGTGGGGAGATGGATCCAAGCACAGGGCTTTCGATGACGTTTTCGGAGACAACAACCGATCGATCGACATCTTTAATTATCGAGACTGCATAGGGATCCGTAATCCAAGAAGACCGGTAAGAGTTTTTGAAATATGTCGCTGTGTTGTAAATCGCTTCTGGCATATCGCCAAAGTAGACGCTTAACACATCCACTCCCAATCATATTGTCTTTATGGTCAACGTAATCATAACGAAAGGGGCCACCAGATAAACGGTGACCCCTGAAAGAAAACAAGCTTGCGCTAGTACTCGCGCGGGCTGTTGACGATCTCGCCGGCGGCGACCTTCTTCAGGTGCTGGCCGTAGACCGACTTGCCGTAGGCCTTGGCGGCCTCCTCCAGCTCGGCGGTCGTGATCCAGCCGTTCTCCCAGGCGATCTCCTCGGGGACCGAGACCGGCAGGTCCTGGGAGTGCTCCACGGCGCGGACGAACTCCGCGGCCTCGTGCAGGCTCTCCATGGTGCCGGTGTCCAGCCACGCGTAGCCGCGGCCGAGGGTGACCACGGACAGCGTCCCCTCCTCCAGGTACATCTGGTTGAGCGTGGTGATCTCCAGCTCGCCGCGGGCCGACGGCTTAACCTCATGCGCCTTGGCGGCCACGTCGCCCGGGTAGAAGTACAGGCCGGTGACGGCGTAGGAGCTCTTGGGCTCGGCTGGCTTCTCCTCGATGGACACGGCCCTCCCCTCGCGGTCGAACTCCACGACGCCGAAGCGCTCGGGGTCGTCCACGTGGTAGCCGAAGACCGTGGCGCGGCCCGACTCTGCGTTCTGCACTGCGCGCGTCAGGTGGCGCGAAAGGCCGTTGCCGTAGAAGATGTTGTCGCCGAGCACCAGCGCGCACGGCTCGCCGGCGATGAAGTCCTCGCCGATGGTGAAGGCCTGGGCCAGGCCGTCGGGCGAGGGCTGTTCGGCGTAGGAGAGGTTCACGCCGTAGCGCGAGCCGTCCCCGAGCAGGCGCTCGAAGTTGGGGAGGTCCGTCGGCGTGGAGATGACCAGGATGTCCCGGATTCCCGCCAGCATGAGGGTGGACAGCGGGTAGTAGATCATGGGCTTGTCGTAGACCGGCAGCAGCTGCTTGGAGGTCACGAGCGTGAGCGGGTATAGGCGGGTGCCGGACCCGCCGGCGAGGATGATGCCTTTCATAAAAATCCTCTCGATTGACAATCGTTGAGCAAAAGCCGCTGATTACAGATGCATAGTTAATTAAATTATACGCACCGGCAGCAACCTCCCCGTCATCTTATTTAAATCGGACAGCAGAAACACGCAACTCTTTCTGCATTTCTAGCGAGGCAACAAATGAAAAAGTACAATGAGCAGTGTCCAACAAACGAAAGGCAAACAATGCGAGTCGAAACAACCGGAGTATGCAGAGGAAACTGGAAAATCTACCAGCAGCTTAAGATTGAAGGCATCCATAAAGGCTCCAGCGTAACAGCCCAGGCGGCTACAGACGATAACCGCCGCTCACCTTTATCCCTCCTAAAATTCCGGGGCAATAGTTGCGACTCGAACTCATACGTCCTTGTAGTCCCCGATCCCGATGCTCGCACCATCAAAATTGAGTTTAGCGAAATCGGCCAAGACGGTCGCACCCTGAGCAGCGACTCCCTTTCGCTAAATTGCAAGAACATCAAATGGGAATCGCGCCTTAACTACAAAATTAAACCTGACATGTGCAGCAAACTCCGAAACTACGATGACGTTTCAGAGTTTGACATGGCAACGATTGATTTCTGGCAGTGCATCGAAGATTCAAGCGACTATATCCTTAGGTGCACGGTGAGAACTCCTTATCGTAGCGACTCGCAAATCAAACTTCGTTGTTTCGATCGAACCCTTAATGAAGTTAATTTGAGCATCGTCAATTTCGGTTCGAATGTAACAAGCGTTGGATTTACGTCTGAGAAAAAGCAGCTTGAAACGCAGCTCTCAATTCGAATGCCAAAGGCGTTCGATCGTTACTACTTTGTTATTGACGATCAAAATCACCCATCATTCAGTGCATTTGACTGCTTAACACCCGATAAGTTAGGCTTGCTTCTTGAGGAGACCAACTTTCTCTTTACCCATGCTCAGTTTGACCCTGAATACCCCGAATGGTTTACGGAGCATAAGGCAACCATCGGCGCTCTGGAAAAGCAGAGAAAAATCGTCTTCAACAGCGCTCCGAAGTTCAGCATTATTGTCCCCCTTTACAACACACCCATTTCGTTCTTTAACGATATGACCGAATCCGTAAAAAACCAGTCTTATGCAAACTGGGAGCTCATCCTAGTTAATGCAAGTCCTGACAATCAGGAACTAAAGGCTCGCGTTGAGCAGGAGACGGCCCACGACAACAGAATTAAATCAATTAACCTTACCGATAATAAGGGCATTTCCGAAAATACAAACGCCGGCGTTGCCATCGCTTCGGGTGATTTCGTTAGCTTCTTTGACCATGACGATATTCTTGAACCGGACTTGTTGTTCTCATATGCCGAGGCAATTGAAAACAATGATGACGTCGATCTTCTATATTGTGATGAAGATAAACTCATGCCTGATGGAAAGCTAGCGCAGCCGTTCTTTAAGCCGGATTTCAATATCGATCTGCTCAGAAACAATAACTATATCTGCCATATGCTTACCATCCGTAAGTCTCTGCTTGACACTCTAGAACCGAACACGAAAGAGTTCGATGGAGCGCAGGATCATAATCTGACTCTCCGCGCCGTGGAAAAGGCAAGGAAAGTTCATCATGTTCCAAAGGTTCTATATCACTGGCGCCTAAGCGAGACCTCCACCGCAGCAAATGCCGATAGCAAGCCGTATGCCACTATCGCAGGTATCAAAGCGGTCCAGAGTCATTTGGACAGGCTTGGGCTCAATGCAAAGGTCGAACAAGCGCGTCGTCCCTTTACATATAAAGTAACCTACGCTGTGCCAGATTCCCATCCACTCGTGTCAATTATCATTCCAACTAAAGACCACGCCGACATTCTGGACAACTGCATTAAGTCAATTGTTGAGAAATCAACGTACGATAATTACGAGCTTGTCATAATCGAAAACAACAGCACAGAAAAGGCGACGTTCGATTATTACGATAAGTTGCAAGCAAAATATCCTGACATCGTTCGTCTTGTAACTTGGGAACACGAATTCAATTTCTCCAAGCTCATGAACTTTGGCGTTGCTCACGCCAAGGGCGACTATCTCTTGCTATTGAATAACGATACTGAGGTAATTACGCCCAATTGGATTGAGATAATGCTTGGCATCTGTGCACGTGAGGATGTTGGCGCAGTTGGTGCAAAACTCTACTATCCCGACAACACCATTCAGCACGCGGGCTTATGCGTCACTGGCGGCGTGGCTGGACATCTTTGCCAAAGCATGCCAAAGGATAACTGGGGCTACTTTGCACTCAACGATGCGCAACAAGACTTCAGCGCCGTCACTGCAGCTTGCATAATGACCAAGCGTAGCGAATATGAGAAAGTCGGAGGTTTCACGGAAGAGCTTCAAGTTGCATTTAATGACGTTGACTTTTGCTTAAAGCTACGCGAGATCAACGACCTGATCGTATACACACCCGAAGTCGAGCTCTATCACTACGAGTCGATTTCTAGAGGCGTTGAAAACAATACGGAGAAGCAGATTCGCTTCCACAAAGAGGTCGCATACATGAATTATCGCTGGGCTAAGCATTACATCGAAGGCGATCCCTATATGAATCCAAACTTCACCGTTGGGGAACCCGCGAATCGTTATTATCATTTATAAGAAGTTGGCGTTTCTTCTCTTATTCAATCAGGACAAATTAACGTTTGCCTAAGCTAGATAGGGGAATCGAGGATTAACCCTCGATTCCCCTATTGTGATAAGTTGTCCTCCACTCGACAGTCAGAGAGCATCTTATTCCAAAGGCGTATTTAAAACCCAGCCCCACTGAGGCGTGGCGGTAGTGTGGTAGTAGTTCAGCCACCAGGCCAGTGATGTCGTCCTAATGTAACCGATGTTATCCATAACCATACCGCTACCAACGTAAATAGCTATGTGTCCCCAGCGAGCCCCCGCATTAGTATGCGTATGAGTAGGGACCGCAACAATCATTCCAACCTTAAGCTGCGATATATCTCGACTGTGACACCAATTCCAAAACATATCGCATGCGTCACCGTTGGGATAAGACCCCAGCACGGGATAAAAAACCTCGCTAACCCACTCCGAGCACAATCCCACTCCAGGAGAAGAAACGTTGTAGCAGCGGCTAACAATTTGAGACTGAAAGGAAGTACGGGCAGAACGCTCGGGCTCCACCCAAGCACCAGCAGCATTAAAAAAATACTCGCCATTATCGATACTGTTCCAGCCGGTTGCCATTTGACCTGACGACATAAGGTAATACCATAGCCCGTCGTCATCGCGGAACCAGCCTGTATTCATAACGCCAGATTCGTTGTCGAGGTGATACCACCTCTCGCCAATTAATTGCCAACCGTGCTGTAGCACCCCGTTTAAATCTGTGTAAAACCACGTCTGAGCCGCGGAAGACCAATACCAGCCTACTATAGGCTTTCCTTCAGCGTCGTTGAGCTTAATTGCGCCCACGCTGTCCTTGACACCCGATAACACAATTGCGCCGCTGCTGCACGCATAATATGCGTTTCCATCTTGCGAGAAGACCCAGGCGTTGCACTCTAATGCGCCGCCACTATCCGAATCCAAATAGTACCAATTACCATTTACAGACTGAAATCCTTCGAGCATGGCGCCATTATTATTGGAATCAAGCAAATACCAGCTAGAATCAAAGTAAAACCATCCTGTGCGAATCGCTCCAGAGCCATTGGCGCAATACCATGTCCCATCGTCAACAAACCAACCAGTGTTCATGGATCCAGATTGAGAAAAATGATACAAACTGCCGTTTACAAGTTTAAAGCCCGTAGCCATTGATCCGGAAGGCTCAAGCCAATACCAAGTATTGCCAAGGAGCAGCCAGCCAGTATGCATAGCACCCGAACCGTCCAAATAGTACCAGTTATGATTGTCTAAAACCCAACCGGTCTTCATTGAACCTGATGTTTCGTCAAGGAAGAACCAATGACCGCCGATGGCAGCCCATCCCTTCAAATGCGCACAGGATTCAGAGAATAAGTGCCATCCATCACTCAGGTATCTCCAGCCAGTAGCTGCGTAGCCTTCGGAATCAAAATAATATTCGGCTCCCCCAATAGTCAGAAAACAGTTTGACGGCCAACCACCGGCCTCATATCTCCACCACCATTTACCGTTTTCGCAGACCCAAGAACCAGGAAGGGCGATTTTGTTATCAGAAGAGCGAACAATCTGGAACGACAACCGGGTGGTAGCGCCAGCGTAGTCCCCTAGCCCATTTACAGCTATATCAGCACAGCCAGGTGCAACATTATTCGCATAAAAGACTTCATAATCGGTCCC
>UQWG01000065.1 GCA_900544645.1 uncultured Collinsella sp.
GCTCAAGGCCTGCGCGGCGAGGCCGGCGGGGGTGCGCACGACGATCCACTCGGACCGGGGCGGCCACTACCGCTGGCCGGAGTGGATCGGGATCTGCGAGGAGAACGGCCTGGTCAGGAGCATGTCCGCGAAGGGCTGCAGCCCGGACAACTCGGCCTGCGAGGGCTTCTTCGGGCGCCTCAAGAACGAGTTCTTCCACTACAGGGACTGGGAGGGCGTGACGGCCGAGGAGTTCATGGGAAGGCTCGAGGCCTACCTCGTGTACTATCGTGAGGAGCGGATCAAGAAGTCCCTCGGGTGGCTGAGCCCGATGGAGTACCGCAGGAAGCTTGGATACGCCTAGGCGCGGTCCAAGAAATCGTCCGCACCCCCAAAAAGGCCAGTTCAAGAACTATCTCACCGCAACTTATTTAGATCGACGCAAGGCAACCTACCCCTCTTGCACCAATCTCTTGGACATAAGGAGTGTCCCCAGGTGCCGGCACATAAGGAACGTCCCCAAGTGCCAACAACGGCAACGCCAATGTTTTGGCGAAGTCAGCGAAAACGCCCCTAAGCGAGCAAGGTGACGTGAAAGAGGAAGGCATTGACCTTCTGGTCATGCCCGACGATTGAACGTCAGATTGTCCAAATGCGGCCCGCGCAGCGTCGGCCGGTTACGGCGTTTGGAAAACGCCGTAACCTACTGAATGAGCATTGCGTCACCAAAGCTGAAGAAGCGGTAGCGCTCCTCGATGGCGGCGGCGTAGGCATCCATGATCTGGTCGCGGGAGGCAAGCGCGCTTACGAGCATCATGAGCGTGGAGCGCGGCACGTGGAAGTTCGTGATCAGCGCGTCAACCACGTGATAGGTCGAGCCAGGCATGAGGTAGAGCTGCGTCGTCGCGTTCTCGCGCACCACGATGTCACCGCGGCCGAGCGTGTCGGCGCCGTCCTCACGGCCCTCAAAATAGCGCGCCGTCACAGCCGGATCGGACACCGGCGCGTCCGCGTCAAACGCGCTCTCGAGCGAGCGCACCGCCGTGGTACCGACGGCGATCACGCGATGCCCCTCGGCCTTAGCCTTATGCACGGCGTCGACCACCTCCTGCGATACGTGGTAGCGCTCGGTGTGCATGACGTGCTGCGTAGGGTCGTCCTCCTCCACCAGACGGAAGGTATCGATGCCGACCTCGAGCTCGACAGCGGCAAACTTCGCACCCTTGGCCTCGATAGCGGCCATGAGCTCGGGAGTAAAGTGCAGGCCCGCCGTAGGAGCGGCAGCCGAGTGCTCCTCCTTCATGGCGTAAACGGTCTGGTACTTCTCGGGGTCGCCCTCGTAATCGGTAATGTAGGGCGGCAGCGGCACGTGACCGGCGGCGTGGATGGCCTCGTCGAGCGTGCGCGGCTCGCCGGCAGCATTGCAACCGGCCGGCTCAAAGCGCACCAGACGGCCGCCACGGCTATCGGTGACAAAGTCGATGACCTCGGCCGTCAGCACCACGGGCGCGCCCTCGGGCGCATGGGCGCCACCGGTGCGATACTCAATCTGAGCACCGGGCTTCAGACGCTTGCCCGGCTTGACCAGACACTCCCAAACATGGCCCAGCGGGTCAACATCCTCGCGGCGCTTGAGCAGCAGCGTCTCGACCACGCCACCCGAGCCGGCTTTGCGACCAATCAGGCGGGCCGGCATCACGCGCGTCTTGTTGATGACGAGCACATCGCCCGGCTCGATATAGTCGATGATGTCGCGGAAGATGCGGTGCTCAACGGTACCGCCGTGCTCCAGCGGCGTTCCCGCCTCGGAGCCCTTGCGATCCACCACCAGCAGGCGGCAGGAGTCGCGCGGATCGGCAGGAGCCTGGGCGATCAGTTCCTCAGGAAGGTTGTAGTCAAAATCATCGGTACGCATAGACACGTCGGATACTCCTTATATAGCTAAAGTCCGCTCTACATCCTAGCAGGCTGCCAGCCCAAAAGAACTAATTTTTGGCGGCTTTGCGCTCGTCGCGGATGCGGGCGCGGTCCATGGCCGCCTCGACGGCAGAGAAGCGGCAACCACAGTAGTTCTGCCGATACATGCCAAGCTCGCGCGAACGACGCGTGGCCTCGGGGTAATACGGGCGAAAATCGCGAATCACCGGAGTGAGACCGCGAGCGGCAGCCAGACGCTCCAACACATCATTGCAGGTTTCGAACAGCTGATACGGCGAAACGGCGAGCGTCGTGCCCACATATTCAAACCCGCGCTCCTGGGCCACACGGCATGCCTCGGCCAGACGCAGGGCATAGCACGCACGACAGCGGCGGGGTCGATCGGCGCCCAGCGGGGCCACACCGGCCTCCCAGCGATCGCGGTCCTCCCCCGCCTCGATGAGCTCAATGTCGCCGTCGGCACACCACCGGCGCAGCTCGTCCAGGCGGCGCCGCCATTCATCGCGCGGCTGAATATTGGGGTTGGTCCAGCAAATCGTGGGCTCAAACCCTTCCTCGCGCAGCAGGCGGACCGGCTCAAGCGAGCACGGCGCACAGCAAGCATGCAATAACAACGACCTCATCAACAGCTCCTCCCCCGCAATGATTTTTTAATCCCCGTCCCAGAAAAATCATCCCAAAAGACTACCTTGCGAAAAAGCGCACGCCAAAGGACGTGTCCTCGCAGGCGACAATGCGGCGGTCGCGCAAAATGGTCCGCACGTAGTACCAGTCGCCCACACAGCCCGACAAGTGCAGACCAGCCGCCAAGTAGCACAGCAGCGGATAGCCCGAAAACACAAAGCCCAAGGCAAACGCTGTCGTCACAACAACAGTCGGCGCCAGGCAAATCGCCATATACCGCCGGCACGAATACACAACGCCCTCGGCGCAGGCATAGATCATGCACGTCTCGAGGTTCGCCCCAAAGGTCACGCGCGCACCGGCAGGCGCAAACAGCTTAAAGAACGCCGCGTGTACCAGCTCGTGCACGGCAAATGACGCCGCCGAAACCGCAGCCAAGCCGACTAGCCAGCCCAAGACCGCCGTCCAGCCGCCCGCGTCGGCCGCATCCAGGTCCGCTGGCCCGCCCGGCAGCATAAACACCGGCACCAGGCACACGGCAAACACGCCAAGCACGACCATCCCCCACACGAAGCAAGCGTGCAGAAAATCCTCGTCCTCAAACGCATGTATGTTGGAAATCTCATTCATAGCATCTTAGGATAGCGCCCCTGCCACGCACCCGCCCGCATGTGCGATAATGACGAACGATATGCACGAATTGACCACCGCGCCGCCGAGCCCCACGCCCGGCCGCGCCCTCACCATATGCGAAGGAGTCCCATGGCATCCAAATACTCCATGAACGACCGTCCCAGCTGGCCGCGCCGCGCCATCGTTACCGCCGGCGAGCCCTACGGCAACAAGGGCCTGCACTTTGGCCACGTCGGCGGCGTCTTTGTCCCGGCCGACTTCTTCGCCCGCTTCCTGCGCGACCGTCTGGGCCGCGAGAACGTCATCTTCACCTCGGGTACCGACTGCTACGGCTCGCCCATCATGGAGAGCTACCGCAAGCTCAAGGAGAACGAAGGCTACGACAAGTCCATCGGCGAGTATGTCGAGTCCAATCACTCCCGCCAAGCAGCGACCCTCAACAACTACAACATCAGCTGCGATATCTACGCCGGCTCGGGCCTTGAGCCGGCGGCCCAGAT
Organism: uncultured Collinsella sp.; assembly: GCA_900544645.1. Lineage (GTDB taxonomy): Bacteria > Actinomycetota > Coriobacteriia > Coriobacteriales > Coriobacteriaceae > Collinsella. The sequence goes on from UQWG01000065.1 coordinate 3,675, forward strand.
TCACAACGAGGTTACCGCCGAGATTATCGAGCGCCTGCACGAGCAGGGCACCATCTCCAAGCGCTCCACGCTGCAGTTCTACGACGCCAAGGCCGGCACGTTCCTCAACGGCCGCCAGGTGATCGGCCGCTGCCCCATCCAAGGTTGCAAGTCCGAGAAGGCTTATGCCGACGAGTGCGACCTGGGTCACCAGTTTGAGCCCGAGGAGCTCATCGCGCCCAAGAGCCAGCTCACTGGCGAGGTGCCCGAGCTGCGCCCGGTCGACAACCTCTACTTCGACCTGCCGGCCTACCTCGACTTTATGAAGACCTATACCGCCAAGCTCGCCCAGAATCCGCAGGTTCGCTCCGTGGTCTCCAAGACCATGGAGGAGTGGCTGCTGCCGGCGCAACTCTACATCCAGAACAAATTCCGCGAGGCCTTCGACGCCGTCGAGGACCTGCTCCCCGAGCACACCGTGCTGGAGCCCGAGGGCAACAAGAGCAGCTTTACCGTCACCTTCCCCAGCTGGAAGGAGCGCGATGACGCCCACGCGGTGCTCGCCAACGGCGGCGTGCGTTTCCGCAGCGGCAAGGCACTCGTGCCCTTCCGCATCACCGGCAACATCGACTGGGGCGTTCCGGTGCCCGAGGTCGACGGCGTGAACGACGTCACCTGCTGGTGCTGGCCCGAGAGCCTGTGGGCGCCCATCAGCTACACCCGCACCGTGCTCGCACGCGATGCCAAGGCCGCCGGCGTGACCGAGGGCGTCGCCGCCCAGGATGCCGCCCTCATGGGCGAGCCCGCCGCCGATTCCACGCAGGTCCCCGCGCCCACCTACCAGCACAGCTCGCTCGACTGGCGCGACTGGTGGTGCTCTGACGACGCTCAGATCTACCAGTTCATCGGCCAGGACAACATCTACTTCTACTGCATCGCGCAGACCGCCATGTGGGAGGCCCTGGGTTGGGACCTTACGCAGAGCACCGTCAGCGCCTGCTACCACCTGCTCTACATGGGCAAAAAGGCAAGCTCGTCCTCGCAGACGCCTCCCCCGCCGGCAGACGACCTGCTCAACCACTACACCTGCGAGCAGATGCGCGCGCATTGGCTGTCGCTCGGCCTGTCCGAGAAGCCGGTGAGCTTTAGCCCCAAGGCATACGACACCCGCGTGACCGGCAAGGACAAGGACGGCAACGAGGTGCGCGCCTGCGACGACAAGCGCGTCATCGATCCAGCCCTTAAGGAGAGCGCCCTTTTGACCGGCGTCTTCAACCGCCTGGCCCGCAGCTGCTTCTACGGCGTCGCCGTCAAGGAGGGCGACGAGAGCCCCTATCGCAATGGCTGCATCCCCGCCGGTGCCGCCTCCGACACCGTGGTCGAGGCTGCCCAGCAGGCAGCTCTCGCCTTTGAGCAGGCCATGTACAAGTTCGAGACGCACCGCGCGCTCGCCGTGTGCGACGACTACCTGCGTGCCGCCAACAAGCGCTGGAGCGACGCCTCCAAGGCCGCCAACAAGCTCGAGGGCGAGCCGGCCAACGTCGCCATGACGCAGGCCCTCGTCGACGCCTTTACCGAGCTGCGCGTGGCGACCGTGCTCATGCACGGCATCGTCCCGGCCGGCTGCGAGCTCATCTGCGAGTACTTCGACGTCAATCCGGTCGCCTTCTTTAGCTGGGACAACATCTTTGCCTCCACGGACGAGTTTGTGGAGAGCCTGGGCGAGAAGCCCGGCGAGCACCGCGTGAAGCCGCTGCCCCCGCGCTTCGACTTCTTCAGCAAGCACGAGAGCCAGTACTAAAACAACACTCGACATGTAATGGAATGGGAAGGAAAGACGGATGTCCAAGCCGCGTCGTCGTAAGCAGAAAAAGCAGGTCAAGGCCGAGCTCAAGCTCAGGCAGTTTGCTGCTACCGAGCTTTCTGACCAGCTTGCCGCCCAACACTCCGCCGCCGACCTGCCGCGCTTTATGGTCGACACGGTCGCCGGCGCCTATGCGCCCGCCGATGCCAAGCTCATGATCGAGGGCTTCGGCGCCGCGGCCACACGCCCGGTCACGCTGCGCGCCAACACGCTCAAGGCGACCGCCGAGGACATCGCTGCGGCGCTCGGTGCCGCCGGCATCGCCCACAACCCCGTCGCCTGGTACCCAGACGCCTTTATCCTGCCCGAGGCCCAGGTTTCCGATCTGTGGGATCTCGACATCTACCGCGACGGCAAGATCTACCTGCAGAGCCTGTCATCCATGATGCCGCCGTTGGTCCTGGGCGCCCAGGCAGGCGAGGACATCCTGGACATGTGCGCAGCCCCCGGCGGCAAGACAACGCAGATCGCCGCCCTCACCCAGGGACAGGCGCACCTCACCGCCTGTGAGATGAGCATTCCCCGCGCCGAAAAGCTTGAGTCCAACCTCCACCGCCAGGGTGCCAAAAACGTGCCCGTCATGCGTATCGACGCACGCGAGCTCGACGAGTTCTTCCGCTTTGACCGCATCCTGCTCGACGCTCCCTGCACCGGCACGGGCACCGTCATCAGCGGCAACGAGAAAAGTCTGCACGGGCTCACGGAGCAGCTGCTTTGCAAGTGCGCACGCTCGCAGCGCGCGCTTCTGGACCGCGCCATGGGTGCCCTCAAACCGGGCGGCACGCTCGTCTATTCCACTTGTTCGATCTTGCCGCAGGAAAACGAGGACGCCCTGCAAGAGGCCCTCGACAAGCACATGGACTGCGAGCTCATCCCCCTCGACGGCACGCCGAGCGAAAGCGAAACGCGCCGTGCCCAGGAAGCTGGTGAGGAGCCGCGCATCGAGTCCAACGCCCTGACCGAGGCAATCGCCGCGGGTCAGGTATCGGCCATCGCCAACGGCCTGCCCGGCACGCTGACCATTCCGCCTAGCCGCGACTTTGAGGGCTTCTACATTGCCCTGATTCGAAAACGCAGCTAGCGCACGGATCCAAAACTCAACAAGCTATCTCTGTGCGCGTTTGCCCTGCTGGTCGCGATGCTGTTTAAGCATCGCGCGCTCCTTGCGTTCGGCCCTTTTGCCCTTAATGGCCGTGACCACAAAGTAGATGACCGCGGCGGCAACGATTGCGGCCACACACAGGCCAATCGAGCCAAACATTGCTGTCAATTCCATACCGCGTCACCTCTCTTTTAAACGGGACTTTCAAGATAGCACCTCGATACCCGCCACCACAGCTCCTTCACGTTCGCCGGCCCTTCGGTCTAACGGATGGCACGGCGGGGAAAAATCAACTCGTCAAACGATTTAGCATTCGCTATTCCGGCTGTATAGCGCCGGCCGTCATCACATAGAATCGAGCCTCCATG
>UQWG01000066.1 GCA_900544645.1 uncultured Collinsella sp.
CCAGTCATGTAGGGAATGCCAGGCAAAACCGGAATGGGACTGGTGGTTTTGCCCGACCGGAGGAATCGGGGAGCGGGCCGCAGGGGTATGGGATTGGAAAGCTACGGCCCGCGGAATGGAGACGGATTAGCGCGCGACGCGGGTGCCACCGTCGGCGGCGGATGCCGCGGCTGCGATCTCGTCTGCGGTCACCAAGTTTGAATCGCCCTTGATAGTGAGCTTGAGGATCGAGGCTGCAATCGCGTAGTTGACAGCGTCCTGCGGGTCAAAGTCGTTGATGAGGGCATGGACGAGGCCGGCGTTGAAAGCGTCGCCGGCGGCAACGCCCTCGAGTACGTGCACGTCGTGAGCAGGGGAGAACCAGTGCTCGCCGCTCTCGGCCTCAAAGAGCATGCCCATCCAGATGGAGCGCTCGACGCAGGAGATGTTGCGGACGACCGAAGCGACCTTCTTGCAGCCGTACTCGGCGCAAATCTGACGGGCCATCTCGACGTAGGTGTCGCGCTCCTCGATGCCGTGGGCAAGGGAGCCGGAGACGCAGGTCATGCCGAGGCCGGCGGGCGCATCCTCGTCGTTGGCGATGCAGATGTCGACGAGCGGCAGGAGTTCCTTCATGGTGGCCTGCGACTTCTCGGGCGACCACATCTTGCCGCGATAGTTCACGTCGCACACGGTGGTGATGCCCTTGGCGCGGCAGGCGGCGAGTGCCTCCTTGCAGGCGGCAGCCATCTCATCGGAGGCGGCGGGGGTCACGCCGGAGAAATAGAAGACATCGATGCCCTTGAGGATCTCGTCCCAGTTAAAGACGTCGCGCTTGGCCATGTTGATGGCAGAGTACTTGCGGTCGTAGACGCAACCGTTGCCGCGCTGCGAGGCACCGACCTCAAACACATAGGAGCCAAGGCGGTCGCCCTGACGCACGACGCGCGTGGTGTCGACGTCGTAGGCCTTCAGCGAACGCAGGGCGCACTCGCCCAGACGGTTGGCCGGGACAACGGAGACGTAAGCGGCCTTGTCGCCCTGGTAGGCCAGGGAAAGCGCAGTGTTGGCCTCGGCGCCGCCGTAGCGGACGTCAAACTCGGTTGCCTGCTCAATACGCAGGTGGTCTTTGGGTGAGAGTCTCATCATGATCTCGCCGAAGGTAAGAACCGTTTTACCCATGGTCGCGCAGCTCCTTTTACTCGTGCGTACACCTTTGATATGGCGTTGGCACGCAGGTGCCAAGACGGTAGGGTGCGTCTTTGCACCTGCGTGCCAACGCTCGCCGAAATCGGTTTACGAAATCGGTTTCGTTTCGAGTTGTAGTATACTCACCTACAGCGTTTTGCAACCGAGATTTTTAAAAAATGCCTAAAATGGCTCAGACTGCCGACATTGGGAAACGGGGTGCGCTATGGCGCAGATGAGAATCAAGGACATTGCCGCCGAGGCGGGCGTGAGCCCGGCCACGGTCTCGCGCTATCTCAACAACCGCCCCGGGCAAATGACCGAGGAGACCCGTGCTCGCATCGCGGCAGTTATCGAGCGCACCGGCTATCGCCCACGTGCCGCCGCGCGCAATCTGCGCAGCTCGCGTACGAACCTCATCGGTGTGATTCTGGCTGACATCGCCAACCCGTTCTCGAGCGCCATGCTCGAGGGCCTTTCCGCCAGCGCCGCGGCGCGCGGCTGCTCGCTCATGACGGCCATTAGCGGCAACGACCCCGCTAAGGAAGCGGAGTCGCTCACCAGACTTATCGATGCCGGCGTGGACGGCCTGGTCGTCAACACCTGCGGAGGCAATGACGAGGCGATCGCCGCGGCAGCGGGACGTCTGCCCGTCGTGCTGCTCGACCGCGATGTTGCCGACGGTGGCATCGATCTGGTGACATCGAACAACCGTGAGCTGGTCGCCGGCTTGGTAGACGCCTTGGCCGCTGCGGGCAGCGAGCGTCTGTGCCTGCTCACCGAGGCAAGCGACGACAGCCCCGTGCGTCGTGAGCGCGCCGAGGCCTTTGCCGACGAGCTTTCGCGACGCGGCCTTGCCGGCGAGGTCGTCACCTTGGCCGATGGCGGTGCCACGGGCGTTGGTCGCTTGGACGAGACCATGCGTGACTATGCCGGCAAAAAGCTCGGCCTCATTGCCGTCAACGGCCTGGTTTTCCTGCGTCTGACCGAGGCGCTAGCGCAGCTGGGACCCTCGCTGCCGGCGGGGCTCAGGATCGCGACGTTTGACGACTACCCCTGGAACCATGTGCTCTTTGGTGGCGTGACCACGGCCGCGCAGGACACCCTCACCATTGCCGAGCGCGTGGTCGAGCGCCTGTCCGAGCGCATCGACGTTGTCACCACCACGGTGGGCGAGGCCGCAAAGCTGGCGCCCAAACGCATCGAGGTTCTCGGTCACATCGAACACCGCGCATCAACCTCGCGCTAACCGCTCGTTCGCAACTGCCTGTTCGCACACGTTTTTTGAGCGCTTGATACGCTTTAACCCTGCGGAAACATTTTTCTGCGATAGTATCTGCGATATAGACCAGTCGAAACCCGCCCGAAAGAAAGGGGAGCGACATGAACCAGCAGAACATCGATTACGTACTCCGCTCCGTAGAGCAGCGTGACATCCGCTTTGTGCGTCTGTGGTTTGTCGACATTCTCGGCCGCCTCAAGAACTTTGCCATTAGCCCCGAGGACCTCGAGGTCGCTTTTGAGGAGGGTATTGGCTTTGACGGCTCTGCCATCGAGGGCTTTGCCACGCCCGAGGAAGCTGACATGCTCGCATTCCCCGATGCTTCGACCTTTCAGATCCTGCCGTGGCGCCCAAGCCACAACGGCGTCGCCCGCGTATTCTGCGACGTGTGCACTCCCGATTGCAAGCCCTTTGCCGGCGACCCGCGCGACGCCCTGCGCCGTATGTTCTATAAGGCCGAGAAGGCCGGCTATCTGCTCAACGTGGGTGCCGAGCTGGAGTATTACTACTTCCCCGACGAGCACACCCCCGAGCCGCTCGACAACGTGGGCTACTTCGATCTTTCGGTGAGCGATGCCGCTCGCGACCTGCGTCGCAACACGGTCCTCACGCTCGAGAAGATGTCCGTGCCCGTGGAGTACACCTTCCACGCCGCCGGCCGCTCGCAGCACGGCATGAGCCTGCGCCATGCCGAGGCCCTGAGCATGTCCGACGCCATCACCACGGCCAAACTCATCATTAAGCAGCAGGCCTACGAGAGCGGGTGCCACGCCTCCTTTATGCCCAAGCCGTTGGCAGGCGAGGACGGCAGTGCTATGTTCCTGTGCCAGTCGCTATTCGACCACGACGGCAACAACGTCTTTTGGGGCGAGGACGACGAGAAGTACCACCTCTCCGATATCGCCAAGCACTACATGGCCGGCATCTTGGCGCACGCGCGCGAGATCAGCGCCATCACTAACCCCACGGTCAACTCGTACAAGCGCATCACCACGGGCGGCGACTCCGTGCCGCAGTACGCCACGTGGGGCCTGCGCAACCGCGCGAGTATGGTCCGCATTCCGGTCTACAAGCCCGGCAAGCAGCTGTCCACGCGCATCGAGCTTCGCAGCCCCGACCCCATGGCCAACCCGTACCTGGTCAACGCCGTCACGCTGGCGGCTGGTCTGGACGGCATCGAGCGCAAGCTGGAGCTCCCGCCCGAGGCAACGGCTGAGACGCTCAAGCTTACCGACCGTCAGATGGTCGAGGCCGGCTACACGCCGCTGCCGCGCTCGCTCAAAGAGGCGCTCGACGTGTTTGAGGACTCGCAGTTTATGAAGGATGCCCTCGGCGAGCACATCCACAGCTTCTTCCTCAAAAAGAAGCGCGACGAGTGGCATAAGTTTGAGTCTACGATCACCGAGTGGGAGATCAAGCACTACCTGGCGAACTCCTAATCGCGCTGACTTGTTCCAGTACGATTGAGCTCATTTCTTTGGAGGCCGATATGTCCGAAAAGAGTGCCCTGTTCATGGCGCGCACGACGCGCTTCCACGAGTTTGCCCGCAGCTTGACGACCACCCTGGGTGTCGAGGTGAGCCTGGCAACTCCCGATTCGCCGACCGCGGCGCACGACTTTGACCTGCTGATCCTCGATTCCGATGGCATCCGCAGCGACCGCATCGATCAGATTGCCAAATGGCTCGACGACCGCGGCGGCGTCCCCATGCTGGTGATCGTTGACGACGAGGCGCTCGGCACCCTGCGCCTGCCGAATCACGCGCATGCCGACTTTGTATGCCCCACGGCGACGCCCAACGAGCTCAAGGCTCGCGCGCAGCGCCTGATGGGCGAGGAGGAGACCGTCGCCGCCGACGATGTGCTCAACATCGATAACCTCGAGATTAACCTGGCTACCTACCAGGTAACGCTCGATAACGAGCCCATCGACCTGACGTTGATGGAGTACTCGCTGCTGAGCTTTTTGGCGACGCACCCCAACCGCGCCTACAGCCGCGAGGTACTGCTGCACCGCGTGTGGGGCTTTGAGTACTGCGGCGGCACGCGCACCGTCGACGTGCACATTCGACGCATTCGCTCCAAGGTGGGCCCGCAGATCGCGGCGCACATCACCACCGTCCGCGGCGTGGGCTATCTGTTTAAGGACTAGCTTTTCACCACAAAGGGGACAGGCACCTTTGTGGTGGTATTGACGCAGGCCGGGTCCTTTTGGGTCTGCAGCAGAACTTAAGCCTTCCTAAAAGATTGCGTTCTCATACACGTTCGCCCGCATATTGGGGTACAACTCAACGTGAACAATGATGGCCCGCCACATGTTTGGCGGGCCTTTGGTTATTAGACGAAAGGATCGCAGCCATGAGCGAGAACGATTCCCAGCGTCCCCAGGATGCGGGCAACGCCGGCGAGACCCAGCAGCAGCCGCGTGTGCAGGTGGAGTCGACGCCTGCCAGTAGCAACATTCCCTACGTGCAGGCCTACGACACGCAGACCGGCAAGCCGCTGGGCGGTGCGCAGGTCGTGAACAAGCACACGGTGGTCAAGACCAAGACCAAAAAGCTGCCGATCTTTATTACGGCACTCGCCGGCTGTGCCTGCGGCGCCCTGCTGGTCATTGCGCTCATTATGAGCGGCACGCTCGATATCGGTGGCGGCAAGAATGCCGTGACGGCGGGTGCTTCGGGTTCGTCGACGCAAAAGATCACGATCGATTCCGAGGACACCACGCTGGCCGAGGCCGTTTCTGCCAAGGCATTGCCCTCCGTCGTTTCCATCACCGCCACTTCGAGCGGTAGCCAGAATGGCTCGCTTTCGCAGTCTGCTGACGAGTCGGATAGCTCGGGCAGCGTCGGTTCGGGCGTCGTGCTCGATACCGAGGGCCACATCCTCACCAACAACCACGTGGTCGACGGCTACGACCAGTACGTGGTCACCATGGACGACGGCACCACCTACGAGGCCGAGTTCGTGGGCAACGATGCTTCGAGCGACCTGGCCGTCATCAAGCTCAAGGACGCCGACGCCTCCAAGCTCACGCCGATCGAGATCGGTGATTCCTCCAAGCTCAACGTGGGCGAGTGGGTCATGGCGATCGGTTCGCCGTTCGGTAACGAACAGTCTGTCTCTACGGGCATTGTGTCGGCGCTGTATCGCTCCACGGCCATGAGCTCTACCAGCGGCAACACCATCTATGCCAACATGATCCAGACCGATGCCGCCATCAACCCGGGCAACTCCGGCGGCGCGCTCGTCAATGACAACGGCGAGCTCGTGGGCATCAACTCGCTCATCGAGAGCTACTCGGGCTCCAGCTCGGGCGTGGGCTTTGCTATTCCGGTCAACTACGCCAAGAACATTGCCGACCAGATCATCGACGGCAAGACGCCGGTGCATCCGTACATGGGCGCTACGCTTTCGAGCGTCAACGCGCTCAACGCCCGCACCAACAAGCTGAGCACCGATAGCGGCGCGTATGTGGCGAGCGTCGTTGAGGACGGTCCTGCCGCCAAGGCCGGGATTCAGGAGGGCGACGTCATCACCAAGCTGGGCGACGACGAAATCACGAGCGCCGATGGCCTGATCATCGCACTGCGCAGCCACGAGGTGGGCGAGAAGGTCGAGATCACGCTTATGCGCGGCAAGGAAGAGAAGAAGGTCACCGTCGAGCTGGGCTCCGATGAGGAGCTGCAGAACCAGCAGCAGGACGACAGTTCGACCGACACCGGCAACGGCGGTATTACCGACGAGCAGCTGCGCCAGTATCTGGAGGAGCTGCTGGGCCAGCAGGGCCAGGGCCAGGGTCAAGGCTACGGCCAGGGCTACTAGCGAGCCGTTTCGCTCATACCGATGCCAGAGGGGCTGTCCCACCAACGCGGGACAGCCCCTCTTTTCTTATTGATCCGTTGGGGACGGAGGAAAACGGATCACTTGTGGCTGGCAAGAGGCCTGCTTCGTAATGGTCTGGACAGTTAGTTCAGATACGTATAAATCTGGGGCAGCTTGGGATGCGTTTTGAGCAATTTTTGATTGGGATGGGGCTCGGATGGGTGTTTGGAAGGGAGAGTGGGACGTTTACATGGTCTCGAGGAGCCCAAATTAGTTGAAACAGGGGTGTTCGTGCGGTGGCGCGCGCAGACGTGGTGTAAGAGCGTCCTGAGGTCCGTCGCTGCAAGTCCCGATGTTACTCCTTCTTGAGGCCGCGCCTCTCGACTATCTCGTCCACTATCTCCCTGGCGCGCCGCCCGAGCGCGCGGCGCCT
>UQWG01000067.1 GCA_900544645.1 uncultured Collinsella sp.
TGAGGACTGCTCGCGCAGGTGTCGATCGATTTACTTGCTGGGGTCGATTATATATTTACCCATGGCACGCAGAGCTGGGTCTGACAGGATGGCGCCGAGTTCGTCGAGGGAAGCTACCTTTGCGACCATCGAGGATACGTCGAGCCTGCCAGAGTCGATGAGCTCGAGCGCACGACGCTGCGTATAAGGGTTGATGTAGGACGAGGTAAGCACAAGCTCCTTCTGGAAGACCTCGAAGGGCTTGACGGTGATTGTCTCATCGGGCTTGGTGAGGCCGAACATCATGACCGTAGCCTTGTGGCCGGCGATCTGGATGGCCTGCTCGATGGTGACGGGCTTGCCAACACACTCGATAACGACATCGACGTTGCCGACGCCCTCCTGCTTCAGGCGGGCCGGGACGTCCTCGTGGATGGAATCAATTGCCAGGTCGGCGCCGAGTTTGAGCGCAACCTCGCGCTTGCCTTCGACGGGCTCGAGCAAGACAACCTTGGTGGCGCCGGCGTTTTTAGCAAGCTGCATCATGAGCAGACCGATCATGCCACCGCCGATAACGACAACTGTGCTGCCGGGCTTGATGTTGCACATATCGATGCCGTGCAGGCAGCAGGCGACGGGCTCGGTCATAGCACCCTGCTCAAAGCTGGTGTGATCGCCCAACTTGTAGACTTGCTGCATATCGACGGAGCAGTACTCGGCAAAGCCGCCGTTAACGGTGGTGCCGTAACCGGTCATATGCTCGCAGTAGTGGTTGATTCCGTCGCGGCAGGGTTCGCAGCAGCCGCAGGGATGGTTTGGGTCGATGCACACGCGATCGCCCGGTTTAAAGCCGGTGACATCGCTGCCCACGGCCTCGACAACGCCCGCAAACTCATGACCAAGGATCGTGGGCGGGGTAACGTCGGCTGCACCCTTGTCGCCTTCATAGATATGAACGTCGGTACCGCAGACGCCGCAAGCTTTGACGTTGATCAGAACGTCACGCTTGCCCACGGTCGGTTTTGTCGAATCCTCGACCCTGAGATCGTGCTTTCCATAGAAGACCGCGCTTTTCATGGTGACTCCTTAACGTAGCGGTGAATGTTGTAATGAAGTATAGGTATGTCTATAGATATAGACAAGCACATCTAGACAAGTAGAAAAGAAATTTATAATGCAGCCATCAGCTATATCAGATTTAACAGGGTAAATACTGGACATATACCGTTTACGGCCAATAATCAACCGTTTACCGACCTTAGTATTTATGCTAACTTGTCTAGATAAGTGATATGATAAAAATAGAAGCGCAAGAAGTCAGGGAAGCGGGCCCACCCGTCCTATTGCACGAGGTACACGCAAACGGCGCGTCTGCGGTCTCGAGTGAAGCCAAAACCGCAGTCGCTCCGAATGAAGAGAGGGGGATTCCCCGTCATGATGCAAAAGATACAACGTTTCGGCGGTGCAATGTACACGCCTGCAATTCTTTTCGCATTTTCCGGAATCGTCGTCGGCCTGGGTACGTTGTTTACCACCGAGGCGATCTTTGGCGAGATGGCCACTGCGGGCCATCTTTGGTTTGATTGCTGGAATGTGCTGCTCCAGGGTGGTTGGACGCTCTTTAACCAGATGCCGTTGCTGTTTTGCGTAGCGTTGCCAATCTCGCTCGCGAACAAGCAGAACGCTCGCTGCTGCATGGAGGCTTTGGCCATCTACCTTACCTTCAACTACTTTGTTAGCACAATCTTGGGGCAGTGGGGCCCTGTCTTTGGGGTCGACTACTCTGTCGAGGCGGGCAGCGGTACTGGTCTTGCCACTATCGCAAGCATCAAAACGCTTGATATGGGCATCATGGGCGCGCTCATTATCTCTGGTATCGCCACGATGCTGCATAATAAGTTCTTCGACACCGAGCTCCCCGAGTGGTTGGGCGTGTTCTCGGGTTCCGTGTTCATCTATATGATCGGTTTCTTCGTTATGGTTCCGGTCGCTCTTATCGCCTGCCTGGTGTGGCCGCATGTTCAGGCTGCTATCTCTGCCTTCCAGGGATTCATCCTTTCCGCCGGTACGTTTGGCGTGGGTGTCTTTGCTTTCTTCGAGCGCGTGCTGATCCCTACAGGCCTGCACCACTTTATCTATACGCCGTTCTATTACGACAACGCGGCGGTCAACGGCGGCATCTTTGCTGCTTGGGCCAACATCCTGCCCCAACTGGCTGCCGATCCGAGCATTGCTCTTAAGGATGCCGCACCCTGGGCTGCCTATACCTGCCCTGGTTGGACTAAGGTCTTCGGCTCGCTTGGCGTCGCCATTGCGTTTTATATGACCGCCAAACCCGAGCGCAAGCAGCGCGTCAAGGCTCTGCTGATCCCGGTCACCCTTACCGCTATGCTTTGCGGTATTACCGAGCCGCTTGACTTCACCTTCCTGTTCATCGCGCCCGGCCTGTTCGTCGTCCACTGCGTGCTCGGAGCGCTCGGCTGCATGGCTCAAAACCTCCTTGGCGTCGTGGGCATCTTCGACGGCGGCATCATCTCGATGCTCTCGTGGGACTGGCTGCCCCTTTGGGCCGCACACGGTCTGCAGTACGCCATCTCCATCCTTGTCGGTCTGTGCTTTACCGCTCTTTGGGTCGTGGTCTTCCGTTTCCTGATCGTCAAGTTCGACTTTAAGACCCCCGGTCGCGAGGATGACGATGTTGAGGTCGAGCTCAAGTCCAAGGCCGACTACAAGCAAAAGCAGGGCGGTGCTGCTGGCAAATCGGTCGCCCAGAGTAAAGATGACGAGCGCTTGGTGCTTGCCGAGAACATCCTCGATCTGCTCAGTGGCACGGATAACATCATCGATGTAACTAACTGCGCTATCCGTCTGCGCGTTAACGTCAAGGACAAGAGCGTCGTTGCACCCGAGGCTTCCTTCAAGGCGATCGGTACGCATGGCTTGGTGGTCCAAGGCCAGTCAATCCAGGTCATCATCGGCCTTACCGTCCCGCAGGTTCGCGAAAAGTTCGAGAGTCTTCTGAAGTTCGAGAGTCTTCTGTAAACCATCGTCCATCGAAACAATCGGCCTTGCAGAGCCGGTATGCGCTGCAAGGCCGATTCTAGAGATAAAAAACTCCACTTCTAGGTAACAATTCCAAACCGTACAGGCCGCATGCGGGGATGGATTGAGCAAGCGGCCAGAATGAGGAGGACATCATGTCCAAGAAAAACTATGCCGTGACCATTGCCGGCGGTGGCTCTACCTTCACTCCGGGCATCGCTCTGATGCTGCTTGAGGAGCGCGACCGCTTCCCGGTCAACAAGGTGACCTTCTACGACAACAACGCCGAGCGCCAGGAGACCGTGGCCAAGGCCTGCGAGATCTACTTCCATGAGAACGCTCCCGAGGTTGAGTTCAACTACACCACCGACCCCGAGACCGCATTCACCGGGACCGACTTCGTCCTTGCTCACATCCGCGTCGGCCTGTACGCCATGCGTGAGCTCGACGAGAAGATTCCTCTCAAGTACGGCTGCGTTGGCCAAGAGACCTGCGGTGCCGGCGGTATCGCCTACGGGATGCGCTCCATCGGCGGCGTCATCGAGATCCTGGACTACATGGAGAAGTACAGCCCCAACGCCTGGATGCTCAACTACTCCAACCCCGCGGCCATCGTCGCCGAGGCCTGCCGCGTGCTGCGCCCCAACAGCCGCATCATCAACATCTGCGACATGCCGATCGACCTCATGGATAAGATGAGCCGTATGTGCGGCATCAAGGATCGTCGCGAGCTGCAGTATAGCTACTACGGCCTCAACCACTTTGGTTGGTGGAGCAAAATCTACGACAAGGATGGCAACGACCTCATGCCGCAGATTAAGGAGCACATGGCTAAGAACGGCTACCTGGACGGCATCGAGCACGAGGCCGGTAAGGAGCAGCATGTCGAGGAGAGCTGGATTCACACCTTCGGCAAGGCCAAGGATGTCTATGCTGTCGATCCCGAGACGATTCCCAATACCTACCTCAAGTACTACCTGTACCCGGACTATGTCGTCGAGACGTCTGACCCCAACTACACTCGCGCCAATGAGGTTATGGACGGCCGCGAGAAGAAGGTCTTTGGTGCTTGCCGCGACATCATCGCCAAGGGTACGGCCAAGGACGGCGGCTTTGAGCCGGATGTACATGCCAACTACATCGTTGACCTTGCCTGCGCACTGGCCGAGAATACGCTCGAGCGCTTCCTGCTGATCGTCCCCAACGATGGCGCTGTGCCCAACTTCGACCCGACGGCCATGGTCGAGGTGCCTTGCATCGTCGGCTCCAACGGCTTTGAGAAGATCTGCCAGGGCCCGATTCCGCAGTTCCAAAAGGGCCTGATGGAGCAGCAGGTTTCCGTCGAGAAGCTCGTTGTCCAGGCTTGGGTCGAGGGCAGCTACCAGAAGCTCTGGCAGGCACTCACGCTCTTCAAGACCATTCCTTCGGCAAGTGTTGCTAAGCAGATCCTGGACGAGCTCATCGAGGCCAACAAGGATTTCTGGCCCGAGCTTAAGTAAGGACTGCTGTCTCGAACTCTCACGCATCTCTGCTTCATTTGCGCCGCCGCGGTGTCCGGATTCGCCCGGATGCTGCGGCGGCGCTATACTTATACGGTTTGAAGTACCTGTACCAAAAGGAGCTGTCGTGTCCCTTTCCATCGGTATCGTGGGCCTGCCCAACGTGGGCAAGTCGACGCTGTTCACCGCGCTTACCAAAAAGACCGGCCTTGCCGCCAACTACCCGTTCGCCACGATCGACCCCAACGTGGGTATCGTCGATGTGCCCGATGGCCGCCTGCAAAAGCTTGCCGACATCGTCAACCCCGGCCGCATTGTGCCGGCGACGGTCGAGTTCGTCGACATCGCAGGCCTGGTGAAGGGCGCCAACGAGGGCGAGGGCCTGGGCAACCAGTTCTTGGCAAACATCCGCGAGACCGATGCTATCTGCGAGGTCGTGCGCTACTTTAAGGACCCCAACGTCATGCGTGAGGTGGGCCGCACGGGCGAGTTCGTCGATCCCGCCGGCGATGCCGACACCATCATGACCGAGCTCATCCTGGCTGACATGGGCACGCTCGAGAAGCAGCTGCCCAAGCTCGAGAAGGAGGCCAAGCGCGACAAGGAGCTCATGCCCAAGTTCGAGGTGGCCAAGCGCCTGCTTGCCTGGCTCAACGAGGGCAAGCGCGCCGCATCCATGGAGATGACCGACGAGGAGCGCGCCGCCGCCAAGGGCCTTTTCCTGCTCACCATGAAGCCTATCCTGTATGTGGCCAACGTGGACGAGGATATGCTCAACGACGATCTGGCGCCCATCGACGGCGTCAAGCCGCTGCCTATCTGCGCCAAGATCGAGGCCGAGCTTTCCGAGCTCGATCCCGAGGACGCCGCCGACTACCTGGAGAGCCTGGGCCTGGAGCAGCCCGGTCTGGACGTGCTCGCGCAGGCAGCCTACAAGCTGCTCGGCCTGCAGTCGTTCTTTACGGCCGGCGAGATGGAGGTCAAGGCCTGGACGGTTCGTCAGGGCGCGACCGCCCCGCAGGCCGCCGGCGTCATCCACACCGACTTTGAGCGCGGCTTTATTAAGGCCGAGGTCATTGGCTATGACGACTACATCGAGCTCGGTGGCGAGCAGGGCGCCAAGGCCGCCGGCAAGCTACGCATTGAGGGCAAGGACTATGTCATGGCCGATGGCGACGTCGTGCACTTCCGCTTTAACGTGTAAGGACGACGTGCATGTTTAAATATGGTAAAAAAGCCGGCTACATGGGTATCGCGCTGCTGGTGCTTGCGGTGCTTCCGCTGGTGGTAGCGGCGTTTGTGATCCCCAACATTGGTCCCGAGGTGGCAACGAAGTTTAACGCCGCCGGCGAGGTGACGCGCTGGGGCAAGAGCTACGAGCTGCTGGCACTGCCGGTGCTCAACCTGCTGCTGAGCGTGGCGACGTACTTTACGGCGGGACGCCAGGCTAAAAACAATGATGACTCCGCCGCCATGGCGCGCATCGTGTGCGAGCGCTACCTGCGCAACGGTTGCATCACGGGTGTGTTCCTCAACGTGATCAACGTTTACTTTATGTACTCGGCGATTACCGGAACGGGCTTTGGCTTTGGTTTCTAGCTTGTTCTTTTAGGCAACGAGCCTGCACGCATATTCAATGGCTGCTGCGAGGCCGCCGCTCGATCGTGGTTTAAAGACCATGTCGGCGGCGGCCTCGTTTTCGTATCCGGCGCCGCGAAGGGCGAGTGCGATACCGGCTTCTAAAAGGAGCGGCAGGCTGTGTTGGCTGGTTGCGATTACGGCAGCCTGATTGAGCGAGCAGCTGTGCGCTTGGCATTGGATGGCAAGTTCACCTTGCGCCGGGCAAGGGACCAGAACGGCGGCGACGCGACTTGATAACAATGCAAATGCTGTGCGCTCATCGGGTGAAAGGCATTCGGGTGGCGCGCGCAGACGTGGTGTAAGAGTGTCCTGAGGTCCGTCGCTGCAAGCCCCGATGTTACTCCTTCTTGAGGCCGCGCTTCTCGACTATCTCGTCCACTATCTCCCTGGCGCGCCGCCCGAGCGCGCGGCGCCT
>UQWG01000068.1 GCA_900544645.1 uncultured Collinsella sp.
GAGATTTCTGCCTGTCTCGTGGGCTCGGAGATGTGTATAAGAGACAGCCCCCGGGGCCTCCCGCCACGAAACCGGCCCATCTACTACGTTTGGCCGGCATCCCCCGACCATGGCGCCTCGGGCAAAAATAAAATCGCAGGTAGACGGCCTGCGGTTTTCGCGAAATACGGGGTATGGTCGAGGGGTCGGGCTTAAACGTAGTAGATGGGCCGGTTTCGTGGCGGCGGCATCGCGGGCAGCCGACCGAGGGCGTCCGGAAGTGAGCAGGGCACCCGTCTAACGACCGATTTCCAGCCAGTTACATAGGATGTTGGCTCGTAACTCAATTTCCGTCGTCTTTTGCGCCTTAGTTTTACACCTATAGCGCAATTCCAGGCGCGAGCAAAGACTTCGCACGATTGCATCAAGCTGCTCGGCATCGTTAAGCATGTCTTGCGTAACCAAGAAGACGTCATACCCCATACTTTGCAGCGCCGTCATGCGTTTGGCATCGTGGTCGAGCACGGCGCCTGATCCGTGGATGACCTCTCCCTGAATCTCCACGATGCCCGCCTTCATTATGGTGGGATTCACGATCACGATATCCCCGTAGCAGACTCTTTGCCCCGCAATGCTCTGAGCCGCTGCGGTAAGCGGCGTAAGGTCGTTAATATATATGTTTCGAAAGCCGGCACCGCCGCGAGAGCGAGGAAGCGATAGCAATAAAATTCCTGCAACCTCAAGCGGAGAAGCTGCTATACCTGTCACCAGCTGAGCGGCGTTGTAAAACTTCGTACCCCACTTTCGTCTTTTCATCTTACTGGCGTACTCATGAAGCTCGTGTAATTCGATGAGCGGCTTCCTCATCCAGAGCGAAGTGCCCTTTAGCCTTATGACCTCCTTCATTTTCTTTTGTCCGTTGGACCCCTTCGCATTTGCCTGTTCTTTGACTTTTATGCGCGCATAAACGCGTTTCCATTGTGGTTCGTCTTGGCTTTCATCGAGGTCAAAGAGGGATTCGGTGGTTGCATTCTCGGCAGCGTCATTGGCTTTATCTAGTTCCGCTTCTGCTGCTACGGTGGGCTCAAAGACTGAGAACCATCCGCAAAATTCGTACATGGCAAGGACAAGATCGGTTGGAGACATAAAGCGCGCCATGGTGAATAGCGTCGCAAGTGGATTGGTAACCCTAAAGCTCATCGTGGTTTCCAGCGTGCTATCAACCCCCGAAGTATCATCACAGTGGATTGTTGTCCGTAATCCCGAATGGTAGTTAACGCCACCTGGCACTGTTGCGGTAACAATCGGGGTCTTGAGGACGTCGACTACAAAGGGCGATTGAGATAGGGCTCGCCAGCCGTCTTCAGGGCTTGGCAGTCTTGGGTAGAGGTCACGGACCTGCGGTGGACAGCGCCAGTAGCGGAATGCGGTGTTTGCGCAGACGATCTCGTCCATATGGGCCTCCCCTAGCTTTGGCTGCGTGCCGTTATGTTTGCAGGTAGACCGATTATCAATGGCGGCATCATGCCGGTAAGTACCGGAAGCTGACCAAATGCCGACAAATAGCTTGACGCATTTCGCCTAAAGATCGCCGTGTGGCACAAATCTGCTGGCAGGCGTTCTGGGGCCGTGGTCCCTATCTCCACATTTGTGCGTGAATCCCATGGCAAATTCAATGAAAGATCGCATGAGCTTTATGCAAAACGCGCGATGACGCCAGTTCAGGAGAAATCAGCTAGAACCGCGTTTAAAATTATCGATTCGATTTTGGTGTCAGATTTGGTGTCAAAAAGAAAAAGGTCAGAGGCTTAACACCTCTGACCTATGCTTTAGATGGTGGGCGATACAAGATTCGAACTTGTGACCCCATCCGTGTGAAGGATATGCTCTACCCCTGAGCCAATCGCCCGTCGCCTTTCGGCAAAAGAGATACTATCATAGCCGCGCGTGGTTTACCAAGAACTTTTTGCCCTCGATTGTAAATTCGTGGGCGTCGGCCGTGCCATGGCAAGCGCCCTAACCAGCAAACCAGCAGCTAAACCACCATTTACCGCTTTATCCACGAGGTCTCGGGGCGGCAGATAAGTCGTGCGTTGTTGTAGGCCATGTCGAGCGTGAGACAGGTGCGCGCGGCGTAGAAGCCATCCTCGCGCTGGATGGTCAGCGCCAGCTCGGGCTTGTCGCCGGTCAGGCACAGCGGTAGGAGTAGCTGGATCCGGCCGCCGTAGAACTGCGGCACCGCGAGCGTGTAGTTGGCTGCGGCGCGGCGGGCGGCCTCGACGACGGCGCCCTCAAAGGCACGGCGCAGCAGCAGCGAGTTGCCCTCCCCCATCAGGCTGGCGGGAATACGCGTAAGGTTTTCCTCGTCGCCCAGAATGTGGTCGATGTTGGAGCGGATGGGAAGGCGGTAGTCAAAGACCAGTTCGGAGGGGTCCTCGGCAAAGCGCACGCGGCACGGCAGGTACTCAAACGAGACCAGCATGGGGTCGCTTTCCTTAAAGAAGCCCTTCAAAAACCAGCGCTGGCGCGCATCGGGCTTGGTGTTGGGCTCAAATAGGCCGTAGATAGTCTCGTAACGGCGTGTGTACAGGCCGGTGTTAAACAGGCAGCGGTCGTCGTCAAACACCAGCGGCAGGTTGGACGGTGCGGTCTGGTCCACGTCGCGCTCGGTGAGGAACACCGCGCGGCTAAACGAAAACGACAGGTAGTTTTTGAGGATGCGGTTGCTGGGACCCCAGTCCTCGGGGTCGGCGAGGTCGACCAGACGGTCGTAGCAGGGCTCGGGGCAAAACGCGAAGTCGTACACATTGCTGCAAAGAGTGCTGGGGAGTTCCATGCGGTGTCCAATCCATTCAATTACCAGCGTGCGGATGGTTTGATTCTATACGGGCGAAGCGCAGTCGTGACACACAACGTAATTTCGCCTAAGCTCTTCCGCGAGATCGGCGCGATAGCGGATTCCGGAAACGAGGTCCTGGATCCAGGCGTAGTACTGGTTATCTTTGGGCTCGGAGCTGTCGGACAGTATGACCGGAGTGCCGGCGAACCTTAGGACGGACAATGCAAAGACAAGGCTGGTGCGTTTGTTGCCGTCCTCAAAGATGTGGTCCTTAACCATGTGATCGGCCACGTAGGTAACCTGGTCAAAGATTTCTGCGAAGCGAT
Source organism: uncultured Collinsella sp. (assembly GCA_900544645.1). Lineage (GTDB taxonomy): Bacteria > Actinomycetota > Coriobacteriia > Coriobacteriales > Coriobacteriaceae > Collinsella. The sequence goes on from UQWG01000068.1 coordinate 3,145, forward strand.
CGGCCGGCGATTGGCCGAATATCGTACAGAATGCACCCGCAAGCACGGACTCGACGCGTCCAAGCTCAAGTGCGGCACGGTCGCCCGCGGCGTCGGTCGTATAGCAGCGCCCGACGGTCATCAGCGTGCTGTGTAGACGCATCACAGCCGCGGCCATAGCTTCGAGCGAACCGGCATCGTCGAGCACGAGCGGCGCGAACGGATGCGTGCCCCGCTTCGTGTTCGCCATCATGAGTTCTCCAAGAGCCTCAGTGCGTTGGGCATACCCTCAATGGTCAGCCGAATAGCTTCGTCGATCGACGTGACGCCGTCGAGCAAAATCGGTGATGCTGAATTTGCCACGTGCGCAGTTGATTGATCTTCTTGAGCAACGCAATCAGCGCCGTCATCTTGTTGAACATAGCTCCAAGGCATGTCTGACTCCTCTATAGCTTTACAGACGAAATAGTCTGCGAATCGTACTCCAGAGCGATCGGTTGCCAGATGAGGTCTTCGATGGCGCAGTCTAGGGCATTTGCGAGCGCCAATGCCGAGGAGACCGAGGCGCGGCGCAGGTCGAGCTGGTTCTGTTCGTATAGCTGTATAGCGCGGAGTTTAACTCCCGATTGGGTTGCGAGCTGTTTTTGTGTCAGTCCGGTCGCCTTACGCGCTGCCTTGAGACCTTTTCTGTCTGCCTGGACCTTGTTCCATTTATTGATGACAAGCTCAGCGAATTTATCTTCGGGTGCTTCGTGAAGCGGATGGTACGACCCGATAATCCAATCGAGCGGGGCGACTTCGAATAGGTCGCTAAAACCCAAGCAGCTCGTCCATTGCGTATAGGCCAAAACCCAGCCCGCCCAGTATTCCGGGGAACGATCGAAGGGATAAATCGCCCTGCATTCGGCGGGTTTTAGTCCCGCACGGGCGATAATTTCACACGCGAGCTCGTCGCCTGACATGCCGCAGACAACGCGTGGCACACCGCGCTCAAATTGCTTCATCTCAAGAGAGTTCGAAAGGATTGCCGTCAATTCAAGTGGATTCAACCCTTGGTCACAGAGGGCGAAATCGACTGCCTCACCTAGCGTTCTCATGGCGTCCTCGAGATACATTTCACTGTAGGCGCAGGTCATCTCCCATCATCCCCTCTCGAACGATATCGACGATACGAATCCCCTCAAACGGGTTTTCGGCAAGTAACTCCCGATACTGCGCCCTTGCCGCCTCATCTCGCTCCTTGGCCAATGGACCATACAGAGCTTGCGGCGCACGTTCAAATCCAGCAAAACGAATGTTCTTAAACGCGCGCTCGCTTTTGAGCACGATCTGCTCCCCTAGGTTGCCGAGCTTCATGGCACGACTCAACTGTTCGACAGTGATTGTATTGTTTACAAACGCCCTGGCATAGCTAAAGTACGAATCATCTGCGCGCCATCCTCTAATCACATCGTAAGCTTCGGTACTAGGTAAGTAATGGTCGTGGAGATATTCACATGTTCCTACGGCGATAGCAGTGTCCTTACGAAAGGAACGGTGCTCAACGAGCAACGCTATCCAATGTAGAACTGAATAGTGCGGTGATAAAAGGTCGAGAACGTTGAGGTCCGCCATATCGAGTTCATATCGATTTGCGAAGCCATCGGCGTCTCCCGAACACGCCCATTCCCTTGCAAGATCAAGGCTCTCTGTGCAATAGAATCCCTGTCCATAGTCGTTATGGACTTTCCCCAGGCCAAACTGGGGAACCTCAATAATCTTCTGAGATCCATGCCATAGTACCATGTGAGCCTCCTAATTGGTATCGCTCTAACGATAGCTTAACATACTATCGCTAGAGCGATACTCGTTTACGAAAAACAATCGTCGACTCTATTCCAGGCTCCACTGCAGGCTCGATATCGTATGAAAAAGAGACGCCTCCAACCAGAACGATCGAAAGCGTCTTCTCGGCGAGCATTTTTTTAGATTGCGTTGGTCGTGCTCTGCGACCAAGATCTTCTCGGTAGGCCTTCTTTTGATTTCGTTGGTCGCGCCTTACGGCCAAACTCTAAAACAAGCATATAAATGAAGGAGAAGCGATGCAAGCCGTGCCTAGAAACCTCGCAACCATGCTCGTTAGCTCAAGTTCCGTTTACGTCGCTTCATATAGTCGCACCTCATCCTGCTCGAGGTTTTTGCGGAAGGCTGGGCGCATGAGCTCTGGTGGGTTGGTGATTATGTCAATCTTTCGCCCAAGTTCCATCTCGAGCTCAAGCGAAAGTTCATATAGCGTGCCGAACGTCATCGTGTCGTCGCAGACTAGACGCAAGTCGATATCGCTTTCGGGTGTTTGCTCGCCACGAGCGAAGGATCCAAATAGATATGCCTCATGAACGTCGTAGTGAGGTAACACGCGAGAGCCGACAGCGGATATGTCGACAAGCGTAATTATGGCTCAATTGAGGTTTAGCAATAGAATGTCAGGGAATCATCACCAAAGGTTTCGCGCCACTTGTCACAAATGTATCGATGGTTCATGGTGATTAGTTTTGAAAGATCCCTGAGATCCTTAGCCGGAATCTTGCTCTCGTTGTTCGCAAGTGTGCATCCGCCATTTTTAGTGAGCCAAAACTTAGTCGAGTTAGCAGCCGCCCTCTTTACCCCTACATGGATGTGAACGGGTTCTCCGTTTTCCGCGATCCAAAAGAACAGAACAAACTGTCCAAAAACAAGAATTCGAGGCATTATGTCACCGCCGGTCCAGCTTTTTGCCGTTCTGCAAGCTCGAAGATAAACGGAGCGTTTGATCTAACGAACTCGGTCAAAAAATCCAGTTCGTCAGTAGAAAATCCTTCGACGTTAAACCATTTGACCGCAGGTAGAAAGCATTCTGCATGGTCAAAACCAAAATCAACCGGGCGCTCGACGGCTACGCGAACGGTCCCGTCGTCTCGTGTTTCTGAGTAGGCAAACTGAGTGCCGTCATCTAGCTGAACATAGCTCCAAAGCATTGCTGCCTCCTTAGTGTTTATATCCAAGTATAAACAGCCGCTTAGATGCAACGTGATGCGAATTGAATTATTCCCATAAGA
>UQWG01000069.1 GCA_900544645.1 uncultured Collinsella sp.
CCCTCAGGGTATCGGGTTCCCACATTCATCCGCACATGTGCGGATGAATGTGGGAGGTGTTCGGATGAAGTTGATAATCAAGGATGAGCTGAGGGAAAGTATGTGAGCTGGTCGGGCTTTGCCCGGCCAGCTCTTTTTGATTTAAAATACCTGCTCAGTTGTGATTTTGGCTGCTGGGAGGCGTTTGTGGCTAAGGCTAAGGCTAAAGCGAAGAAAAAGACGACGGGGGCGCGGGCTAAGCGTGACCGTCGTCGGAAACTCGCGACCGAAGCGCCCGTGTCTGCCGAGGAGTTGTTGGCGAGCGTACCGGGGCTCGATGCGCTGCAGGATGTTCCGGCGTTTGATGACCTGCCGGTCGATGAAGCCCAGCAGACTGCCTTTGATGATTTCTGCGCACATGCCGAGGAGCCCGAGCAGATGCAGCTGGGTGCCGTTATTCGCCTGGATCGCGGGTTTCCGCTGGTGGCCACTGCCGACGACACCTTTCGCGCCGAGCATGCCGTGGGGTTTGCCAAGTCGCGCGGCGAGGACGAGGTCCTGCTGCCCGCTGTGGGCGACCGTGTGGCGGTGCGCCGCGCTCCCGGGCACGATATGGGTGTGATTGAGTGCGTGCTGCCGCGCCGTACGAGCTTTGAGCGTTGGCGCGGCCGTGCCCGCGGAGAGCGTCAGGTGCTCTGCTCCAACGTGGATAGCGTGCTAATCGTGCAGGCGCTCGGTGCCGGTGAGGTGCTGCTCGACCGCGTGGCGCGCTCGCTGGTGTTGGCGCTCGACTGCGATGCCGAGCCGGTGGTGGTGCTCACCAAAGCTGACCGCTGCGATGCCGAGGAGCTCGAGCGCGATCTGGACCGCGTGCGCCGCCTGGTGGGTCCGGACGTGCGCGTGATCGTGACGTCCTCTGCCGAGGGCCGCGGCCTGGACGAGGTCCGTGCCTGCGTGCCCGCCGGGAGCTGTGCCATGATTCTGGGCGAGTCGGGTGCCGGTAAGTCGACGCTGCTCAATGCACTGCTGGGCCACGATACGTTGGCGACCGGCGGTGTGCGCGAACGCGACGACCAGGGCCGTCACACTACCGTTGCGCGCGTGATGGTGGCGCTGCCGGGCGACGCCGGCGTGATCGCCGATGCCCCGGGCCTGCGCAGCCTACCGCTCGTGGGTCACGAGCGGGGTCTGGCGCGCGCCTTCCCCGAGATTGTCGAGACATCGCGCGCGTGCCGGTTTGGCGATTGCACACATACCCATGAGCCGGGTTGCGCCGTTCGCGAGGCCGAGGACGCCGGGCAGATTGACAGCCTGCGTCTGGAAACGTTCCAAAACCTGGCGTCATCCATGCGCGTGAGCGCTCAAATGCTCGATCCCGATGTCCATCTGTAATTGATTTTTCCTATGACAGCCGTCTCCCAACTGTTCGGGAGACGGCTTTTTTGCTGCGGAAAAGCCTCGAAACATGCAGCTTGCTGACGTGCTGACCAAAACCTTGCCATGAGCTTGACGGGCTGGTCAGCTTTTGGTCAGCGATTGGTTTGACATCGAAAACCAAGATCGCGATTGCGCCGCTTTGCACTCTGACCGCCCAGACAATGGTGGTACGGGCATTCGCCCGGCACTGCCATGAGAGGAGCGGCCGTGAACAAGAGCAAGCGCATCGCCATCAGTCTGGTCGCGGGCGTGCTCGCTGCTCTGCTCTGCATGGTTTACGGCTCGTCGATCCGCTCGCAAGCCGAACGGGTCCAGGCTGAGACCTTGGCCAAGTACGGTGGCGATCGCGTCGAGGTATGCGTCGCGGCGCGCGATATCGATGTGGGCGAGACCCTCGATGAGACCAATGTCATAACCCAGGAATGGCTGACGAGCCTGTTGCCGCGTGACGCGGCGACCGAGCTGCGCCAGGTGCGCGGCGACGTGACGACTTCGCGTATTCCCAAAAACGCCGTGATCTGCAATGTCTACACCAAGGCCGAGAGCCACAAGCTCGAGGTGCCTAAGGGCAAAGTCGCCGTTTCGGTGGCGGTCGATGCCGAGCACTCGGTCGGCGGCGCCACGGGCGTGGGCAGCTACGTGGATGTGTATGTGCAAAAAGACGGCGTAACCGATCGACTGTGCGGCGCGCACGTGATCGATACCAGTGAGGATTCCGGTGCCACGCGCGAGGGCAAGATCGAATGGGTGACGCTGGCGGCTGACCCCGAAGACGTCAAGGAACTGCTGGGAGCCTCGGGCAAGGGAACGGTCAGCTTGACGATTCCCGCCACGGCGCGCGGCAAAAAGAGCGGAGGCGACGAGTGATGAAGGCGATCTGGCTTGCGTGCTGCGCGTGCGGCGATTACGGGCTGTTGCAGCGGGAAGTCGAGGGCCGTGATGCGGGTGCACAGGTGCTTCGCGTGGGTGACCTGGACGGGCTGATTTCCATGGCGCGGGCGTTTCCGTCGCGCCGCGGGGCTGCCATCATCGCGGCGTCTCTGTTTGATATCGAAGATGTGCGCAAGACTGTTGCGCGCCTGACGGCCGAAGGCCGCGTGAGTCGCGTGGTCGTGTTGATAGAAGCGCTCGATCCGTCGGATATCGAGGGACTGTTTCGCGCGGGGGCGACCGAGGTCATCGCTGCGCACAGCATATGCGGCAACGGGCGCGCGGGCGAGGGAGCGGTTGATTCCGATCGGCGCATGACGATTGAGCCCGATGCTTTTGTTGATAGGGAACCCGGGGCGCCTCGCGCTACAAGAGGCCCGCGTGTTGATGATTATGGAAAAGCGGAAGCCGAGCATGGTCGGCGCCCCCGGAACCCCCTTGTATACGATGACGCTGGAGGGCCGGCACAGCATGCTGGCGACTCCCCGGCTGTAGATATGGGATACGTGCACGGCGTGAATCTGGCGGATGAACTCGACGAAGTTGAGGGCTTTGCCGGGTGCGGCGAGTTGTCGCTGATGCAGCATGAGCAGATTGCACAGAACGAGCCTGCCTTGCAGACCGAACAAGCTGCCATGCCGGCTTGGACGCAGCGTGTGGTTGCGGCGGGGGAGACGGGGACGCTGTCGCCGACGCCCGCCCCGCCGCCTCCGATGCCGCCGGCAGACGCTGCCGCTCCGCAGCATCGAGCTCCGGTCATCTGCGCCATTTCGGGTTCGGGCGGTTGCGGCAAGTCGACGATCGTTGCCACCATGGCACACATATCGTCGCTGTTGGGCTTGCGTGCCGCCGTGCTCGACCTGGACCTGATGTTTGGAAACCTTTACGACTTGTTAGGCGTCGATGCTCCGCGCGATATGGCGGCACTTATCGAGCCGTCGGCGGCGGGCGCGCTCACCGAGCCGGATATCGTAGCCACATCGATGCGCGTGGCGCCGGGCGTTACGCTCTGGGGTCCCGTCGCGGCACCCGAGCAAGCCGAGCTCATGGCACGTCCGGTGGAGCTATTGCTTGATGTCCTGCGTCGCGAATCCGACGTGGTCTTTATCGATACCTCGGTCTTTTGGGGCGACGCCGTGGCGGCTGCGGTGGCGGCGAGCGACCGTTGCCTGGTCGTTGGCGATGCGGCGGTGTCGTCCGCGACATCGGCATCGCGCGTCATTGAACTGGCAAGTCGAGTAGGTGTGCCGCGCACGCGCATGAGCGCCGTGTTCAACCGGTTCGGTGCGCGCGGGGCAGACGAGGACGTCGCCATGCGCTTTGAGATTGCCTGTGCGTTGAGCTCAAAGATTCGTATCGCCGATGGCGGGCAGGATCTCGCCGCGCTCATGGCGTTTGGGCGCGCTGACGAGGCAGTGGGTCAGACGAGCGCTTTCGCGACCAGCGTGCGCGAGGCCACGCGCGAGATGCTCGTGGAACTGGGGTGCGCCGTCGGCCCTTGGAGCGATATGGTCGCCGACCGTGCAACGCGCACCGAACGCCCGCGTATCCGCCTTCCCTGGTCGCGCGAGGGTGATCAGCGATGAGCCTGCAAACGAGGATTAAGGCTGCCGGCGCTGCAGCGGCTGCAGCGCCTGTAGATGCGGGGCGTCGTCGCGCGGTGAAACGACGCACCAAGCGCGCTGTGATGGACCGCATGGGTTACGACGAAGTGGCGCGTATCAGCGCCTATATCGACCCGGCGCTTGCCCGCTCGGAATTGCGTCCCGCGGTGGAGGCGGCGCTCAATGTTGAGGAACCGACCGATCTCGCGACGTCCGAACGCGAGACCATCATCGACGAGATTTTGGATGACGTGGTGGGCCTGGGGCCGTTGCAGCCGCTCATCGAGGACGACACCGTTACCGAGATCATGATCAACGGCTGCCGCTCGGCTTTCTTTGAACGCGGCGGCGTCTTGCACCCCATCGAGCATGCGTTTGAGGATGATGAGCAGATCCGTGTGCTTATCGACCGCATCATCTCGCCACTTGGCCGCCGTATCGACGAGCGCAGCCCCATCGTCAACGCTCGCCTTAAAACGGGCTATCGCGTCAACGCGGTGATTCCGCCTGTGGCGATTGACGGACCGATTCTCACCATCCGAAAGTTCTCGGACCGCATCTGCTCGCTGGACGAGCTTGTGGGGCTGGGGTCACTGCCGCTTTGGTATGCGCAGCTGCTGTCGTGCGCGGTGTCGCTGCGACAGGACCTGGCGGTTGCGGGAGGCACGGGATCTGGTAAGACCACCCTGCTCAACGCGCTGTCATGCGAGATTTCCACCGGCGAGCGCATCGTGACGATCGAGGACTCTGCCGAGCTCAAGTTTGCGCATCATCCGCACGTGGTGCGCCTAGAGGCGCGCGAGGCTTCAATTGAGGGCGAGGGCGCGGTGACGATCCGCGACCTGGTGACCAATGCCCTGCGCATGCGCCCCGACCGCATCGTGGTGGGCGAGGTGCGCGGTGCCGAGTGCTGCGACATGTTGCAGGCCATGAATACGGGCCACGACGGGTCGCTCACCACACTTCATGCGGGTTCAGAACAGGAGACCGTGGTGCGTCTGACGTTGCTTGCACGTTATGGCATCGATCTGCCGAGCGAGCTCATCGAGGAGCAGATTGCCATGGCGCTCGACGGCATCGTGATGTCCGAGCGCCACGCCGATGGCAGGCGCTTCGTCTCCTCGTATTCGGGGGTGCGTCGCGCCGCGTCGGGCGGCGTAGAGCTCGAGCGCTATGTGACTTTCGATACCGCCGAGCGCACCTGGGCGCTTGACCGCGAGCCGCCGTTTATCGCAGAAGGCCTGCGGTCGGGGACGCTCACACAAGAGGAGGTGGACGAATGGAGGTCGCTGTGCCCCTCGTCGTAGGGGGTTTGGCAGGGTTTTCTGTTGCGACGGCGTGCGGGGCGGAACCTCGTGTGCCGCAGGTGCCGCCGGCGGAGCTGGCGCGTCAGGCGCTCGAGACGGTGGCAGAGAAGCTGCCGCGTGAGCTGGTGGAAAACGATCTGCTGAAAAAGATCGCCCGTTCGTGGGCATCGCTGGCTCCGGCGCATCGCCTTGGCCTCGTGATTGAAGATGCTTCGGGGCGTTTGGCGTTTCTACTGCTATCGAGCGGTGTCTGCAGCGTTTTACTAACGATGGTGTCGTTATCGCCCCTCGGGTTTGCCTTGGGACTTGTTGCTCCGATTGCCGCTGGCGCCGCTCGGGATGGCTTTGAGAGCCGGCGCGAGCAACACGATGCAGAAGAGGCCATGCCCGAGGCGTTTACCGCACTTTCCATGTCGCTTGCCTCGGGACATTCGCTGGCCCAGGGCATGCGCTTTGTGGGCGCTCATGCGCAAGAACCGGTGCATACCGAGTTTTTGCGGGTGGCGGCGGCGATCGATTGCGGTATCTCGGCGACCGACGCGCTCGATGACTTGCTCGTGCGCATCGACGCCCCCGGTCTTTCGCTTGTGACCTTGGCGCTTAAGGTGTCACAGCGCACCGGCGCTCCGCTTGCCGACTTGCTGTCCGAGGCGTCGAGCATGGTAGGGGAGCGCATTGAGCTCAAGCGCCGCCTGGATGTCAAGACGTCGCAGGCTCGCATGTCGGCGCATATGGTCGCGGCGATGCCGGCGGGCATGTGCGCGGTGTTGGCGCTGCTTTCGGCAGATTTTCGTCGCGGTCTTGCGACGCCTGCCGGT
>UQWG01000070.1 GCA_900544645.1 uncultured Collinsella sp.
TCGCTATTCCGGCTGTATAGCGCCGGCCGTCATCACATAGAATCGAGCCTCCATGGATACCCTCAACGATCTAAATGAGCGCGTCGACGCCTTCGTCGGCACCAGCTCCTTCGACACGCCTGCCGCGGCAAACGACCAAGCTCCCATCGATGTGCCCGCCGAGGTTCACGAGGACATCGTCGCCTCGGTCGATTTCTCCGAGGTCGAGCTCGCAGACGAGTTCACCGAGCCCCAGGTAGCCGTGACCCCCAACGGACTGCTCCCCATGGAACCGCTGCCCATCGACGGGCGTTTGCGCAAGGCGGCCCTTCGCATGCCCGACGAGATCGAGGAGGCCAGCGGCTTCACGCTCTTCGGTCGACGCATCAAGTCGCTCATCTACACCACCGATGTCGCGGTTATCCGCAACTCCAACGCCGATGCCGTCTTTGCCGTTTACCCCTTCACGCCGCAGCCGGCCATTACGCAGGCGCTGCTGACCGTCGCCGAGTGCCCAGTCTTTGTAGGTGTGGGCGGCGGCACCACCACCGGCAAGCGCTCCGTGCAGATGGCAGCCGTCTCCGAGATGCAGGGCGCGGCGGGCTGCGTGGTCAACTCCCCCGCCACTGCCGAGATGGTCGAGCACATCACCAACATCGCCGACGTCCCCGTCATCGCCACGGTCGTTCGCTGCGACGACGATGCTCACGCCAAGGTGCGCGCCGGAGCCAAGATTCTCAACATCGCCGCCGGCAAGAACACGCCCCAGGTCCTACGCGAGCTGCGCGAGCACTATCCCAACCTGCCGCTCATCGCACCGGGCGGCAAGACGCCCGAGAGCATCCGTGAAACCATCGCCGCCGGCGCCAACGCCATCATCTGGACGCCGCCTTCGGCCCAGCAGCTACAGACCGACATGATGCAGCGTTATCGCAAGATGAAGGAAGACGCCACACCTGTCATCTCGCGCGACGATGTGCCCATTATCGACCAGGTCGCCGCCGCCGAGGTCAGCCAAGTCGAGAACATGAATCCCGACGTGCCGATTCCCGACGAAGTCATCGAGCGCGTCGCTTCGATCCACGAGCGCGTCGAGGAGCATCGCGCCAATCGCGGCCTCAAACCATCACTGCACGGCTTCTTCTTCCGCGGAAAGAAACGCTAGCCGCAACAGCAAGGCCCGCCCCACAAACGTGAGGCGGGCCGTTTTCGCTTGAACAAACATGCAGCGACGTGATGGGGCAAATTAATCCACGCGCTTGTCGCCCATAAAGAAGAGCGCCACCGTACCAGGTCCGGTATGCGAGCCAATCAGAGTACCGATGTCATTGATCTCAATCTTGCCTTTAAGCTGCGGAACCTGTTCCTCGATCAGCGCCGCGACCGCCTCGGCATCCTCGCGGCACGCCGACTGCGACATGATGCACTTACCCGAATAATCTGCACCGTCCTGCACGTGTGCCATCATGGTCTTGGCCATCTCGGAAATCGCGCGCTTCTTAGTGCGAATCTTCTCACGTGGCGACAGCTTGCCATCGCAATCGACCGTCATAAGCGGGCAAATCTTAAGCGCCGTGCCGATGATCGCACTCGCAGCCGAAATGCGACCGCCTCGTAGGTAGCTCGACAGATCGGTCGAGAAGAACCAGTGGTGCAGGTTGAGTTTGTGCTCCTCGATCCAGGCAGCCGTCTCGTCGAGTGAGGCCCCGCTATCGCGCACGTCGGCGGCATATTCCAGCAACAGGCCAAAGCCCGAAGACGCCGCCAGCGAATCGATGACGCGCACCTTGCCGCCCTGGGGATAGCGATCCGCGAGCATCTGCGCCGCAACGCAGGCCGATCCATACGTGCCCGAAATACCCGACGACAACGTCAGGTGCAGCACGTCTTTACCCTCGGCAACAAACGGCTCCCAAAACTCCTCGTACTCACCCACGCTCACCTGAGACGTCTTGGGCATGGCGCCCGCGGCAATCTGGGCAAAAAACTTGTCCGGCGTAATCGACTGATACAGATCGTCCGTATGGACAACATCGTCGATCTCGTAATGAAAACACACGACAGGGATATTGCGCGACGCAAAGAACTCACGGGTTCGGTCGGCGGCGGATTCACAGGTCAGGACAAAATCACTCATATGAGGCTCCTTACTCATTGCTGCGCAAATTATCGCACAGTGAGCCTACATACGGTACATATGTCCACTATTTACCAAATCGAACCAAAAATAGCGAACATCTTTACCACCATCGTCTCCACCGACTCCACGCATAAATATCTGAGAAAACATCCTCTGTCGTCTCCACTCAACCGCCATATCTACCTCAACTAAATCGATTTACCAAACCGTTCAGCCGACAATTCAGCCGCTGGCGCAAAATCGAAACAAAAGCGGCGCATACTGATAAACGTTTGACGCTGTTTCATCAGTTTTACCAGCCCCATCGGAAGGTGTTTCATGGTCGCATTCGATCGCAACCCGCAAGACTTCAAGTATCTGCGCCTGCTGTCGAGACAGTTCCCCACCGAACAATCCGCGTTTACCGAAATTATCAACCTCTCGGCCATCCTCAACCTACCCAAGGGCACCGAGCATTTTATGAGCGACGTGCACGGCGAGTACGAAGCCTTTATGCACATCCTCAATAACTGCTCGGGCGTCGTGCGCGAACATGTCGACGAGATCTTTGGCGACACGCTCTCCTTTGACGAAAAGGGCGAGCTGTGCACGCTCATCTACTACCCGCGCGAGAAAATCGAGCTGGTCCGCAGCCAGCGCGAGGACTCGCCAACCTGGTACAAGACGATGCTTGACCAGCTCATCATGGTCGCTCGCTCGCTTTCAAGCCGCTACACGCGCTCCAAGGTGCGCAAGGCCATCCCGCGCGACTACGCCTATATCATCGACGAGTTGTTGCACACGCACCCGGACGAGAATAACTATCGCGTGCGCTATCACGAGCGCATCGTGGAGTCCATCCTGGAGACCGCAAGCGCCGACGACTTTATCGAGTCGCTCGCTTCGCTCATCAAGCGCCTGGCCGTCGACCACCTGCACCTGGTGGGCGATATCTTCGACCGCGGCGGCGGCGCGGCCAAGATTATGGACCGCCTGCTCACCTACCATTCACTCGACATCCAGTGGGGCAACCACGACCTGCTGTGGATGGGCGCTGCGACCGGTGAGCCCGCCTGCATCGCCACGGTGCTGCGCAACAACCTACGCTACGACAATTACGAGATCCTGGAGAACGACTACGGCATCTCGCTACGTGAGCTTGTCGCCTTTGCCGATGCCACCTACACCGACGGTGAGTCCATCACCCCGCTGATCAAGGCCATCAACGTGCTGCTCTTTAAGCTCGAGGGCCAGATTATCCAGCGCCACCCCGAGTTCGATATGACCAACCGCCTGTTACTCGACAAGATCGAACACGACACCGGCACGGTCACGCTCGCCGACGGCAGCGTGTGGCCGCTCACGACCAACGACTTCCCCACCGTCGACCCGGCGGACCCCTATACGCTCACGCCCCAGGAGCAGCACATCATCGACAAGCTCGTGTCCGAGTTTGTCACCGCCGATCACCTGCATCGCCATATCGATTTCCTCTATTCCCACGGCTCGATGTACAAGGTCACCAACGGCAACCTGCTGTTCCATGGCTGCGTGCCGCTCAACGAAGACGGCACCTTTAGCAGCATGAACTGCTTGGGCACCTGGCACGCTGGCCGCGATTATCTCGATTTTTGCGACCACATCGCCCGCCGCGCCTGGCGCGTGGGCGACCGCGACGCCCTCGACTGGATGTGGTACCTGTGGATTGGCTTTAACTCGCCCGCCAGTGGACGCCTAGTGCGTACCTTTGAGCGCGCCTATATCGCCGATAAGAGCACCTGGGTCGAGCCGATGGATCCGTACTTCACGCTTACCAAGTCGCCCTCGGTCTGCGATGACATCATGCGCGAGTTTGGCGTCGCGCCCATGGCATGCTCGCCGACCGGCCACATCATCAACGGCCACACGCCCGTTAAAACCACCAAGGGCGAGCAGCCCATCCGCGCCGAGGGCAAGCTGCTGGTCATCGATGGCGGCTTCTGCCGCGCTTACCATCCCAAGACGGGCATCGCCGGCTATACGCTCATCTCGAGCTCGCGCGGCTGCCGCCTCAAGTCGCACCGGGCCTTTACGACGGTTGCCGAGGCACTCACGCGCAACGTGGACATCGAAAGCGAGACCAACCGTCTTGACCAAGCGGACCGTCGCCGCATGGTGAGCGACACCGATACTGGCGCCAAGATCCGTAGCCAAATCCAAGACCTGCGTCAGCTGCTCGATGCGTATAGAAACGGTGCTATCGAGGAGCGCGCCTAGCACCACCCGCGGGGATTGGCTAAACTTGCTGAGTTTGTCATCCCCGCGGCGCTTCGGCGCCAGCTTAAGGCAGGTACCATGCAAAAGCTCCTTGCGCAGATCATGAAATTTGGCGTCGTCGGTGTCATTGCCACGGTTATCGACTTTGGCATTATGAATCTGCTCCACTACGGTCTGGGCCTCAACATCCTAATCGCCAACACCAGCGGCTTTATCATCTCACTCATCTTTAACTACCTCGCAAGCATGAAGTACGTGTTTGCGCACAAGGAAGGCATGAGCCGCCGCCGCGAGTTCATCATCTTTGTCGTGCTGTCCGTGATCGGTTTGGTGCTCAACGACGGCATCGTGCTGGCGCTCAACGCCGGCCTGGGACTCGAGGCCAATATCGCCAAGATCTGCGCCACCGCGCTTGTCATGGTCTACAACTTTGTGACCCGAAAAATCTTCCTGGAGGGCGACGAGACAAAATAGCTCGAAACCCCTGCAGCATTACGGCGCCCACGGACGACGTGCACTCAGCGCAGTATCGTCCGTGGGTGCCGCTCGTTTACGGGCAAATTTTCAACGTTTGCGGATTAGCTCTTGAAAATTTGGCGAGTTCATATAGTTCTTGGCAAAGACCTTACGTTTCCCTTGTAAAAGCTCTAAAGTATCCTCTGCTCGATTCATCAACGCATTGGATGTGATTACGTGCGCAAGGCGCTGGCACAACCTCATACCAAGCAGTTCCTCAAGTTTGCTGTCGTGGGTCTTATCTCCTTTGGCATCGACTGGGGCATGCTCATTGCGCTCGTCGAGCTGTTCCACCTCGACTTTTTGATGAGCACCACGGTTTCGTTTATCACGTCCGTCGTGGTCAACTACTGGCTCAGCATGAAGTACGTGTTCGACCACCGCGAAGGCATGAGCCGCAAGCGCGAGTTCACGATCTTCACCATCCTGTCGGTGATCGGCCTGGGCCTCAACGACCTGTACATGTTTGTGGGCGTCACGTTTTTGAGCATCGGCTACCAGGCCATGAAGGCCATCGCCACGTTCCT
>UQWG01000071.1 GCA_900544645.1 uncultured Collinsella sp.
TGGCGCACCATGGGCAACGACGAGCTCGGCTCCCTCAACCGCTCGCTGGGGTAGGGGCGATATAGAGGGGCCGCACCGCGCTATTTGTATCGGCGCGGGCGGGAGGACCCGGCAGGATCGGTAAGGCATAAAGCCGCCGAGCCTGCTAAAACTGTTAAACTCTGCTAAAGTTGCTAAACTTTGTTAAAGTTGTTAAAACTAGCAGAGGAGGGCAGAATGACGAAAGCTGTTAACCCCTTTAAGCCAACGGCGGGCATGAATCCGCCTGAGCTTATCGGACGGGACGCTGTTTTGGATGACTTTGCCGAGGCTCTTGAGAATGGTCCTGGTGCCCCCGATCGACTCATGCGCATCTCGGGCGTCCGAGGCACAGGTAAAACGGTGCTCCTTAATGCATTGGGTGACCTTGCACGCAAAAAAGGATTCGAGGTCGTTGACGTTGCCTCCAATGCTGGTTTTTGCAATAGAATCCTCGAGGCTCTGCAGCGAAACGTTCGTCTTGAGTCAATCTCGATTTCCCCATCGATTTTAGGGGTCAGCCTTGGCTCCATGGAGATGTCGAAGTCGGCCTCTCATCTGGGCGAGGCGATGTACGATGCTGCGAAGCGCGGTGGTCTGCTCATTACGCTCGACGAGATCAAGGATGCCTCAACTGAGGAAATGCGCGAGCTAGACAATGAGATGCAGCTCTTGATCCGCCAAGGAGCGAATGTCGCTTTCGCTTTCGCCGGGCTGCCGACATCGGTAGATGGCGTGGTGGTGGATGATACGTTGACGTTCCTTCAGCGAGCCAAACATGTTGAACTTACTCGGCTTTCCGATTTTGAAGTTGGCGGATCGTTTGAGGATACGATGAGACGAGCGGGCAAGGAGCTCGACAAAGGTGCCGCTGTGCTATTAACAAAAGCTTCGGCAGGCTATCCCTTTATGGTCCAGCTGGTCGGATATTACGCTTGGCAGGTTGCTGCGCGCAGTGGGGCGGAGAGCGTGAGCGAAGAGGCGGCTCGTAAGGGTATCCAGGCGGCTCTTGATAGCTTTAATGCTATGGTGATTGCCCCAGCGCTGCGCAGGGTGTCGGAACGGCAGTTTCAGTATCTCGCGGCGATGGCTCAATGCGAGGGCGTCGATATCGCCAACGGCGATATCGCCAAGAAGATGGGTTTGTCGGCGAACAAAGTTGGGTCATATCGCAAGCGTCTGATCGATGCGGGGTTGATTGAGCCCGCGGGCTATGGCTGTGTTTCGTTTGCAATTCCGTACATGCGCGATTATCTGTTGGAGACCGTTCGAGAGGACTAATAAAGAATGGGCTGTCCGCGCTGTCGCTGGGGCCGTCCTTGTATCTTTGTCTCAACCTGTAACATCTGGAGGGGATTACGGCCTGCAGATGTTACAGGTTGAGATGATTGACTGAGACGTTTACTGGTAAAAGAGAGGTAAAAGAGGAAACGCCTCAAAATTCCCCTTGCCCAACTTCGGCTGTTTGGTTACTATAGAACGGCTGTTACGGAGAGCTGACCGAGAGGCCGAAGGTGCTCGCCTGCTAAGCGAGTATGCCCCAAAAGGGCATCTGGGGTTCGAATCCCCAGCTCTCCGCCAGTATGACTTTGAAGAAGGGTCCCATTTGGGGCCCTTTTTTATTATCAAGAATGGCAGCTGGGGATTAGAGTCCGAAAGGGCGTGAACATTAGGCAAACACGGGGCGCTTGAAAACGGGGAGACCCAGGCGTGCTCGTGCACCCCGGTGTGGGGTTCCGAGGGGATGGAGTAGAAATATGGTAAAGGTCGGGCTGCGTAAGCCGAATCTAAAGACATCACTCAAGGCAAGAACGACCGGCAGAGCGAAGCGCGCGGTAAAGCGGGCGATAATCCCCGGCTATGGTAAGAAGGGCATGGGGTGGATCAAAAATCCGAAGAAGGCTGCTTACAATGCCGTATACAGCAGAACGACCGTCGGAGTTGGGGATGTCGCTCGCGCCGTTGCTAAATCAGGCGCTCGGAGCTCGGCGTCAAGGACGTCCTCAATTACTGTTTCATCGCATGAAATTACACCTTTGGCGAAGCCTGAACAGAAATCTCTCACTCGAGAGATTACGTCGGTTGACAGGGCAAACAAGGCGCTTTTGCTATGCTTCCTTCTTGGGTGGTCGGGCGCTCATAGGGCGTATGCACGGATGTGGGGTAGCTTCTTTCTATATCTCTTTACCTTTGGCCTTTTTGGATTTGGTTGGCTGTTTGATATTGTGACACTACTGATGAGACGCTCCGAGCTAAGGCGTCTCGGCGACAGTGATCAGACTCAACAGCAAGCGCCATGTTCCGTTGATTCTACATTCGATCGAAATGTCGCCGACTCCGGAAATTGGGAACAGCGTGGAGATGGGGAGGCTGCGGCTCGGCTAGAGCTTCAACGTAAAAACCGTGCCTATATGGAAGAAAACGGCATCGACGTGGAGATGTTTACCGAGGAAAAGGTCGCGGCGGACGCCTTGCGAACCATTGAGTCGGTATGCCCGTGCATGCTTAGGTTTGACCGAGGCATGAGCGAAGAGGAGCCAAGCATCAGCTTTTGCTCTCCAACAAAGACGGGGAAGATGCCCAAGAATGTCGTCGAGGCCCGCATTTACCATCAGGACGTGAAGCTATTGATGGATTCCCACGGCTTCGAATTGCCGGAGTATGGTGACAGCATCAATGTCATGATTAGTTATCTAGCTGATGGGCGCATAAATAAAGTCGATATCCATGGGTTCCATAATGGCCGCTCCGTTAGTGTCTCCATTCGCAGGCGGAGCGACGATCTTGTTATGACGAGTGCGGGCACCATCGGAGAAACGGGTGCCTGGCAATCGCTGTGTCCTGGGGCAGACCCCTCAGCTGGGGATCTTTTCAGGGCCTTGACCAAGGAGGTCGAAAGGATCTACTAGCATGCCCGGTGGACCCGTTTTCAAGGTCCGAAAAGACACAGCGAAGGTAAACGGCTAGCAATGTCGCTTTGGTGATTCTGACGCATCCCGTTTAAGAGGTATTCAAAAAGAGGCGCCCGTTGGACGCCTCTCCAATCTCAAATGTAATGTTCCCCCAGCCCTACATCTCAGGAGCCTTGGCTACGGTCTCGCTCTCTGCCGCAAGTGGGCGGTTGTCGATGCGGCGGCCCAGGCGGTCGAGCTTCACAAGGAGCCACTCAATGGGATTCGGCCCTGCGCCTTCCTCGTCGGCAACTAGGTCCATGACGGCGATCTTGGTGCCGTCCTGCTTGAGCGTAACACTGCCCACCTTGTCGCCCACATGCACCGTGCCCGAAAGATCGTCGTAGCTAACCTTTTCGGTCACCTCGCCGGCAAGAGAAAACACGGTCGCTTGCGCCGTGGGGTCGGCGAGCGTGGCGTCGATCGTCTTGTCCGTCCAATCTGTCTGGCTAATGCGTGCCATGAGCGGGTTGCCGTTGGCGGTCTTTTCCTGCGTGTTGGCGATCGTGACCGTGACCTTGTGGCCGTAGTACCAATTGGCAAGGGTTGCGGTATCGGTAAAGCGCTGATCGGTGGTGGTGGAGTTCAAAACGACGGTGTAGATCTCGTCGCCATCGCGGTTGTAGGCACTCGTAAAGCAATAGCCCGCGTCGTCGGTGGTGCCGGTCTTGCCGCCGATGTTGCCATCTTGGCCCAGCAAATAGTTATGCGTGTCCATGGAATGCGAATGGTCGGTGCCGTCGGCGCCCGTGACCTCGATCCAGGAATCCTCGCTCGCTACGACCTCGCGGATCGTGTCGTTTTTCATGGCCTCCTGCATCATCAACGCTACGTCGTGTGCGGTTGAGTGCATATCGCCAGCCCACCCATCAAAGTCCAGACCATGCGGGTTTTCAAAAAGCGTACCGGTGCAGCCGAGCTTCTTAGCGCGCTCGTTCATGGCCTTCACAAATGTGGCCTCGGCGTCTTTGGTCTTAGGGTCGATTTTCTTGCCCACATATTCGGCGAGCACGATGGCGGCGTCGTTGCCCGAGGGAATCATCAGGCCGCGCAGTGCCTGCTCCACGGTAAGCTCGTCGCCTTCGAGCAAGCCGGCGGTCGAATTACCCACGGTGGCTGCGGCGTTGCTCACCGTGACCTTCTCGTCCATTTTGCAATTCTCGACGGTTAGGATTGCGGTCATGACCTTGGTGATCGAGGCAATCTTGACCTGCTCATCGGCGCCGCGCC
The DNA here is from genome assembly GCA_900544645.1 of uncultured Collinsella sp. GTDB lineage: Bacteria > Actinomycetota > Coriobacteriia > Coriobacteriales > Coriobacteriaceae > Collinsella. Next base: position 4,200 of record UQWG01000071.1, read on the forward strand.
CATAGTAGACGGTGCCGTCTTTGCCCATGACGAGGGCATTGGTCGCATCGATATCGGGCAGGTTTTCGGCCGTGATGCCGCGCGCATCGGCGGTTTTGCCGCAAACATTGTCGGTCGTGAGCACTTGGGCGCCGGCGACGGTGGGCGCGCCAGCGGCAAGGGCGATAGCGCAGACAAAGCCGGCGGCAAGCTGGGCTGAGCGCTTTGCAAAAGAGGTAAGGGACTTCACAGATTTCGCTTTCGACGGGATGGTCTCTTCTGAAACTAGAGTATATCGTTTGCCGGCGTCGGCGATCATCGCGTGCGTGCGTGGCCCACATCCGCGTTCGAACGGGCACAAGGGTGCTTAAGGCCGACTTAATCACCCACGCTTGTTGTGTGTGACGGGCGCCCCCTCGGGCATAATGGAGCGCGAGAGGAGCACGCATGAACGAGCGCATTTTGGTAGTTGATGACGAAAAGGCCATCGCCGACTTGGTTGGTATCTACCTTACAAAAGAGGGCTTTGATGTCCAGATTGCCTATAGCGGGGCCGATGCTGCCAAGGCAATCTTGGAGCAGGAGTTCGATCTGGCGCTGCTGGATGTCATGCTGCCCGATATCGATGGCTTTGAGCTGCTGCGTACGATCCGTTCCAGCCATACCTATCCCGTGATCATGCTGACGGCGCGCGATGCCCAGCAAGACAAGATCGAGGGCCTTTCGCTTGGCGCGGACGATTACGTGGTCAAGCCGTTCCGCCCGCTGGAGCTCATCGCGCGCGTGCACGCTCAGCTTCGCCGCTACACCAGCTACGGTAGCCGCGCACAGGCGGCCGAGTCGCCGACCCTCCAGCTCGACGGCTTGGAGATCAACCGCGATGCTCGTTCCGTAACGGTGGACGGTGCACCGGTACGCCTCACACCCACCGAGTATTCAATCTTGCTGTATCTGGTCTGTCTCTTATACACATCTCCGAGCCCACGAGACAGGCAGAAATCTCGT
>UQWG01000072.1 GCA_900544645.1 uncultured Collinsella sp.
TACACAAGGCTATTCGTCGGCAGCGTCAGATGTGTATAAGAGACAGCGTACGTGCCATCTGAGTAACCGAGGGGAGGGCGCACATGGGAATGACTGGTGCATACGAGCGCAATCTCGATGCAAAAGGTCGTCTATCCCTGCCTGCACCCCTTCGCGAGGAGCTTGGAGAGCACGTTCGCGTGTTTAAAGCCCTGGATGTCGATGCTCTGTACGTGTTCTCTGCCGAGGCCTTCGATAAGTGGGTCGAAGGACTCTTCGCGGGTCGTGAGGGCCACGAGGGTTTTAACCCGCGTGACATTAATGACCAGAAGCTCATGAGGGCGATCAACAAGCGCACCACGTCGATGGACGTGGACAGCGCCGGTCGTATCGGTCTTTCCGAGTCTCTCCGCAAGCAGGCGAACCTCGACCGCGAGGTCACGGTTGTGGGCAACTACGACCACCTTGAGGTTTGGGATCGCGCCGCGGCCGATGAGGACGATGACGATGAGGCCCTGCTGGACCTCTTCTTCTCGTAAGGGCAAGGCACGGGTAACGGATGGAGCGTGGGATCTTGACACAAGAATATCGGCATGAACCTGTCATGCTCGGCGAAGTGCTTGAGTCGCTGCGGCTAAAGAGCGGCTCCGTTGTCTGCGATTGCACCCTTGGCGGTGCCGGCCATTCGGTAAAGATGGCCGCGCAGGTGGGGGAGACGGGCCTTTTGCTCGGCGTCGATCAGGACGACATGGCCCTCGAGGCCGCTGGTGCCCGTCTGGACCGCGAGGTTCCCGGCGTTCCGCACCAGCTGCTGAAGGGCAACTTCGGCGACTTGGACGAGCTGCTTTGCTCGGCCGAGGTGCCCGGGGTCGATGGCTTCCTGTTCGATTTGGGCGTTTCGTCACCGCAACTCGATATCCCTGGCAGGGGCTTTTCGTATAACGAGGACGCCCCATTGGACATGCGGATGGATCCGGGTAATAACACCTTAAACGCAGCTGAGGTCATCAACACCTATAACGAACACGACCTCGCCCGGATTCTACGCGTCTACGGCGAAGAGAAGTTTGCCTCGCAGATCGCGCGCGAGATCGTGCGCCGCCGCGAGCAAGAACCGATCGAAACCACCGGCCAATTTGTCGAGATCATCAAGGCGGGTATCCCGGCTGCCGCTCGTCGGCATGGCGGACACCCGGCCAAGAAAAGTTTCCAGGCCATTCGCATCGAGGTCAATCACGAGCTCGATGTGCTCGAACGAGGGCTTGATGCCGCCACCAGGTGGCTCAACCCGGGCGGACGTATCTGCGTCATCTCGTATCACTCGCTCGAGGACCGTATCGTAAAGAACCACTTTAAGGAGATGAGCCAGGGGTGCACGTGTCCGCCGGAGATTCCGGTGTGCGTGTGCGGCAACGTGCCGATACTCAAGGTCATCACCCGCAAACCCTTGGTTGCCCAGCCTGATGAGGTTGAGCGCAACCCTCGGGCGAGATCAGCCAAAATCCGCGTGGCGCAGCGTCTGTAGGCGCGACCGCGCGATATTGGACCTCCCGCTCGCACCATAAACGAAGCTTAAACACACTACCAACGTACTCGGGATGGGAGGCGGCATATCATGGGCTACAACACTTCAAGCGCAGCACTTGCCTATGATATGAACGCCATGCCCGCCTATCGTGAGACGCCGCAGGCCCCCGTTGCTCCCCGTGAGCAGCGCACGCCGCGCTTTGATGTCTACACGGGCGCGGGCCGTCAGGCAAACCAGGCGGTAAGCCCGGTTTTCATGAGCGTTCTTAAAACGTTTTGCATCATTGCGGCTATCTTCATGACGATCGGCGTCGCCCGCGTGGCGCTCGCCGGCGTTACGGCCCAGGTGCTCAACAGCAACGCCGAGCTTACCAGCACGCTCGAAAAGGCGACCGATGAGAGCTCCGACCTGGAGGTCATGCATTCGGTCTATGGCGCCGACACGCGCATTCGCGACCTTGCGGGCGCTTATGGCATGGTGGAGCCCAGCGAGAGCGTTACACTTGACTTTTCGCAGGATGCAGCCGCGGGCGCCAACGCGACCGCGACCGCTCAGTAGCAAGACGGTAGCTGAGTATGACAAATGACTATCGCCGCGGTTCCGATGGGGGCCGCGGTTCTGGACGTCCCTCGTCGCGGGGACGTTCTGGTTATCAAGGAACGGGTCGGCAATCTTACAACGCCGGGCAGTCCCGTGGCAACGACCCGGCGTCGCGACTTCGCGGCTCGGACGGCCCTCAAATGCATAACACCAGGTCGCGCAAGAGTTCGTCGACCGAATGGCTCACAGGCACGCCTCTGCCTCGCCGCAAAGCCGTCATGGGCTTCATCGGGCTTGGTTTGGGCTTGGGCGTCTTTCGCCTTGCCGACTATCAAATTGTCGAAGCCGATAAACTGCGCGAGCGTGCCGATGCGCGCCGCCTGCTTGCACAGACCCTCTATGCCAAACGCGGCACCATCTACGACCGCAACGGTAACGTGCTGGCGTCGTCGGTCGAATGTCGCAACATCGCCGTGAACCCGCAGCTTGTCGAGGATGTTGACAAGACGGTGTCGGCGCTGGTCAAGGCAACTGGAATCGATAAAAAGACCTGCCGCAAGCTCGTCGAGTCCGATGGCACCTGGGTGTATATCAAGCGCCAGGTGGACGAAGACGATGCTGCGGCGCTGGAGAAGAAGAACCTGCCCGGCGTGCTTTTTGAGCAGGCCATGAAGCGCGTATATCCATACGGCAATCTGGCATCGCAGGTGCTGGGTGTAGTGAATGTAGACAACGACGGCTTGACGGGTCTCGAAAAGCAATACAACAAGCTTCTGACCGGCACGAATGGTACCCTCGTGCGCGAGCGCGCGAGGGACGGCAGCTATATCGCGGGCGGTGCCTATAAAAAGGTGGCTGCGGTCGACGGCGTTGATATCGTGACGACGCTCGACGTCAATATCCAGCGTGCGGCCGAGGATGCCCTGGCAGAGGCTGTCGAGAAGACAAAGGCCAAGAACGGCTCGGCGCTGGTCACCGATCCTACGACAGGCGAGATCTTGGCAGCCTGCTCGTATCCGACTTACGACCAGACCGATCTGGAAAACGCCAAGACCGAGGATATGAACTTGCGCCTGGTCACCGACGCCTACGAGCCCGGCTCGGTCTTTAAGACGCTCGTGGCGGGCGCCGGCTTCGACTTGGGCGTCGTGCGATCGAGTACGTCGTTTGAGGTGCCGGCGAGCATCAAGGTGGGTGACGATACCGTCACCGATGCCGACAAGCGCGACTATGCCATGACCATGGATGTGCGCGAGATGATGCGCCGTTCGTCCAACGTGGGCTTTGTCCTGGTGGGGCGCAAGATCGGTGCCGACGACTTTGCCACCTATGTGGACAAGTGGGGCATCGGTCACAGCTCTGGTGTAGATTTTCCGGGCGAGAGCCTGGGTATCGTCAAGGAGCGTGACCAGTATGACGGCGCCACGCTGGGCTCGATGAGCTTTGGACAGGCACTGTCTGTCTCGCCGATTGAGATCGCACGTGCCGTGGGCGGCATCGCCAACGGCGGCGTGATGATGACACCGCACTTCTATAAGTCCAGCAAAGGCGACGAGAAGGACTGGGGCGAAGGCGAGCGCGCGATTTCGGAGGACGCCGCATCCCAGGTGACATCGTGCATGCAGACGGTCGTGTCCGAGGGAACGGGCGTTGGCGGCGCGGTTGACGGCTATGACGTGGCGGGTAAGACCGGTACGGCCGAACGAGCCGACGAGAACGGCGGCTACCTCAAGGAGAACTACATGTCGTCCTTTATGGGCTTTGCACCGGCACAATCGCCCAAGGTGCTGTGCTATATCACGCTCGACGGAACGCCGAGCGGCTCAGATGCCGCTGCGGTGCCGTTCCAGTCCATTATGGCCAACGCGCTCGACGTGCTGGGTATCCCGCACACGAAGTAGGGGGTTACAATCTTTGGGGCGTGGTTTGTTGTCCCATATGAGGGTGTTCACATGCCCTGCACCACGCATGTGCGGCGCTGGGATACAATACGCCGATAGCATTATTAGGTTTACAGGGGAGCTGCAATGATAGAGATCGCCGTCAACAACCTCGCGGCCGCAACAGGGGCCCGAACCGTGACGGGAGAAGCCGATCAGGTATGCCGCGGGTGCGTTATCGACTCGCGCCAGGTCGAGGAAGGGACGATTTTCGTCGCCTTTCCCGGTGAAAACGTCGACGGCAATGATTTTGCTTCCCGTGCCGTCCAGTCGGGTGCCGGCGCCGTCGTGATGACGCGTGAGCCCGAGGCCGAGCTGGTCTCGCTGGCGCAGGACAAGGGCTGTGCCATCTTGCTGACCGATGATCCCGAGGAGTTTCTGCTGCGTTTGGCGCACACGTACCGTCTGGAGCTTGGCTGCCTGGTCGTTGGTATTACCGGTTCCATCGGCAAGACGACGACCAAGGACGTGCTCGCCGCTGTGCTCGCCAAGCGCTATCGTGTCTGGGCCACCAAGGGCAATTTCAATAACCTGATCGGCATGCCACTCACGGTGCTTTCCGCTCCGGCCGATACCGAGGTCCTGGTGCTCGAGATGGGCATGAACCATTTCCACGAGATCGAGCGCCTGTCCCAGTCCGCCAATCCCAACCTTGCCATCGTGAGCAAGATTGGTACCTCTCATATCGGCATTTTGGGTAGCCGCGAGAACATCGCCCGCGCTAAGGCCGAGATTGTCCAGGGTATGTGCGCCGCTGGCGACTTCTTGCCGCTGCTGGTTTTGGGCGGCGAGGACGACTTTACGCCGTTCATTCGCGATACGTTCGCCCAGCCTGCTGGTATCGACGTGATGCTGGCCGGCGTCTCGGACGATGATGAGGTCCGTGCCCGCGACGTTCGAGTTGATGACGAGGGCCGTCCGGTCTTTACGCTCGATTTTGGTCAGGGCGAGACAATCGATACCATGCTTGCCATCCCCGGCGTGCAGTCCGTCCCAAATGCCGTTAAGGCCGCCGCGGTTGCCTATCGCCTGGGCGTGACGCCCGAGCAGATCGATGCTGCCTTTAGGGGCCTCACGATCACCGGTCACCGCCAAGAGATCAAGCGCGCCAAGAGCGGTGCCCGCGTCATCGACGATTCCTAT
>UQWG01000073.1 GCA_900544645.1 uncultured Collinsella sp.
TGGTCGAACTCTATAGTGCAGGTTATAGATTAAGCGATTCTTGAGCCAAGATTAACGTTGGATGAGTTTTTGGGTAGCGGTGGGAAAAGTATTAGACCTCGATAGCGGGGGATGTGGTGCCGGTGCAAAACGGCGTCAAAGGTTGGTCGAGCAGGCGGTTTCTCCATTGATGTCCGCACAGCATGTGACACTTACCCTGCCGCCCCGCTCTGCCGCGGCGGCATGCGTCTGAACAACGACCCTCTAAGGAGTTCGATACCGATGAGTGACAACGCAAAGCATCTCGCAAAGAAGTGCGTAAAGGACGCGGGGCCGTGCCTCGCGCTGTGCGTAGCCGGCGCAGCGGTCGCGCTGCTGGCTGTTCTGGGGCCGTTCGACGTGCTCCGAAGTGCCAGCTTTCTGCATGTTTGCATGGCTCTTGCCGGCGCCACGATGACCGGCGGCGTGCTCGATCTGATCTTTTGGGTGTTTGACCCGTTTGGATGGAAGAGCGAGGGGTAGGTCCCAAAGGATGGAAGGGCTGGAACGGTTGACTTAGTGATCGTGCAGAATGTGGGCTAGCGACTTACAGGGAAGTGGTGATCCGATGACGGTCTATGTGACGGGCGATATTCACGGCGGCGTCGACATGCAAAAGCTTCGCGACTGGGATCTTGGGGATGGTCTGACAAGTGACGACTATCTCATCATCGCGGGCGACTTTGGCTTTCCGTGGGATTTCTCTGCCGAGGAATGTGCCGACATCGCCTGGCTGGAGTCGCGCCCCTATACCGTGCTGTTTGTCGACGGCAACCACGAGCGTTTCGATCACTGGTCGGAGCGCCCCATGGAGCTGTGGCACGGCGGCCTGACGCAGCGTCTGTCGGACACCTCGCCCATCCGACGCCTGACGCGCGGTGAGGTTTTTGAGCTCGACGGCTCAACGATCTTTACCATGGGCGGCGCCACGAGCGTGGATAAGGAATACCGCATTCCGTATTCCAGCTGGTGGCCGCAGGAGCTGCCGGACGAGCGCAACTTTGAGAAGGCGCGGGCAAAGCTCGACAGCGTGGGTTGGAAGGTCGACTATGCGATCACCCATACCTGCTCCACGCGCATGCTTTCGCCCACGCTTTACCCGGCACCTGGCTGGAATTATCCCGATGTCGATCGACTCACCACGTTTTTCGACGAGCTGGAGGACCACCTGGACTACAAGCGCTGGTACTACGGGCATTTTCATCGTGACGCCAACCCAGCCGAGTGCCACACCGTGCTCTACGACTGTATTGTCCGCCTGGGCGACGAACTCCAGCCCTGGGATGTCGCGTAGGGGCGGGGTGGCTGGCTACTCGACCGTTACAGTGATGTTTTCCCGATGCGTGCGGATAACATCCCAGCTAAAGTGCTCGACCAGCTGCTCGGCAGAGCGCGGTGTGGCGTCCGGCGCGATGCCTGTTTGCCCGGCGAGCCAGCCCAGTAGTGCCTCGGGCGCGCCAAAGCGGGTGCGGAGCTCGCCCAGGTCCAGGTCGCGGTCGCGCTTGGAAAGGCGGCGGCCATCCGGCGACATGAGCAGCGGAATGTGCGCGTAGTGCGGCGTGGGAAGTTCCAGCAAATGCTGCAGGTAGATTTGGCGCGGCGTGGAGCCCAGCAGATCGCATCCGCGCACGACCTCGGTGACGCCCATGGCAGCGTCGTCGACCACCACGGCTAGCTGGTAGGCAAAAACGCCGTCGCTGCGGCGCACCAAAAAGTCGCCGCATTCGGTGGCGAGTGCTTCGCATTGGGCTCCATACGTGCGGTCCACGAATTCGATCACATCGTTTGCGAGGTCGTCGACGGCGGGTACGCGCAGGCGCGTGGCCGGAGCGCGCAGGGCGCTGCGGCGGGCAACCTCCTCGGCAGAAAGGTCTCGGCAGGCGGCGCGGTAGATGGGCGTGCCGTCGCTCGCGTGCGGCGCGCTCGCGGCGTGGAGTTCGGCACGCGTGCAAAAACAGGGATAGGTGAGGCCGGCGTCTTGCAGCTGACGCAGGGCGTCCTCGTACAGATCCAGGCGATCGTGCTGGTAGTAGGGGCCTTCGTCCCACTCCAGTCCCAGCCAGGCCAGGTCGTCAATCAATTGAGTGGCAAGTTCCGGGCGCTTGCAGCGATCGTCCAGGTCCTCGATGCGCAGCACGATGCTGCCGCCTTGGCTGCGGGCCGAAAGCCACGAGCACAGGCAGCTGAACACGTTGCCCAAGTGCATGCGGCCCGAGGGCGACGGGGCAAAGCGGCCCACGACGGGGGTGGGCGCTGCCGTTGCTGGTGCGTCCGCGGCGTGTGTTGCTATGTTGCGTGCGTTGATATCCATGCGGACGAGTATAGCGCGGGGCTTGGCAGGGAAGGCGTTGCTGCGCTCACAAGTTGGCGGCGGTACGCATTGCGCACGGTGGGTTTGCGGCTCAAGGTCTCGATCGCTGCGTACCGACTTAGCCTCACAAACGACAGAAACCCCGGCAGCTCTTCGCAACTGCCGGGGTTTCCGCGGAAAAGGGGGACATGATCCTCGAGCGAACGGCAAAGGGGCAAACCGTTTTCGCTCAACTGCTTTATGCCCCTCGGCTGGCGGCTCAATCAGCGCGTGCCGCGCCCACACAAAGCCGCTACACCTGTGACGGAGCTGTGAAGTGGTATCTATTGCCGGGGCGGGCTATGCCAAGGGTGTCCCTAATGACTAGTCATTTAAGAACGTCCCCAATGACTAGCTGCCGGGGTGCTGGTGTGACTTTCATCCCGTTTGGCGCTCCGGTCGCCTAGATGTTCGCCATGCGTACCCGCAAACGTGGGACAATGGCGCTGTTGGTTTTACAGACAAAGGATGTGCCTATGAACACCCTCGCCGCCAAAGTCAGCCGGCAGCGCCACCTGTTTGCGCGATTCGCTTCCGTCTGCGTGCTCGTCACGCTTGCGTTGTTGCTGCTGCCTGTCGCCGCGCACGCCGACGGCTACTCCATGACCCAGACCTATATCAGTGCCACGGTCGAGGCCGATGGATCGCTGACCGTTGTCGAGGGACGCCAGTTTGATTTCGACGACGACATCAACGGCGTGTTTTGGGAGATCAATACGGGCTCCAACCAGCAGGGCGGCACGGCGGGCGTCGACGTGCTGAGTGTCGAGGAAGAGGACACCGCGTTTAACAAAGTCGATAGCGCGAACAAGGGCGACTCTGGCGTCTACACGGTCGAGCAGACCGGTGACGGCGTAAGGATTAAGGTGTTCAGCCCCCACGAGAGCGGCGACAGCGCGATCTATTACGTGAGCTACACCATGACCGGTGCGGTCATGAACTGGGCCGATACCGCCGAGCTCTACTGGAAGTTTGTGGGCGACGGCTGGTCCGCGGACTCCGATGACGTTGAGATGGAAGTGTACTTCGCAAATGCCGCTGCCGGGACGGCGGCCGTCAAGGGCGATAACTTCCGCGCATGGGGCCACGGCCCGCTGACGGGCGATGTATCGCTCGATGCGGACGAACCCATGGTCACCTATACCATTCCCTGCGTGCATCAGGGCGAATTCGCCGAGGCACGCATCGCCTTCCCTAGCGACTGGGTGCCGCAGCTTGCCGCTTCGGGCGAAGAGCGCATGTCAACGATCCTGAGCGAAGAGAAGGAATGGGCCGACGAAGCTAACGCCCGCCGCGCTCACGCTCGCATGATTGCCAATGCACTTGCCGTGCTAAGTGTTGTTGCGGCGGTGGCCTTTACCGGCACAATCGTTATGCTCAAGCTGCGCAAGCGCAAGCCCAAGCCGCTTTTCCAGGACGAATATTTCCGCGATGTGCCTTCGGCCGACCATCCCGCCGTGCTTTCGGCCCTCATGAGCTGGAACGAGGTGCCCGATCAGGCATATATCGCCACGCTCATGAAGCTCACTGACGACCGTGTGATCAAGCTGGAGCAGGCGACCGTGACCAAGGCCAAGAAGGGTCTGTTGGGGCGTGAAAAAGAAGAGCAGACGTATCGCGTGACGGTGAGTGATGCGGGCTGGAAGTCGGCCAAGGGCATTGACCACATGGTGCTCAAGGTCTTCTTTGCCGGTGCTAAGCCTGACGAGAACGGTGACCGTTCGCGCACGTTCGACGAGCTGCAGCACTACGTCAAGCAGCACGCTACACCCGTGGGTGATAAGCTCGAGGACTATCAGAACACCGTTAAGGGCAAGCTGGCCGATAGCGAGTACGTTGCCTCGGACGGCATTGTTGCAATGGTGTTTTGCCTGGTTCTTGGTATCCTGATTGCCTTTGTTCCCGTGGGATCCATCTTCTTTACCGATGGCGCACAGGCGAACATTACCGCCGCGGTTATCTCGGTGCCGATTGTGCTGGTGGGTATCGGCGTGGGCCTTACGTTCCGCCGCTTTACGCCGGAGGGCGCCGAGGTGGCGGCTCGCTGCAAGGCACTTAAGCATTGGCTCGAGGACTTCACTCGTCTAAAGGAAGCCGTCCCGGGCGATCTGGTGCTGTGGAACAAGCTGCTGGTGATGGGCGTTGCCCTGGGCGTTTCGAAAGAAGTGCTGCGACAGCTGGCCGAGGCCGTGCCTGCGGACCTGCGCAACAGCGACGATTTCTACGACAACTACCCCTGCTACTGGTGGTACTACCATCATTACGGTACCGAGTCCCCGCTCGATTCATTCGATGACGTGTATCACGAGACCATCCGCGAGCTGGCTTCGAGCTCCGATAGCTCGAGCGGCGGCAGCGGCGGCGGCTTCTCTGGCGGCGGTGGTGGCGGCGTCGGCGGAGGCGGCGGCGGAACGTTCTAACGGTCGTAAATTATGGGATGGGCTTTTCTCGACAGCCGTCGGGGAAAGCCCATCCCCTTTTTACGCGCTACCTACGAAGACTGTCCCCAGCGACTAATCATTTAAGAACGTCCCCAACGACTAGGTGCGGTTGCTGCCAAGGAGTGTCCCGGGGTGCCGGCACAGACGATATGAGCAGGACATAAAAACATTGAGAGCCCCTGCTGCATGAAAGACCG
>UQWG01000074.1 GCA_900544645.1 uncultured Collinsella sp.
ATCTACACAAGGCTATTCGTCGGCAGCGTCAGATGTGTATAAGAGACAGCATCGCGACGAGCGTGGCGAGCGTCAAAGCGACGAACGGCTTGCCCAGGAAGGCGAGAATCGAGGCGAGCTCAGCGGGCATGGGGATATAAGAGGACAACGTGCCCAGCAAAATCAGACAAAGCGGCGTGAGCACGATGGCAAGCACCATGCCAAAGGAGGGAAGCTCCTTTTCGTCGCTCGCGCCCTCGGCAGAGGTAAAGTGCTCCGGAACATCGGTAAAGATGCGCCCGCCCACGTTGCGGCCCCAGATGACGCCGGCGATCGCCATGGCGATGAAGGCGGTAGGGATACCGACGAGAATCATGGTGCCCAGGTCGACACCGAGCGTGCCGGCGACCAAAACCGAACCGGCCGAAGGCGGCACAAACGCATAGCCAGCGGCCAGTCCCGCGAGCAGTGCGATGCCGTAGTAGAGCGTCGACTTCTTGGTCTGGGATGCCACGCTAAACGCAAGTGGGATCAAAACGACCACGCCGGCCTCAAAGAACACCGTAGTGCCGATAACCAGACCGGTAATGCCCAGCGCCCAGCTGGAATGACCCTGCCCAAAGGTATCGATGAAGGTCTGGGCGATCTTCTTGGCGCCGCCGCTCTCCTCAAGAATCTGGCCAAACATCGAGCCGAGGCCAATGAGCAGGGCGATGTTTTGCAGCGTGGTTCCCACGCCCTTGGTGACAGTGTCCGCCACCAGGTCGAGCGGCATACCGGCGCCGATGCCGATCGCGAGCGCCGAGACCATCATCGAAAGCACAGGATGCAGCTTGAACTTAATGATGAGCGCAAGCAGCAGCGCGATGCCCACGATAGCGGCGATGACCAGCCTGGTGGGGTCGGCCATAAACGTTGGGTCTGACATCTTTCCTCCAATTCATCAGACCTTTTGAATTCGCCTTAGACTATAGCGTGATTTCAATAGGTCTGATGTTTAAAAGGGAAACTTTTTTCAAAATACATCTGATGTATTTCCTGAACGATCTGTTTTTGACGGTAAACGGCTACTTACAGCTCTCCATTGTCGGAGCGAACCACCGCGGCTTCTGTAAATGAGCTAGAATAGCTCTGATGAATTCTTTTGATATGAGGTGAAGCGTGGCACGAGCCGATTCGGGACTCCCCGAGCAGATAGCAGATAAAATCATTCAACTGATCCTGGATGAGCATCTTGAGCAAGGCGACCGCCTGCCCAAGGAGGCTGTGCTCGTCGAGCGCCTGGGTGCTGGCAGGAGCACCGTACGCGAAGCCATGAAGCTGCTGCAGTCGCGCAACATCGTGCGCATTAAGCAGGGCTCGGGCACCTATGTGGCATCAAACCCCGGCGTTGCCGACGACCCGCTGGGCTTTACCTTTATCGACGACAAGCAGCGTCTGGCGCGCGACCTACTCGAGGTGCGCTTTATGATCGAGCCGCAGATGGCACGCATGGCAGCCGAGCACGCAACCAACGACCAGGTCGTCTGTATCAAAGAGCTCTGCGACGAATCCGAGCGCCTGGCCGAGGCCGGTGAGGATTACTCCGCCGCCGACACCGCGTTCCACAATGCCATTGCCGAGAGCTCCGGAAACCTCGTCGTTCCCCGCCTAATGGGCGTGCTCAAGGCGTCTGTCCCCCTGTTTATTGACGTGACCGGCAAAAAGCTGGTTGAGGAGACCATCCGCACCCACCGTGGCGTGGCCGACGCCATCGCCGCGCGCAATCCCACCGCAGCGCACGATGCGATGTATTTGCATCTGGTGTACAACCGCAACATGATCGCAGAGGGCACGCAGGAACAGAGCGAATAAACGTCCACGCGGCAAGGACGAGATCACCGTTTACCTTTTAAAAGTGAACGTTCACCTGATTTTAGGAGAATCTGATTTTTAAATCCTCCTCTTCTCCTATACTGACCTTGTATGAAAAGCAAGACTTATATAGATGAACGTTTCTTTTGAAAGGATCGCTATGTCTGATCTTATGGACAGCTTCCGTCTGGACGGCAAGGTCGCACTGGTAACCGGCGCCACCTATGGCATTGGCATGGCTATCGCCGAGGCGCTCGGAGAGGCTCGCGCCAAGATCGCCTTTAACGCACGTCACGCCGACAAGGTAGCCGAGGCCGAGAAGCACTACCGCGAGCTGGGCTTTGAGGCTCATGGTTACGTGGCAGACGTCACCGACGAGACTGTCGTCGCCGAGCTCATCGCCAAGATCGAGGCCGACTTTGGTACCACGCCCGATATCCTGGTCAACAACGCCGGCGTCATTCAGCGCACCCCGATGCTCGACATGAGCGCCGAGGACTTCCGTCGTGTCGTCGATATTGACCTCAACGCACCGTTTATCGTGTCCAAGGCCTGTCTGCCCGGCATGATCGCCAAGGGCCACGGCAAGATCATCAACATCTGCTCGATGATGAGTGAGCTGGGCCGCGAGACCATCGCCGGCTATGCCGCGGCCAAGGGCGGCCTGAAGATGCTCACCAAGAACATCTGCTCCGAGTTTGGCGAAGCCAACATCCAGTGCAACGGCATTGGGCCCGGCTACATCGCCACGCCGCAGACCGCGCCGCTGCGCGAGACGCAGCCTGACGGAAGCCGCCATCCGTTTGACCAGTTCATCATTGCCAAGACGCCGGCCGCCCGTTGGGGCACGCCCGAGGACCTGAAGGGCCCCGCCGTGTTCCTGGCTTCCGACGCGTCGAACTTCGTCAACGGCCACATCCTCTACGTCGACGGCGGCATCCTCGCATACATTGGAAAGCAGCCGCAGTAAGACGTCTGGGCGAGGCGGCGGACGATAAGGTCTGCTGCTCGGACAGTCCTGACTCGCACGATGAGCACATTAAGTGCTCTTCGGCTCGTGCGGAACTCGCGACAGACCTTATCGTCCACCGCCCGCAGAGCGGCTTCTCTGTTGGAGATGCCATGCAACATAACGAACCATTAATTTAGAAAATAGTGGAAGGTTACCTATCATGAAAATCGCTCTGATCAATGAGAACTCTCAGAACTCCAAGAACCCTATGATCGAGGCTGCCCTTAAGAAGGTTGTCGAGCCCATGGGCCACACCGTCTTTAACTATGGCATGTATGCCGACGCCGACTCCAAGCCCCTCACCTATGTGCAGAACGGCATCCTGGCCGCCGTGCTGCTCAACTCCGGCGCTGCCGACTACGTCGTGACCGGCTGCGGCACCGGCGAGGGCGCCATGCTCGCCTGCAACTCCTTCCCCGGCGTGCTGTGCGGCCACGTTGCCGACCCGCTCGACGCCTACACCTTTGCCCAGGTCAACGATGGCAACGCCGTCGCCATGCCCTTCGCCCTCAAGAACGGCTGGGGCCAGGAGCTCAATCTCGAGTACACCTTCGAGAAGCTCTTTGGCTTTGGTTCGGGCAACGGCTATCCTGCCGAGCGTGTTGAGCCCGAGCAGCGCAACAAGAAGATCCTCGACGGCGTCCGCGCTGTGACCATGCGTCCGCTCGTCGACATCCTGGACGAGCTCGACCAGGACCTGGTGAAGGGCGCACTTGCCGGCGAGCACTTCCAGGAGTACTTCTTTGCCAACGCAACCGACGAGGCCATCATCGCCAAGGTCAAGGAGATCCTAGGCCTCTAATCGCACAACTCATTGCAGCTAACGCAAGCGGCGGTCGTCCCACGTACGGGACGACCGCCGCTTTTTACTATCTACCGACTGACGCCGCGGGGACAGGCCCCATGCACCAAGGGATTAACTAGAGCTCGCAGGCAACCTTATAGCCATCGCCGATGGCATCGCGGATGTTGCCACACTTGTTGGCATCGCCCAGCACGTGGGTGGCAACGCCGGCAGCGGCAAGGTCGTCGGCCAACTTGGTATTGGGACGGTAGCCCATCGCCAGCACCAGCGTATCGGCACCGGTGATGGTGTGGACCTCGCCGTCCTTTTCGTAGC
>UQWG01000075.1 GCA_900544645.1 uncultured Collinsella sp.
TCCTGCGGTGGGAGACTTAGGCCTCGTTGTACACCGTCTTGAGCTTCAGCAGGTGAGCGTAGCGGTCCATAGCGGCCTGCTCATTCTCCTTGAAGAGCTCCTCGGCGCGCTCGGGGAAGGAACGCGTCAGCGAAGCGTAACGGGCCTCGTTCATCAGGAACTCCTGATAACCGCCCGCGGGCTCCTTGGAATCGAGCGAGAACTTCTTGCCGGCAGCAGCCTCGGGGTTGAAGCGGAAGAGGTTCCAGTAACCGCACTCGACAGCCTTCTTCATCTCGGCCTGGCAGTTCTGCATGCCACCCTTCTTGATGGAGTGCATCTCGCAGGGGCTGTAGCCGATGATGAGGGAGGGACCGTCGTAGGCCTCGGCCTCGTGGATGGCCTTGAGGGTCTGAGCCGGGTTGGCGCCCATGGCGACCTGCGCCACGTAGACGTAGCCGTAGCTCATGGCGATCTCGGCCAGGGACTTCTTCTTGGTCACCTTACCGGCAGCAGCGAACTGAGCAACCTGGCCCAGGTTCGAGGCCTTGGAGGCCTGACCGCCGGTGTTGGAGTAGACCTCGGTGTCGAAGACGAAGACGTTGACGTTGTGGCCGGAAGCCAAGACGTGGTCCAGGCCACCGAAGCCGATGTCGTAGGCCCAGCCGTCGCCGCCAAAGATCCAGAAGGACTTCTTGGTGAGGTAAGCCTTGTCGGCGAGGATCGCCTTGGAAGCGTCGCAGCCGCACTTCTCGAGCTCGGCAACGTAGGCAGCGGCAGCGGTCTTGGAGGCCTCGGCGTCGTTGACGGAGTCGATCCAAGCCTGGCCGGCAGCCTTGAGCTCATCGGACGGACCATCGGCAGCGATGATGTCCTGGGTAGCGGCGATCAGCTTGTGCTGAACGGCCTCATAGCCAACGGCCATGCCCAGACCGTGCTCGGCATTGTCCTCGAACAGGGAGTTGTTCCACGCCGGGCCGTGACCGTCCTTGTCCTTGCAGTAAGGAGCGGTGGCAGCGGGGTTGCCCCAAATGGAGGAGCAGCCGGTGGCGTTGGAAATGAACATGCGGTCGCCGGCGACCTGGGTCACCAGACGTGCATAGGCGGTCTCGGCGCAGCCGGCGCAGGAGCCGGAGAACTCCAGGTAGGGCTGCTTAAACTGGCTGCCCTTGACGTTGGCCGCGATGAGCTCCTTCTTCTCGGAGACGTTCTCGACCATGTAGTCCCAAACGGGCTGCTGGTCCATCTCCTGCTCGGTGGGAACCATCTCGAGGGCGCCCTTGGGGCAAACCTTGACGCAGTTGGTGCAGCCCATGCAGTCGAGCGGGGACACAGCCATGGTGAACTTCATGCCCTTGGCCTTGGGGCCCATGGCGTCGAGCGTGCGGGTAGCCTCGGGCGCGGCGGCAGCCTCGTCCTCGGTCATCGCGAACGGACGGATGGTGGCATGCGGGCACACGTAGGCGCACTGGTTGCACTGGATGCACTTGGTCTCATCCCAGTGGGGAACGACCACGGCGACGCCGCGCTTCTCGTATGCGGAGGCGCCCAGCTCAAACTGGCCGTCGGCGCAATCGACGAAGGCGGAAACAGGCAGGCTGTCGCCGTCCATGCGATCGATGGGCTCGAGCAGGTTCTTGACCTGCTGGGCGATAGCGGACTTGGTCTCCTCGGAGAGCTCGACGGGAGCGACATCCTCGGCGGTAGCCCAGTCGGCCGGAACCTCGAACTTACGGAAGGCGGTAGCGCCGGCATCGATGGCCTTGTGGTTGGCGTCGACGATAGCCTGGCCCTTCTTCATGTAGGACTTGGTAGCCGCGTCCTTCATGTACTGCAGGGCGTCCTCGGCGGGCAGGACCTTGGCCAGCGCGAAGAAGGCGGACTGGAGCACCGTGTTGGTGCGCTTGCCCATGCCGACCTTGGCCGCCAGGTCGATAGCGTCGATCAGGTAGACGTTGACGTTGTTGTTCGCGATGTAGCGTTTGGCCACGGCGGGCATGTGCTCGGCGAACTCCTCGTCGCTCCACTGGCAATTGACCAGGAAGGTGCCGCCCGGCTTGACGTCGCGGACCATCTTGAAGCCCTTAACGATGTAGCTGGGGTTGTGGCAAGCGACAAAGTCGGCCTTGGTCACGTAGTACGGCGAACGGATCGGAGAATCACCAAAGCGCAGGTGCGAGACGGTGACGCCGCCGGTCTTCTTGGAGTCGTACTGGAAGTAGGCCTGGACGTACTTGTCGGTGTGGTCGCCGATGATCTTGATCGAGTTCTTGTTGGCGCCGACGGTACCGTCGCCACCCAGACCCCAGAACTTGCACTCGATGGTGCCGGGGGCTGCGGTGTTGGGCGCATCCTCGGCCTCGGGCAGGCTCAGGTTGGTCACGTCATCGACAATGCCGATGGTGAACTCGCGCTTGGGCTCGTCCTTCTTGAGCTCCTCGAAGACAGCGAACGCGGACGCGGGAGGCGTGTCCTTGCTGCCCAAGCCATAACGGCCGCCGACGACCTTGATGCCCGTCTTGCCAGCCTCGTAGAGAGCGGAGACGACGTCCTGGTAGAGCGGCTCGCCGATAGAACCCGGCTCCTTGGTACGGTCCATGACGGCAATCTTCTGGACGGTCTCGGGGAGAACGTCGACGAAGTGCTTGATGGAGAACGGACGGAACAGACGAACCTTGACCAGGCCGACCTTCTCGCCGTGAGCGTTGAGGTAGTCGATGACTTCCTCAAGCACGTCGCAGAAGGAGCCCATGCACACGACGACGCGGTCGGCATCGGGAGCGCCGTAGTAGTTGAACAGGCCGTAATCGGTGCCGAGCTTCTCGTTGATCTTCTTCATGTAGCCCTCGACGACGGCGGGAAGCTCGTCGTAGACCTTGTTGCAGGCCTCACGGTTCTGGAAGAAGATATCGCCGTTCTCGTGGCTGCCGCGGGTGTGCGGGTGCTCAGGGTTGAGCGCGTGGTCGCGGAAAGCCTGGACGGCGTCCATGTCGCACATCTCGGCCAGATCCTTGTAGTCCCACATGGCGACCTTCTGGATCTCGTGGCTGGTGCGGAAGCCGTCGAAGAAGTTAAGGAACGGGGTCTTACCCTCGATGGCGGCAAGGTGAGCCACCGGCGAGAGGTCCATGACCTCCTGGACGTTGCCCTCGGCGAGCATGGCGAAGCCGGTCTGACGACAGGCCATGACGTCGGAGTGATCGCCAAAAATGTTCAGGGCGTGGGAAGCGACGCAACGCGCGGAGACGTGGAAGACGCCCGGGAGCTGCTCGCCCGCGATCTTGTACATGTTCGGAATCATCAGGAGCAGACCCTGAGAAGCCGTGTAGGTGGTGGTCAGAGCACCGGCGCCCAGCGAACCGTGAACGGTACCGGCTGCACCTGCCTCGGACTCCATCTCGACGACCTTGACCGGGGTGCCGAAGATGTTCTTGCGACCCTGGGCCGCCCACTGGTCGACATGGTCGGCCATCGGGCTGGACGGCGTAATGGGATAGATTCCCGCTACCTCGGTGTACGCATACGAAACATATGCGGCCGCCTCGTTGCCGTCCATAGACTTAAACTTACGCGCCATATACCCCTCTCCTCTCATATAGGTATACAGGCCCCGGCGATCGCCGGGATGTTGGCGTGATGGGATTTACGCTGTTGCTTCCAATCATCTGGCAGGCAGGCTCAGCAGCAGGTACGTGGCGTGGAGAGAAGACATGCCGAGGCGAGGGACAGCTGATGCGCCCCACAGACCCGACCGCCCGTCTTGCACATGACCGAGCGCCGCAAAGGCCGCATGCCGGATGCTCCCGGGCACGCCCCGGCGATGGGAAGCGCCCGCAACGGAAATCCGCATGCGGGTTTATTGTACCCCGCCGTCAAGTGTAATTTCGGCAAATATAGGCGGGCGGTAAAGGTTTACCTCGGGTGACCGCCAAGGGCCAAAATGGCCCCTCCATCCCCGGGCGACCGGCTCTGGCGCG
>UQWG01000076.1 GCA_900544645.1 uncultured Collinsella sp.
TTAGTGCCGGAAACTCGTTATTAGGCTAATCATATCAATTCTAATAACGAGTTTAAGGATTAAATAGTTATTAGAATTGATGTAAACAATCTAATGATGAGAAGTCGTTATTACTTGACCATGGAGCTCGGCTTGGTACAGGGGGGGGGTTATCCAAAATGAGAGCGGATAATCTCCCGTTTTTGGCTCGGTGACGGCCTCAAAGTGGGAGATTACCCACGCTCGTTAGTTAAGCGTCCGAAAATCCACACTCGCCAAACCTACCAAAAAGGGACGGGTTTATTTTGGCACGTTTCGGTCGGTATCAGGAAGTGCCAGGGACGGGGCGGCGGCAGGACTCGAGAGCGAAAAGAAGTATCGGGTTTGGTGCGCCCGCTTCTGCCCGTCCCGTGCGCAGACGATACTCGGCTTATCGACCCGCGATGCAAAGGAGATGCTCGTCCCACGAGCACTACCGGGAAGGGCTCGCGATTCGAGTCCCCACCTTAGCATTTGAACCATTTGGCACTATAATTACCGTAGGCATGCGCACAACGTTGCGCTTAATCAAGAGGAGAAAACGTATGGGTCTGTTTGATATGTTCAAGAAGAAGGCTGAGCCCGCGGCTGCCGCTGCTCCGGCCTCCATCTCTGCTTCTGCCGGCGCCGACGTGCTGTGCTCGCCCGTCAAGGGCAAGGTCATCAAGATGGCCGACGTGCCCGATCCCGTCTTTGGTGGCGAGGTTCTGGGCAAGGGCTGTGCCGTGTGGCCCGAGGACGATCTGGTCTACGCTCCCTGCGACGGTAAGGTGACCGTCACCATGGGTCACGCCGTGGGTCTGCAGTCCGATAGCGGCATCGAGGTTCTGGTGCACGTTGGCGTCGATACCGTCAACATGAACGGCGATGGCTTCGAGGGCTTCGTCAAGGCCGACGACGTTGTGAAGGCCGGCCAGCCCATACTCAAGATCGACCGCGCCAAGATCGCCGCTGCCGGTTACAAGGACTGCGTCGTGGTGGCCGTGTCCAACACCGCCGAGTTTGCCGACGTCGAGCTCACTGTTGAGGCAGAGTCCGCCGTCGCCGCCGGTGACGCCATCGTTAAGGTCGTTCGCAAGTAAACTGCGGCGTTCAAAGGATGTGCAAGGGTGGTCGGGTTTTCCGGCCACCTTTTTTATTGCACCGTGGGGAAGCGTTTTATTGCGCGTTGGGCGGGCTTGCAAACCGTTCGGACGCTAAAACGAACCGACCGCGCCTTCGCGTTGCCGAGGGTGTTCATAAGTGGATAGTATGGGCTTACTTATTACAACGTGTGCCGCGTTCGGGAAGCGCGGTGCCGCTCATTGGGAGGAACAACATGAAAAAGAAGCTGCTGCTTGCGCCCCTCATGGCCGTTTTGGTTGCATGCGTGGTCGTGCTTTCCGGCTGTGGAGGTCCTTCGGTTGAGGAGCTCATCACCGAGGATCTTACGACGCAGTTTGACGAGGTCAAGAACGGTGGCGACGACTTCCTTTCTGGTCTGGAGGAAGCTTCGGGCGACGAGTTCGAGCAGCTGGGTATCGATCCCAAGGAGTATGCCAAGACCTATCTCGAGGGCTTTGACTACAAGATCGGCGACGTGACGGTCGACGAGGACAAGGGTGTCGCGACCGCCGAGGTCTCTATCACCTGCAAGTCTATGAACAAGATCGTCGAGGACTTCTCCACCCAGTATCAGGAGAAGGTCGCCGCGCTTGACACGGTTCCTTCCGATGACGAGCTGTACAAGATGGCCGGTCAGGTTATGGTCGATGTGACCAAGGCCACTGAGCCCAGGAAGACCACGGTTATCTTCAAGTACACCTGCAACGACGACGGCGAGTGGTCTGCCGACGACTCCGTCAACTCCGAGATGATGGATGCAATGCTGAGCTAGTTCGTTGCGGCGTTTTACCAAACGCCGCAACTGCTCGACGTTGCGCGGGCACCAGAGCGACAACTTGTCATTCAAAGAGGACGGTATGACCAGAAGGTCTATGCCGTCCTCTTTTCATGCCAATTTGTTCGCTCTGGTGTCCGCTCGCTGTCCGTCCTCTACCTGCGGCGTTGCCATTGTTGGGGTAGTCGTTGGGGCGTTCTTGTCTGACTAGTCGTTTAAGAACGTCCCCAACGACTACTTTCCGCGCAACAGCATTGTCGCAGCTGCGTTAAGCAGTGTCGCTCGTTACTCGCCCAGGATTAGCGCTGCGAGCTCGCCCTGGGTGTCCACCACGTAGTCGGCGCCGGCGGCTTCCAGCTCTGCGCGGCCGCGGAAACCCCAGCTGACGCCCGCACTCTTAAGGCCGGCGTTGTGGCCGGTCAGGATATCGACATTGGAATCGCCTACGTAGAGCGTGGTCGCCGGGTCGGCGCCTAGCTCTTCCATCACATGCAGCGTGACGGGTGCTTCGGGCTTGGGCGGAAACGCATCGACACGGCCCTGCACCAGCGCAAAGCGCTCGGAACCAAAATACTTTTCGATAAGCGGAGCCGCCGAGACGTGGTCCTTGTTAGTGAGCACGGCAAGCTGAACGCCCGCGGCGCGCAAGCGGTCGAGCATCTCGATCGTGCCGGCATAGGGGGCGGTGTGGTCCTCCTTGTGCTCGCCGTAGTAAGCCCTAAACTCGGCAAGCGTTTGCTCAAACATACGGCTGTCGCCCGCATACTCGGCAGGCATAAAGCGTTCGACCAGCTTGAGCATGCCGTTTCCCACCTTGTAGCGGTACTCGTCTACGGCAAACGTGGGCCAGCCGTGCATCTCGCAGGTATGGTTGCCGGCGGCTGCCAGGTCCTCGAGCGTGTTGAGGATGGTGCCGTCCAGATCAAAAATCACATGGGAATAATCCGCTGCCATGGGTGCTCCTGCCGCTTGAGTTGTAAAACGCACCCCATAATACTGGGCATGCGTGCCGGGCATGTTTGGAATCTGAATATCTTTAATAGCCCTGAGCCTTTGTCGTTAGCAAATTCTCGGCAGCTGCTCTCCTACGAGCATGTCGAGGATGCGGGTCGAACCCCAGCCGGTGCGCACGCGCACGGCGGGACGGGCGCCCTCGGCAAGCGGCAGCACGCGACCGATGACGGCGGCGTTCTCGCCGTAGTGGGCGGCGCGCATGGCGCTCAGTGCGGCATCGGCTTGCTCGGCCGGTACGACGGCGACCATCTTGCCCTCGTTTGCCACCTGCAGCACATCGTAGCCGAGCATCTCGCAGGCGGCCTGCACGTCGGGACGCACGGGCACAGCTTCCTCGTCGATCTCCATGGCAACGCCGCTGGCCTGGGCAAACTCGTTGAGTGTGGACGCCAAGCCACCGCGCGTGGGGTCGCGGAAGCAGCGTGTGTCGGGTGCTGCGGAAAGCACATCGGCAATCAGGTGGTTGAGCGGCGCGGCGTCGCTTTCGATGGTGCTCGAAAACGCCAGACCCTCGCGCTGACTCATGATGGCGATGCCGTGGTCGCCCAGTGTGCCCGACACCAGGATGACGTCGCCGGGCTGGCAGTTGGCACCGCTGAGCGCCACGCCCGCGGGTACCTCGCCCACACCGGCGGTATTGATATAGACGCCGTCGGCCCCGCCGCGCTCGACCACCTTAGTGTCGCCCGTGATTATGGACACGCCCGCTTCGTGCGCCGTTTCGGCCATCGTCTGCACAATCTGGTGGAGCTTATCCATGGGATAGCCCTCTTCGAGGATAAAGCCGCACGATAGGTAGCG
>UQWG01000077.1 GCA_900544645.1 uncultured Collinsella sp.
GACCGAATACCCCAAAAAATCGACCGTATGCCGAATTAGAAGTTCATTTTTTGCGGAAAAACGGTATATGCAAAAACTTTACCAACCGTTCTAACCGCTGCTATCTGGGCGATATTTTAGTTCGATGATGCGCCGAAGAAAAAACGTTTTATCAATCTTGAGCATCACACTGTCTGCACCGTTGCGCCTGTGCCGTGTTTCCAGATGGAATGTTTTGGCTAGACCCGCCGCTTTGGGGTACCATAGCTCCACTATCAACTGCCGCTCAGCACGGCAGCCTTGATGAGCCCTTGCCCTTCTCCTGGGAATTATGATCGGGCATCAATCTGCTGAGTGGCCCGAATCCCAGGAGGGGACTCTATATGCAAAAGGAATACCTGTCCGCCGCGGCGGAGGTACTCAGCGACCAAGGTGTCGATGAGGACCTCGGCCTGAGCAACGACGAGGCGTCGTCGCGCCTCGCCAAGACAGGCCCTAACAAGCTCGAGGAAGCCGAGAAGACGCCGTTGTGGAAGCGCTTCTTTGAGCAGATGGCCGACCCCATGGTCATCATGCTGATCGTTGCCGCCGTCATCAGCGCGCTCACGGGCATGGTCAAGGGCGAGGCGGACTTTGCCGATGTCGCCATCATCATGTTCGTCGTTATCGTCAACTCGGTGCTGGGCGTGGTCCAGGAGGCTAAAAGCGAGGAGGCTCTCGAGGCCCTGCAGGAGATGAGCGCGGCGCAGTCCAAGGTGCTGCGCGACGGCAAGCTCGTGCACCTGCCGAGCGCCGAGCTCGTGCCCGGTGACGTGATCATGCTCGAGGCGGGCGACTCCGTCCCGGCCGACTGCCGCGTGCTCGAGAGCGCCACGATGAAGATCGAGGAGGCCGCCCTTACCGGCGAGTCCGTGCCTGTCGAGAAGCATGCCAACGTGATCGAGCTCGCCGCCGGCACCGACGACGTGCCGCTCGGCGACCGCAAGAACATGTGCTACATGGGCTCCACCGTGGTGTACGGCCGTGGCCGCGCCGTCGTAGTCGGTACCGGCATGAACACCGAGATGGGTAAGATCGCCGGCGCCCTGGCCGAGGCCAAGGAAGAGCTCACGCCGCTGCAGGTGAAGCTTGCCGAGCTCAGCCGCATCCTCACTATCATGGTTATCGTCATCTGCGTCGTCATCTTTGGCGTCGACATCATCCGCCACGGCGTGGGCAACGTTCTCACCGACCCGACCGCGCTGCTCGATACCTTTATGGTCGCTGTCTCGCTTGCCGTCGCCGCCATCCCTGAGGGTCTGGTTGCCGTCGTGACTATCGTGCTTTCGCTCGGCGTGACCAAAATGGCCAAGCGCCAGGCGATTATCCGCAAGCTCTCTGCCGTCGAGACCCTTGGCTGCACGCAGACCATCTGCTCGGACAAGACCGGTACCCTTACCCAAAACAAGATGACTGTCGTCAAGCACGAGCTCGCTGCGCCTAAGGAGAAGTTCCTGGCCGGCATGGCGCTGTGCTCCGACGCCCAGTGGGACGAGGAGCTGGGCGAGGCCGTGGGTGAGCCGACTGAGTGCGCGCTCGTCAACGACGCCGGCAAGGCGGGGCTCACCGGCCTGACCGCCGAGCACCCGCGTGTGGGTGAGGCCCCGTTTGACTCGGGCCGCAAGATGATGTCCGTGGTCGTCGAGACCCTGGACGGCGAGTATGAGCAGTACACCAAGGGCGCGCCCGACGTGGTGATCGGCCTGTGCACCCATATCTACGACGGCGATAAGGTCGTCCCCCTGACCGAGGAGCGTCGCGCCGAGCTCGTGGCCGCCAACAAGGCCATGGCCGACGAGGCCCTGCGCGTACTGGCGCTGGCAAGCTGCACCTACACCGAGGTCCCGGCCGACTGCAGCCCCGCCGCGCTCGAGCACGACCTGGTATTCTGCGGCCTGTCCGGCATGATCGACCCGGTCCGTCCCGAGGTGGCCGACGCTATCCGCGAGGCGCACGACGCTGGCATCCGCACCGTCATGATCACGGGCGATCACATCGACACCGCCGTGGCCATCGCCAAGCAGCTTGGCATCGTCGCCGATCGCAGCCAGGCCATTACCGGTGCCGACCTCGACCGCATGAGCGACGAGGAGCTCGACGCGCACATCGAGGACTACGGCGTGTACGCCCGCGTCCAGCCCGAGCACAAGACACGCATCGTCGAGGCTTGGAAGTCGCGCGACCAGATCGTGGCCATGACGGGCGACGGCGTCAACGACGCCCCGTCCATCAAGCGCGCCGACATCGGCGTCGGTATGGGCATCACCGGCACCGACGTCACCAAGAACGTTGCCGACATGGTGCTTGCCGACGACAACTTCGCCACCATCATCGGTGCCTGCGAAGAGGGCCGTCGCATCTACGACAACATCCGCAAGGTCATCCAGTTCCTGCTTTCGGCCAACCTTGCTGAGGTGTTCTCGGTGTTTATCGCCACGCTCATCGGCTTTACCATCTTCCAGCCGGTGCAGCTGCTGTGGGTGAACCTGGTCACCGACTGCTTCCCCGCGCTCGCGCTGGGCATGGAGGATGCCGAGGGTGACATCATGAAGCGCAAGCCGCGCAACGCCAAGGACGGTGTCTTTGCCGGTCATATGGGCCTGGACTGCGTGGTCCAGGGTCTGATCATCACCGTGCTGGTGCTGGCGAGCTTCTTTGTGGGCGTGTACTTTGACATGGGCTACATCCACATCGCCGATATGATCGCCGGCAATGCCGACGAGGAAGGCGTGATGATGGCGTTCATCACGCTCAACATGGTCGAGATTTTCCACTGCTTCAATATGCGCAGCCGTCGTGCGTCGCTGTTCACCATGAAGAAGCAGAACAAGTGGCTGTGGGCTTCTGCCGCGCTGGCACTGGTGCTGACGGTGATCGTGACCGTGCAGCCGACGCTTGCCGAGATGTTCTTCGGCCCTGTGACGCTTGAGCTCAAGGGCGTTCTTGCCGCGCTGGGTCTGGCCTTCCTGATCATCCCGCTGATGGAGATCTACAAGGCGATCATGCGCGCGGTCGAGAAGGAGTAAGTTAACCTGTCCGGGCCCGCCCCTGCGTGTTTTCTTCTTCGCTGGTCCTCGCGCTTCGCGCTGCGGGATCGCTCAGAAGAAAACACTCCCGGGGTGGGCCCTACGGTATCCTTGCTGGCTTTACTCCCGCGCGGATGAAAAAGGGCTGAGGGAAAGAAGGTGAGCGGCCGAGCAATTGCTCGGCCGCTCGTTTTGAATAAAGGATGTGTCCTTAGGAAACCCCTCCCGGTGAACTGCCTCCCATTTCTTGGACACGAGAAATGGGAGGCTTTTTATGCGTGTCGACTTGAGGGTGAAGCACGACATCGAG
>UQWG01000078.1 GCA_900544645.1 uncultured Collinsella sp.
CCGCCATGGTGCTTGCCCAGTGCATCGTGGGCCTGGTGCCGTGGAGCAGCTGCATCCCCTTCATGATTGCCGATATGCTCGGCGGCTTTGCGGGTGCCGTGATCGCGTGGCTTATGTATGCCGATGAGTTCAAGGCTTCCGATGGTGTCGTCGATCCCATTGCCCAGCGCAATATCTTCTCGACCAACCCCACCACCGAGGGCACGAACTATGCTCGCAACTTCTTCTGCGAGGCTATCTGCACCTTCGTGTTCATCAGCGCCATCCTTGCTGCTGCTAGCCGTGCCGGCGAGAACGTTTTGATGCTCGCTATCTGCGTCGGTCTGATCGTTTGGGCTGTTGGCATGGGCATGGGCGGCATTACTGGCTTCGCCATGAACCAGGCTCGTGACCTTGGTCCTCGCATGGCCTATCAGGTGCTGCCGATTAAGAACAAGGCTGACAACAACTGGAAGTACGGCCTGCTTGTTCCTGGCATCGCTCCGTTTGTCGGTGCCGCTCTGGCCGCGCTGTTTGTGCACGGTTTCTTGGGCATGTTCTAGTCCAAGGCTACATAGGTTGTTCGCCGTCCGCATGGGGTAACTTCCCAGCGCGTCCTCGGACATGCAAAAAGGCTCGCTGCGCACTTTGTGCGGCGAGCCTTTTTGCGTCCTGCGGAGTGCGCTGGGAAGTTACCCCATGCGGACGGCTGCGGGGTCTTCGTTGCGTTCGTGCAAGCAACCCAACATATATATCTGAATTTGGATGGGAGGGGCTTGTCGCTGGTAGGAGCGTTGGGCTGCTGTTGACACTTTGGGATGGATTGTGCTTTGGGTTGGGGCGGGGCTTTGAGATGAGGGCGGAACTTTGGGATGAGGGGTTTACTTAGTTGAAGAGGGGCATTATGGCCGAGAGGTAGTCTTTGGCTACGTCGGACTTATCTGCTTGGAAGTTGTGCCAGGCCCACCATTGGACCATTCCTACGAAGCTTGAGGCTATGTGGTGTAGTAGGAAGCTGCGATCCATGGTGGCGGCGGGGCCGTTTGGGTCGTTGGGGACGGTTTCGGCTGCTCGTGACATGATGGTCTTGCGTAAGCAGTCGGCAAAGACGCGTGAGCCGGCGCCGGCTACGAGGGCGCGTACGCCCTGGCGGCGCTCCCAGAGGTTGTTGAGGATATGCTCGACCTGCACGAGTGGGTCGTCGAGGGGCGTACCGTCATCGTCGAGGGCATGGGTGCAGATATCGCACACGAGCTCAGCGAGTAGGTCATCTTTGCTCTTGAAGAGGCCGTAGAACGTGGCCCGACCCACATGGGCGCGAGCGATGATGTCACCGACGGTGATCTTGCCGTAGTCCTCTTCGCGCAGCAGCTCGGAGAACGCCGTAACGATGGCGGCGCGGCTTTTTGCCTTGCGGGCATCCATGGCTAGGCGTCCGCGTGAACGAGCAGGCAGCGGAGCGTACCGGAACAACCCTCGTAGGGGCGCTTGCCGGCGCCGTAGCCGACGGCTTCGATGCGGTAGCGTGAGGGCAGTTGGTCGGACGTGCGCAGCGCGGTGACGATGGCGGCGCCCGTGGGCGTCACGAGCTCGCCGGCGACCGGTGCAGGCGTGAGGGCGATATTGCCCGCCTGGCACAGGTTGACGACAGCGGGGACGGGAATGGGCATGAGGCCGTGGGCACAGTGGATGGTGCCGTGGCCCTCGGAGAGCGACTCGACGACAATATCCTCGATGCCCAGGTCATCGAGGCAGATGGCGACAGAGCAGACGTCGACGATGGAATCGACGGCGCCTACCTCGTGGAACATGACGGTCTCGGGCGTTTTGCCGTGGGCCTTTGCCTCGGCGGCGGCGAGCGCGGTAAAGATGGCGAGCGCACGACGCTTGGTGCCATCGCTTAGCTGCGAGCCGTCGATGATAGCGGTGACGTCCGCCAAAGAACGGTGGTGATGGTGGTGGGCGTGATGGTGACCCTCGTGGCCATGGCCGTGGGTCTCATGATCATGCTCATGGCAGTGCTCATGCTCGTCATGGTCATGATGGTGGTGCTCGTGCTCGTGCTCGTGCGTGTGCTCGGCAGCTGTTTCGTTGCCGTAGAGCCATGCCATGTCGTGGTCGTGGTTCTCGAGCTCTTCTGCCAGCTGAACGTCGAAATCGCAGGCGTCGATGCCATGCTTGTTTACGCGCGTCACGGAGATCGAAAAGCCGTCGACCGGCAGCGTGGCGAGCTGTTCGCGCAGGTGCTCCTCGCTGGCGCCCAGGTCGAGCAGGGCCGCGACGGTCATATCGCCGCTGATGCCCGAGGTGCCGTCGATGATAAGCGTATGCTGATGGTTGGACATGGAATGCTCCTTAACGGGCGCGGGATGTACCGGCGCTCAGATGATTGATAAGACTTGCCTGGTAGGCGGCACCAAAGCCGTTGTCGATATTGACGACCGAAACGCCACTGGCACAGGAGTTGAGCATGGCGAGCAGCGCGGCTACGCCACCAAAGCTCGCGCCGTAGCCCACGCTGGTGGGAACGGCAATGACCGGACAGCTCACCAGACCGCCGATAACGCTCGCCAGGGCGCCTTCCATGCCGGCGATGGCGATGACCACCTGCGCCTGGGCAAGTTCCTCGGCATGAGCGAGCAGGCGGTGCAGGCCGGCGACACCCACGTCGTAGAGGCGGTCGACCTCGTTGCCGTAGAACTCGGCCGTCAGTGCCGCCTCTTCGGCGACGGGCAGGTCGCTCGTGCCGGCGCAGGCGACGACAACGCGTCCGTTACCGGTGGGGGAGGGCTTGCCACCCACCAGGGCGAGCTGGGCGTTCGGGGCATATCCCAGGTCGATGTCGTTGCCGAGAAGCTCCGAGGTACGGGCTGCTTTTTCGCTGTCCAGGCGCGTGACCAGGATGCGCTCCTGACCGGCATCGCGCAGCGCTTCGATAATGGCGGCAATTTGCTCGGCGGTTTTACCGGCACCGTAGACAACCTCGCCGGCTCCCTGGCGCACCCCGCGCGAAAGATCGAGCTGTGCAAAGCCCAGGTCGGCGGTCGGCGCCGTCTGGATGCGCGTGAGAGCATCGGCCGGCATAATGCTTCCGTCTGCCACGTCACTTAGCAATTGCTCAAGATCTCGTTTGTCCATATAAGTTCCCTTCGACGCAGAAAAGTTTAGCACGCGAAGGGTTGTTTCCGAACATTAGAGCATAATTGTTCGGAAATCTGACATGTCAGATTAGATGAAGTTGTGAGGCAAACTGACTAGTCGCGCAGGATGATGTCCATAGCGAGCATGAGGTTGCGCTCGTCGATGGTAAACGGGGCCGCCTCGCGCGTCTTGGGCTTGGCGCAAAACGCGATGCCCGTGCCCGCGGCCTGAA
>UQWG01000079.1 GCA_900544645.1 uncultured Collinsella sp.
CGGACCACACGGCACGCGTACGCTCGAAGCGCCCGGTTGATCGCGACACACTCGAGACGGCGGTGAGGGGTGCGGGCTATTACGTTATGAAAATGTAGGCGTTGCCCTCTCCGGTGGGTACCAGCCTCCTGCCCATTGTGACTATCGGCATCCAAAAATTTGCGCAAAAATAACCTTTAGATGCGGCAAAAGTGGAGTTTGGTGACGGTTTGCGCGGAATTCGCTACCAATCGAGCATCTATTAACCCGTCCAAAAAATTACAGGCGTATATTTATACGCTGATTATTGCTGTGCTCAGATTGCAATTAACCGTGGACAGAAATGAAGAATGCTAAAACTGGGCTTTAGGACAGGGGAGGCTATAACCTTATGAGACGAGTGGGAACACTTGGCTTGGTGGCAGCGCTTGCCGCTATCTTGGTATCGCCGCTGCCGGCGCACGCCGAAGACGCATCGGGTGCCGTTACCTACAATGCGGGAAATGGGTATTCCTTTGAGAAGCTCTCGCATCCTACGGTAGGAACGTCGCAGCCGGATGGCATCGTCGACTACCAGGGTGACGGTGCCGTTGCCGTTCCGGGCGCCGATGGTAACACGGCCAACAACGAAGGCGATCGAGGCCAGAGCTACACTTGGGCGGCTGCGAGCTATGGTGACTGGCTTTATGTGGGCACCTGCTATGCGGCGATGGGCAACACGCTTACGCTCATGAACGGCACGCTGGGCGATTCCTTTGATGCCGAGACCATGCGCCTGACGCTGGAGGCCATGTTTAACGGCACCTTCTTCTATGGACAGCAGAAGGAGGACGGCACGGCCGACAAGGACAGCGGTGGCATCTTGGTCAAGATCAATACCAAGACCGGTGAGACCAAGCTGCTGCTCTCTGATTCGCTCAACGGCGTCGCTCCTTTGTTCCGCAATGCCGTGAGCTATAAGGGCAAGCTCTATTTCTGCGGCAGCGTCAGGACCAATGGCGGCAAAAGCGGCCTGCCTGCTGTATATGAGATCGATCCTAAGACGGATGAGTGGAAAGTTGTCTATCAGGGGCTTTCGAGCATGCAGGATTACGGTGCTGCCTATAAGCAGGGCATTTCTACTGGTATCCGCGGCATGTGCGTTCATGATGGCCAGCTCGTCATCAGTAATGTGGGTAAAGACGCGGCCGGTAACTTTGTGTCGACAATCCTGACGTCGTCTGACCCCTCGAAGGGCCAGGACAGCTTCACCGAGATTGCCAACTCGGAGACGCTGTTTGGCTATCCGGCGATTCGCTATCAGGACAGCATCTACGGCGGTGCCATTTGGGATATGGTCTCGTACAATGGCCATCTCTATGCGACCATCTGCACCGGTACGCCCGAGAACGCTCCCGATGATAATTCCATGCAGTCGTTTGCCATGGTCCGTGGCGACAAGAACGCCGACGGCAGCTATACGTGGACTCCGATTGTCGGCGACCAGGAGGCGGACGGTGCAAGGTACTGCTTTGGCATCGATCCTGCCCGTACCCGTTCTGGCGCTGCCAACCTCATCGTCTACAACGACTACCTCTATATCGGTGAATACAACGACGAGGAGATTGCTCTCGAGCGCATCCTGTTCAACAAATCAAACACCGAAGAGAGCGGCAAGAGCAGCATGGGCGGCGTTGACTGCTCGTTTGTGAATGCCAATCTTGAGCAGTCGGTCAACATCTATCGCATGGACAAGGACGAGAACATGGAGCTCGTCGTTGGCGATCGCACCGACATGTTCCCCGAGGGCGGTATTTCCGGCCTGACTTCGGGCTTTGGCCGAAACGAGAACCAGTACATTTGGCGCATGCAGAAGTTCGACGGCAAACTGTATATCGGTACCTTTGATACCGCGAGCCTGCTTGAGCCGATCGGCCAGTTCTCTAATGGCGACATTATCGATATGACGCCCGAGGAGTGGGCCTCTCAGGTTCAGCGCCTTAGGGACCTGCTCAATCACCTGCTCGACAAGAAATCGCCTGACGACCCCATCGTTCCCGTGAACACGCTTGCGGACGATGATTCAAACGAGGCCGCCGAGGTCGATGACGAGAAGGCTGAGGCCGTCGAGGTCGATGACGAGAAGACCGAGGTTGCTAAGGGCTTTGGCGACCTGAACGATGCGCTAGAGGATGCCACGGGCGATCTTTGCGATCAGACCGCGACGATGTCCGCGGACGTTGAAGACGACGCCGCTTATGTCCAGAAGATCGATAGCGAGATCGCGTACTTCAAGTCCTTTGCCGATCAGTATCAGGACATGCTCGATAGCTATGAGAGCCTGAAGCAGCAGTACGAGGATGCCTATGGCACCGAGCTGCCGAGCGATATTCAGGATGCGCTCGATAAGCTGCTGAGCGAGGAGAACCTCAAGAAGTTGCAGAGTGTGCTTACGTGCATGTGTTACCTTCGCGATGCCGAGCGTGGCTTTGATATGTATGTGACCGAGGACGGCGTGAACTTTACGACGCTGACGACCAATGGCTTTAACGATCCGTATAACCATGGTCTGCGCACCTTTGCGGTGACCAACCAGGGTCTGTGCCTTGGTACCGCCAACCCGTTCTATGGCTGCCAGGTTTGGATCCAGCGCAAGGAGAATTCGGAGAATCCGATTGATCCTGGTACTCCGGATCCGACGGAACCCACCGATCCTTCGCAGCCGGGTGGCGGCGATCAGCCTGGTGGCAGCCAGACGGGCGGCAACGACCAGTCGAGCAGCACCACGACGACAGTTTCGACGACCACCAAGAAGGCTCCGAAGGATGGCTCGCTGCCTCACGCTGGTGACTCGACCCTCACGCTGGTCTTGGGATTGCTGGTTGCAGCTGCCGCAGTGCTTGGCATTGCCCTCGTCTTGCGCAAGCGTTCTCGTCGCTAGGCTCGACCACGCAGCTCGATGCCTTGGATATCGTCGAAGTTGATGGCGATATCCCTGAGTTTGAGCAGCTTGAATGCGGGTAACACTTCGTCGAGAATGCCCGTGCGGCTACGATAGCCGTACGTATCGTAATAGGTGACGCGCACCAGGTCGCCGCGTTTGAGGCCCTCGAGCTTTTTCGAAAGCTCGAGGGCTTTTTCTTCTGTGAGTTCGCATTTGGGCTCAACAGTGATCTCTTGTTTGCGCACGAGCTCGTAGTATCCCGTGAGGGCGGCAAAGGGCATAAATTGCGCGGCACGGCCGGCGCG
>UQWG01000080.1 GCA_900544645.1 uncultured Collinsella sp.
CGCCGGAACGCGCCAGGTCGGCCATCTGCTGCTGGGAAATGCCCAGGCGGTCGGCCATGATCTCCAGAAAGCGCCCCGTGCCGGCGGCGCACTTGTCGTTCATGGCGAACTTGGTCACGCGCCCGCCCTTGAGCTGGATCACCTTGGTGTCCTGACCGCCCACGTCGATCACGGTGCCGTGGTCGCCAAACAGGCGCACAGCACCGGTACCGTGGCAGGTAATCTCGGTTACGACCTTGTGCGCGTAGGGCACGGCGACACGGCCGTAGCCAGTCGCGACCACGCGAGCATCTTCGGCCGTCACGTCATAGCCAGCCGCGGCAAGCTCGCCGCGCAGACGCTCGGCCGCATCAACCGAGGAGAACCCGGTTGGCTGCACGCACGTCCACGCCACCGAACCTTCCCCATCGACCACAGCGGCCTTAGCCGCCGTAGACCCGATATCGATCCCGATCCCTATCATGGCCCTCTCCCAATCTAATCATCAAAGGTAGCGGCGCGTTCAGGCGCCTTAGCTCTAGGTTTCTCAGGTGCCGGAGATTGCCCCGAAAGAGGAGCGCAGCGTACTTTGGGTACGCAAGCGACGGTTTGAGGAGCAAGATCCGGTGCCCGAGGAAGCTAGAGGGTTTCGATGAAGGCGGCGATGCGCGTCTCGATCTGGCCCATGTCGCCATTGCTGTAGTCGGTCTCGATCTTCATGTACGGAATACCCGCACCCTCGACGGCCTCCTGCATGCGCGCACTCTCCACATTAAAGGTGTGGCAGGCCTGGAGCACGTTTTCGACCACGCCATCGACGTGATACTTCTCGCACATGGCCAGTGTATTTTCCATGCGACCGTCGTTGGGCGTCATGACCGAGCAGTTGATGTCCAGGTATCGGTCGGCGATGGCGCGCAGGATATCGGGAGCCTCCGGGTCGATCATCATGGCCGCCGTACGCTCGCCCGAGCAGTCGTCCATGCACACAACCACGCCGCCGTTGGACTCGATGGTGCGGCCAATCTTGTTGATCACACCGCCCACCGGGCAGCCGGTGATCAGAATGCGCTTAGCATCTGCCGCGACCGGGCGCTCTCCAGCCTCGTAGGTCTCACGCAGCTTGACAACCTTTTGCTCCAGCTGCTGCGTATAGGCCTCGATATCAAAGCTGAACGTACCGGCAAACATGGTGCTCATCAGGTCGACGCCGCTCATGGCCGCAGGCTGGTTGGCCTGGAGGGCAAACATCTCGAGTTGCGCCGCACGCAGACGGTTGCGGCGTCGGACGGCAGCGCGCAAGTCATCGTCGGTAATCGTGATGCCGTAGAAGCCCTCGAGCTCCTCTTTGAGCAGGCGGCACTCCTCGTACCAGCCTTCACGCTCGTAGGCGCGATCGCGACCCTGCGGCAGATGCAGAATGTGCGTGCGTTTGAGCTCGTTGAGCAGCTCGTACATCTTCTTCTTGCCGTCGCAGGTGGTCTCGCCGATGATCATGTCGCTAAAGTACGTAAACGGGCACTTTTGCGAGTAGGCAAAGCCGTAAGTCGACTTGATGAGCGGGCAGAGGTTTGCCGGCAGCACCTTCTCGGCCTCGGGAATCACCTCATCGGACGTACCGCACAGAGCGACACTTGCGGCCCCCGCGGCATCGATAATCTCGAGCGGCGTATAGCTGCACAAGAAGCCGACCAGGCGATTGCCGGCCTGCTTGTAATCCTTAACGCGAATAAACGCCGCCTTGCGCTGCTCGTTGAACTCCTCAAACGTAGACGGCAACGGCTGCTCAATATATTCCGACATATAACTCCTTAACAAACCTTTTAACCAACCAAGGAAACGGCTTTCCCAGGTGCCCGAGGTTGCCGTGAAAGAGAAGCGCCGCGTACTTTGGTACGCAAACGATGGTTTGAACGGCAAGATCGGGTGCCTGGGGAAGCCGCCGGGACGGATACCCCTAAATGGTTTCCAAGAAAGCTTCAATGCGCGTCTGCAGTTGGCCCGCATCCTCACCGGCGTAGTCGGTCGTGATGTGCATAAACGGAATGCCTGCCTCCTCGGCGGCCTTCTCCACGGCAAACGACTCCATCTCGTAGAGCGTGCAGAACTGCAGCGCCACGTCGACGATGCCGTCGGCATGCAGGTCCTTGGCCATCTGGACAATGTCCTTCATACGCTGGCCGTTGGGCGTAAAGACGGCGCAGTTGATCTTAAAGTAGCGCTCGGCGATGGCGTCGAGCATCTCGTCGACCGTCTCGCCGGACTCGTCGACCAGGTCCTTGTAATAGCGCGAGCCCGTGCAGGACTCCTCGCCCACCACGACACCGCCGGCCTTCTCGATGAGATTGAACAGCTTCCAGTTGGGCACAGCCATGGGCGTGCCGGTGTACAGGATACGTTTGGTCCCCTTGGGCGCCACGCCCTCGCCGGCCTCGACACGCTGCTCGCACTCAGCCGCCATATCGTTAATGGCTCCGGTCAGACGCGGCGTGTCGTCCATAAAGGCGGCCTGAACGGTCAGCAGGCTGTCCAGACCGCTGATGGGTGCAGGGTCGGCAGCGCGCGTGGCAGCAAGGCGCTGCAGGGCGCGACGCTTCTCATTGACGGCGTGGATGGCGGCCTTCAGACGCTCAGGCGTAATCGTGACGCCGCATTCTTCCTCAATCTTGGCGGCGAGCTTCTTGACCTCGGCCTTCCAGGTCACGAGCGTCGACTCGTCGTGCACGTTGGGAATATCCATGACGTACATGTTCTTTTGCGTGGCAAAGAACTCGTAGGCCTTCTTCTTGCCATCGCAGGTGTTCTCGCCCACCACCAGGTCGCTCGACTCAATGTAGGGGCAGACCTCGCCCAGCTTAAAGCCGGCAAAGCTCTTGATAAGCGGACAGGTGTTGCGCGGCAGGTGCTCCTCGACCTTATCGGTTGCCCAATCGGCACCCGAGCACAGGCCCACGGGAATACCGTCACAGGCAAGTACGATCTCCTCGGGCACGTACACGCAGAACGAACCGACGATCTTGGTGGCCTCGCCGGCCTCCTTCTTGTCGAGCATCTCCTTAATACGGCCGCTATGGATGTTGGTGGCCACAAAGTCCAGGTA
>UQWG01000081.1 GCA_900544645.1 uncultured Collinsella sp.
CGTCCAGACGTGCCTGGATATAGGCAGACGTCTGCGGAAGATTGTTACCGAGCTCAGGCATCTGGTGTAGATCGTGTCGCCACGCAGCGAGCTCGTCTGCAAAAGCCTGAGCTTCTGCGACAAGACCGTCACCGATAGCGGTCTGCGCCGCTGTGGTAGCCTGAGGCGCTGGTTGCGGTTGAAAATCGGACAGAGCTGGTGCCATAGATGCCCTCCAGTAACGTTTTTGCAGCACGCACTTTGATAGCGTAAAGTGCAAGGCACAACTGTAAGGGCATGACATAAAAAATGCCGCCCTGAGAGGGCGGCGCAACAAGTTGTTTACAATTGCGGGCGAGATTTTCGGCGCAAGAAATCGAAATGCGTCTCGCTCAAGATAATCGACAAGAAGATGAGCGCGAAGCCGGCAAGCAGGCGCGAGGTGAGCGCCTCCCCCATCAGCAGCACCGAAAACAACACGCCCGATGGCGACTCCATCGAAAGCAGCAGTGAGCCCGTCGAGGCCGGGACGTGCGCCAAGCCGACGTTTTGGATGAGCAGCGCCACGCACGTACAACCCACCGAGAGAAAGGCCATTACGCAGATAAAGCTCGGCGTCCACACGGACAGCGGCGCTTGGGTCTCGAATAACAGCGACGAGATCAGGCTCAGCACGCCGTTGCCCACAAACATCCAAAACGTGATGACGTTGATGTCCATCTTGCGGCCATACTTGGCGGTCACCGCCATCTGGATGGCAAAGAAGACCGCACCGCCCAGTGTGATGACATCGCCGACATTGAACTCGACGCTATCGAGCGCCACCAGACCAATGCCCGCCAGGCACAGCAACGCGGCGCCCAAGTTGTAACGGGTAAGCTTTTCGCCGCTTAGGACGTAGCTCGCAAACGGCACGAGGATGCAATAGGTACCCGTCAAAAATGCACTCTTGCCCGCCGTGGTCTGTGCCAGGCCAATCGTCTGCAAACCGTACGCGCCCCACATAAGTGCGCCCATACCAAGTCCGACGATAAGGTTGCGGGCATTAAAGTGCGCGATGATGCGTTTGTGGAAGATGGCGAACATAACCAGCGAAGCCGGAAGAAAACGAATATAGAGCAGTTCGAACACCGGAATGGTGTCGAGCGCATCTTTCATGGTGGTAAAGGAATAGCCCCAGATGACCGCCACCGATAGCAGCAAGACCTTCCAGAAGAACGGGGAACGCGCGCCGGCGCCGCGGGAGGTGCCGCCGGCGCCCAGGTCCTCCCGTGCGACAGGGCTATCGGGCATGTTTTCGATTTCGTTGGCAGCGTATTGGGCCATGGAACATCCTCACACTCAATCTTGGCGTGGTGTCCGCACGCGTAGGGCTGCGTGCCGCCTCATGGTCAAATAAAAACGGGGCGCACCGGACCCCCGGCACGCCCCGCTACTGTAGCAACAACCAAGCAGCCCACGCAATTCACTACGCTAAAGCATCGGGTTGGAAGACCTCGATGTTCCGACGGCGTTTACGTGGCTGAACTAGATCAACTTAGTTGACTCCAGCTTTTCGATAATCCAGTCGTTGGCTTTGATGACCGGACGGCGGAAGACGACGCCCAGGGCCAGCGACGGAATCAGATAGCTCGCCAGAATACCCAGCTCAACCCAGTACTCCATATGGTAGGCGCCAGCCATGGCGGCATGCATAGCGTTGATGCCATGGGTAAACGGCAGGAACGGATAGATCGCCTGGAACACAGGGCCCGTCATCTCGATGGGGAACGTACCGCCCGAACCGCCGACCTGCATGACCAGCAGCACGACAGCGAGCGCCTTGCCGATATCGCCAAACGAAACCGTAAGCGTGTAGACGATATTGGAGAACACGAGACTAGCGACCCAGCCTGCAAGTATAAACTGCAGCGGGTTGTCGCACTGAATGCCAAAGAACAGGATGTCGCCCGCACACACGAGCGTCGCCTGCAGTAAAGCCAGACCGCCAAAGAACAGGTAGCGGCCCAGATAGATCTCGTGCAAGCGCACGGGGATGAGCTCGTTGATAAGCTCATCGTCGACCGAGACCTTCATCATGGCCGCCAGTACGATCGAGCCGACCCATAGCGACAGAATCGTGTAGAACGGCGCCATGGCCGAACCGTAGTTGCGAATCGGATAGACCGGCTTGCGGTCGAGCGCGACGGGGCCGGAAAGCGACACGGCCAGACCCTCGGGATCATTGCCGATCATCGTCTTGATCGTAGCGAGGTCATCCGACATCAAGGCGCCGTCGAGCTCGTCCTTAAACGCACTGATCTTGTCCGACGCCTCACCCAGCTGATCGGAAGCCTTGTTGACCAGCTTTGCAGCCTTGGAGAGGCCCTTTGCCAGCGAACCGGATGCGTCGGTCAGGCCATCTACGGCGCTATCCAGATCGCCCGAGATGCTGTTCAGCGAGTCCAGAATGCCCGAAACCGTCTTCTTGAGCTCCTTGGCCTTAACCGAGAACGTGGAATCATAGTCGGACTTGGCACCCGAGATACCCGCCTTGGCATCGGCGATGGCCTGGTCGACCTCGGCACGAGTGCTGTTGACCTCTGCCATGCTGTCAGAAAGGGACTTAGCGGTTGCCGTCAGGTCCTTGGCGTTGTTGCGATACTCCACCGCGATCCTGCCCAGCGATGTTGCCACAGATTTGAGGCTCTCCTGGAGCTTTTCGTTACTCACCTGCTCGGCAAGGCTGCGGAGCTGGTCGGCCGTGGCATCGATAACGTCGGCACGCGCATTGAGGGCCGCAGCGGCATCGTTGAGTTGGGACACCGTAAGGTCGACATGCTGGTTCGCGGCATCGAACGCCTTCGCGAGCTCGGCAGATACATTGTCGAACGAACCCGCACTTCCATCGATTGCGGCATCGATGGCATCGTTTGCCGCCTTAAGCGCTTCTTTGGAATCATCGATGCCGCTTTTGGCATGTTCCATGAGCTGCTTTGTCGACTCATCGACGGCACCGGTCTGCTGGAGCATACCGCTCGCCGACGTCAGCGAATCGGACGTGGAGCTCAAAATGCCCGCA
>UQWG01000082.1 GCA_900544645.1 uncultured Collinsella sp.
TTAATCTTGGCTCAAGAATCGCTTAATCTATAACCTGCACTATAGAGTTCGACCAAGGGCGGGGCGGCGCCGCGCAACGCAGGCCGCCGAACGCAACGCTCGCGCCCGGGCAGATCGCCCGGCGTCGCGCCCATCGAACGAAAGGACAGGTCATGGACGACCTCGAAAAAGTTGAAACCATCCGCACCAAGTGCAACGTGAGCTACACCGATGCCAAGGCCGCGCTCGACGCCGCCGACGGCAACGTTTTGGACGCCATCATTTGGCTCGAGTCGCAAGGCAAGACCCAGACCACGTCGGCGCACGCCGCCACCGAGTCCGCGCCGGTCGACGAACCCTCGGCCGAGATGGTCGCCGCGCAGGCCGCCTACGAGAAGTCGAGCGAAAAGACCGACTTCTCCAAGAAGATGGACAGCGTGTGGGAGTACCTCAAAAAGCTCTTCCGCCTGAGCCTGGACACCAAGTTTATCGCCACGCGCCGCGATGCAATCATCCTCAACATCCCCATCCTGATCCCCATCATCGCCCTGTTTGCCTGGGGCGCCACGATATGGCTGATGCTGATCGGCCTGTTCTTTGGCATGCGTTACCGCATCGATAGCGACGGCGACGTGCCCGGCAGCATCAACAACCTTATGGATCACGCCGCCGACGCCGCGGACGACATCAAGCAAAATCTGAACGACGACAAGTAATCGCAAACGGGGGCACGCATGGCACGGATCCTGATCGTAGAGGACGAGGAGAAAATCGCCCGCTTTGTGACGCTCGAGCTGGAGCACGAGGGCTACCAGGTGGAACACGCCGCCGATGGCCGCACCGCCGTGGACCTGGCGCTGGAGCGCAACTACGATCTTATTCTGCTCGATGTGCTGTTGCCGCAGCTCAACGGCATGGAGGTCCTGCGGCGCGTCCGCAAGCACAAGGATGTGCCGGTGATAATGGTCACCGCGCGCGATGCCGTGATGGACAAGGTGGCCGGGCTCGATGCCGGCGCCGACGATTACCTGACCAAGCCGTTTGCGATTGAGGAGCTGTTCGCACGGATCCGCGTGGCGTTGAAGCGCTCGGAGGCCGTGCGGGCGGCTTCGGGCGTTGGCGGCATCGGGACGGGCGCGGTAGGCGGCACGGGTGTCGGCGCCACTGCGATGCCCCCGGTCAGTGACTCGACCCAGGTTTCCGCCTCGCTCTCCCCCGCCACTCTCGCCGTGGGCTCGGTTGCGCTCGACCCCGACCGCCGCGAAGTCACGGTCGGCGGCTCGCCCATTGCGCTCACGGCCCGCGAGTTCGATGTCCTCGCCCTGCTTATGGCGCATGCCGAGACCGTGCTCACGCGCGAACGCATCGCGCACGAGGCGCTGGGCTACGAATACATGGGCGACACCAACAACGTCGACGTGCACATCGCGCATCTACGCGCCAAGATCGAGGACGCCGGCGGCGCCCGCATCATCCAGACCGTGCGCGGGGTGGGCTATGTCTGCCGCGCGTAACGCCGAGGCCAAGCGCGTCACCTCCATCGCCCGCGCCATCAACTGGAGCTATATGTGGCGCCGCCTGATGAGCTACGTCTGGCTCGATCTGTTGCTGGTGGTGATTGCGGCGGCGATCCTCGTCTATGGATACAACCAGACACTGCCCGACAGCGCGTTTACCGCAGGATGGATCCCCGGCGCCACCGCTCGCGGCATGTCGCTGAAGCCCGCGCGCGGCTGGGACCTGACAACGCTCACCTATACCGTCGAGCTTGCGCGTACCACCAAGACCTTCCCCCTCGCGCAGGACCTCATCGCACTTTGGCCCCTCTATATCGTTGTTGTAGGTTGGCAGGTCATCAGCATGCTCGATATGCTCGGCGGCGCTCGCCGTGTGCGCCGCACCATGGCGCCGCTCAACGACCTGGCCCTGCGCGTGGACGAGCTCGGCCGCATGCAGCTCTCCGGCGGCAAGATGGAAACGCTGGAGCAAGCCATCGAGCGCGCGAGCGTCGACTCGCCGAGCGTCACCACCGGCGACGCCGACCTGGCAAGCATCGAGGTCGCACTCAACCGCCTGCTGCGCCAGATGCAAGAGGCCAAGCTGCAGCAGATGCGCTTTGTCAACGATGCAAGCCACGAGCTGCGCACGCCCATCGCGGTGATTCAGGGCTACGTGAACATGCTCGACCGCTGGGGCAAAGACGACCCGAACGTGCTGGCGGAATCCATCGCGTCCCTCAAGGCCGAAAGCGAGCACATGCAGGAGCTCGTGGAGCAGCTGCTGTTTTTGGCGCGCGGCGATGCCGGGCGCACGGTCCTGCGGCGTGCGCATACCAACCTGGCTGCACTGGTCGGCGAGGTTTGCGAAGAATCGCAGATGATCGATGCCGGGCACACGTATCGGCTGGCCTTTGACGCTGCGCTTATCAGCGACCCGCGCTGCGACGCGTCCGTCGATGTCGCGCTCGTGAAGCAGGCTCTGCGCGTGATCGTGCAAAACGCCGCCAAGTATTCGGACGCGGGCACGCCCATCTCGTTTGGCGTAGCGCCGGATGCGGGCGCGGGCACGATCGACATAAGCGTTGAGGACGAGGGCATCGGCATGAACCAGGAATCCGCAGCTCACGCGTTCGAGCGGTTCTACCGCGCCGACAACGCGCGCGATGCCGGAGCGCAGGGCTCGGGCCTGGGGCTCGCCATCGCCAAGTGGATCGTCGATAGCCACGGCGGCGTCATCGGCGTGACCTCGGTCGAGGGCGTCGGCAGCCGCTTTACGATTCGCCTGCCGCGGTAGGAAGCCCC
>UQWG01000083.1 GCA_900544645.1 uncultured Collinsella sp.
ATCACCAACAGCGCCCCTTATGTTGCAGTAGGTCCAGTTGTCATCAAACTGTTTTTGCCCCTTTCAACAATACTCAAATAGTTGACAGCAAAGCTCCTCAAAGGCGTCAGCAGGACTCATGCCTTGTGAGTTGAATTTCTCGAAAATGCTCATGATTCCTCTAAATTACGAAGTCATTTTTATAAGAGTCCAGATTGATACTCGCCGTAATTTATTCCCAGCCAACGAGATAATTACGCATGTTTCCTTTATATCGCTCAATAGCTCTGTACTCAGCATCCTGCGCTATTGCATAGTGACGTCTCCGGCTCAGTCAACTTCTTAGGGCTTCATCCAAGGCTTTATGAAATGATTAAATGTCGGAAGCGTATCAGTAGTGATTGTAGACGCCTCTCCTTTCACCGATTGGCAAAACGATTTACACCTAATTGTTGGCACAGCTCAGAGGCATTTTCTTTGTTTACGGCCTGATCTCGCTAAACTAATAGCTGCTGCTACCAGGGCATTTTCTGGTGCACATTCTATTGGCTCTGCGAAGATCGGAGCGGGTATGTTTGCTGCCGAGTCCTACACCAGCCGTCATTACATTGCGATTGTTGCCATGGCCTGCCTATGTGTTTTGCTGGGCGGGCCTTCTTATGCCGCGGGCGCTGAGAGCCTCATCATCGCGGGCGCGACGTACTACGAGCCGGGCGTGTCGGGCCCCGGCTGGGCCTGGACCGATGCCGACCACCTGGAGCTTAACGGCTACGCGGGTGAGGCCATCGGCGCCGAAGGCGACCTGGTGCTAACGCTTGCCGGGCAAAACTCCGTGACGGAGTCGCATGCGCCCGATGCGGACATCACGCTATGCGGCATGGAGGTGTGGGGCAACCTGACGCTATGCGGCACCGGGACCCTGACGGCATCGGGCTCGCAGTGCGGGATCCACGTCTCGCAGGCGCTCGTGGTGGACGGCTGCACCGTCGATGCCCGGGCGGACGGGGCCG
This sequence comes from uncultured Collinsella sp., assembly GCA_900544645.1. GTDB lineage: Bacteria > Actinomycetota > Coriobacteriia > Coriobacteriales > Coriobacteriaceae > Collinsella. The sequence continues at coordinate 990 of UQWG01000083.1, forward strand.
ATATTACGGACGAGGCGGTTGCCGGCGTGATCGCAGGTGACATGGCCGTGCGAGGCGGCGGACGCGTCATTGCCGCGGGCGTCGGGTCCGGAGCGGCCGTGCGCGCCTACGGCGTGTATCTGCAGGACGCGGGCATTGGTGCTGGCACGGCTGGATGCCGACTTTCCGTCGATGCCTCGTGGCTCGATGCGACCGGTGCCGATGGTGGCGTCGCGTGCACGGGCGGGTCGCTTGTGTCCGCGCGGTTTGTGACGCCTGCTGACGGAGTCTTTGGTGCTGGTGGCGTGGTGGATGCTGCAGGGGTCGTGGCAGCGCACGTGGTGATTGAGCCCGATGTGGCCACGCCGCCGGCGGAGGAGACCGATGGGGTCGTTGTGCCTGGCGATAGCGTGGATAAGTCTCCCATCGATGCTAACCCCGCTGCCGGAGAGCCCACCACGGGGTCCACGGAAAATCCCGCGCTGAAACCCGCGGCCACGACAACCAAGACCACGGTCGCCAAGACGGTCAAGCCCAAGCCTGCCACCGCAACAACTGTGGCACTCCCCAAGACCGGCGACAACAACTGGATAGCCGCTTCTTTGGCGCTTTCGCTGCTTGGGACAGTGCTCATGGCTGCCGCATGTCGGTGCTGAAGCACCCATTTCGATAGACTATGTAGAAGGCCATATTCTTAACGACGCATTAGTAGATTAATTTATTACGACAATTGCTCAGGATTTATCTAACATGTACCACGAATCGGATCATACAGTTGACGCTGCCAAGAAAGAATTAAACGCCGGCCTTCTTGAGCTGCTTGAGCGTTGCAGCTATCTATACAACGAGGCATTTTATGCCAACACGAAACTAGCAATCCTTCGCGAACTGTCTAAAGCATCTTCCGACTATGAGAATGAAGTAATTTGCGCTGGCTGCTTCTTCAGCTTTACACAACTTGCATTAACCGAATCCTGTTTCATGAATTGCGCACGGTTATTTGATGCCAAAAGCGACGTCAGTATTGGGAACTTGATAGAAGACGTCAAGTCTCATTCTGCTGAAATCGACGCACTTGCAATCTCCTTATTTAATGATCGACCAAACTTTGACAGGCTTAATCCAATCGTTCATCCATTGGCAAAGGACGAGGAGCGTTTCTACCCCAAAGAAGTTGAGTCACAACGCTCAGATGAAAAGCTGTTCGGAAATCATTACAGAATGGTTACTGTGTGTATAACCACTCATGACCTTTCCAATTTATGGAAAAAACGACTCAACAGTCTCCGTAAACTAACTGACATGCTTCGCGATCAGCGAAATAAGGTTTTCGCCCATAGCGACATGGAAGCACTGAAATATGATGAGCTTGTTAGGTGACTTCCTTTAACTTACGGCGAAATTCAAAAACTAATCGACTTCGCACTCGATCTGACAATCGAATTATTTGCAAAAATTACTGGCATTGAAAAAGATCGATTGCCCAAGAACTACAACGATATACAAGGCCTCCTAAAATATGCGGAGGTTGGCATGGAGGCTGTTGAGCAGCATTTGGGTAATCTATAGGATTCAAGCGCCTGCAAGTAGTTAAGCATGCGAGCGCTTGAATCTGAAGACGATCCTTGACATAAAGTCCGACTTTCGCACAATGACGGTTTTCCATGCCAAAAAGACACTGAAGTGTGAGGTGGTTCAAATCTCAGTAATACAAATAATCAGCAGTTCAGGTCTTATGGGAATAATTCAATTCGCATCACGTTGCATCTAAGCGGCTGTTTATACT
>UQWG01000084.1 GCA_900544645.1 uncultured Collinsella sp.
GCGATGTATCTGCTGGGCGCGCGCCGAGGCTACTCCGGCGCCGAGCTCAAGGCCCTGCTCGACCGCTCTCTTAAGCCCGTCGGCATGATCTTGCTGGTTATCGCCTGTGGCGGCGTCATTCGCTGGATGCTGCAGGACTGCGGCTTGGGCCAGGTTATCGGCCCTATGCTCGAGGCCTCACCGCTGCCTTTGGTGGTCGTTGCCTTTTTGATTGCCGTCATGGTGCGTGCCTCTGTCGGCAGCTCCATCGTCGCTATGACCATGGCATCGGGCATTATGGCCGCCATGCCCGCGGTCGCCGGCGCTTCGGTGCTCATGCGTGCCTCCATCTGTCTTGCTATCTGCGGCGGTGCCACGGCCCTCTCGCACGTCAACGATGCCGGTTTTTGGATGTGCTCCTCGTTCCTGGAGATTGACGAGAAAACCACCCTCAAGTCCTGGACCATTATGGAGACGCTCATCGGCCTTTCGGGTCTTGCCTGCGCCCTGGTGATTTCGTTCTTCGCCTAGTTCGCGTAGCTAAGCATCTTTTGCCGAGGGCATCGCTCGGTACCCATTTACACCTGATTCATTAACCAACGATTGGTACAACCATTCAAATCAAAAGAGGAGAGCATCATGGACGAGAAGACCAAGGCACAGATTCAGCAGGAGGCAGCCGACCTGGTTGCCAAGCTGCAGCCGCGTTCCGGCAAGTTTCGCACCATCAGCCCCGAGATGGACCCGCTGCGTCTGGGCTCTGGCTGGTCCATCGAGGATCTGGACAAGCCGCAGGTCATTATCGAGTCGACGTTCGGCGACTCGCACCCGGGTTCTGCCGGCCTGTTTGAGCTGGTCGAGGAGGTCCGTGCTGGCGTTGCCGAGGCTGGCGGCCACGGTGCCCGTTACTTCTGCACCGATATCTGCGACGGCGAGGCCCAGGGCCACGACGGCATTAACTACTCGCTGCCCAGCCGCGACATGATCGCCAACATGATCGAGATCCATGCCAAGGCCACCCCGTTCGACGCCGGCGTCTTTGTCGCCAGCTGCGATAAGGGCCTGCCTGCGAACCTCATGGCCATGGGCCGCATCAACATCCCCTCCATCGTCGTTACCGGCGGTGTCATGGATGCAGGCCCCGACCTGCTGACCCTGGAGCAGCTCGGCGCGATTTCTGCCCGCTACGAGCGCGGCGAGATCTCTCGCGAGGAGCTTGAGTTTGCCAAGCACAACGCATGCCCCAGCTGCGGCGCCTGCTCGTTTATGGGCACCGCGTCGACCATGCAGGTTACCGCCGAGGCCCTGGGCCTTATGCTCCCCGGCACGGCCCTGCTGCCCGCTACCAGCTCCGACCTGCGTGAGTTTGCGCGCGAGGCCGGCCGCCAGTCCGTGTGGCTCTCCGAGCACAACCTGTGCCCCCGCGACATCGTGACCAAGGAGTCTTTCGAGAACCTCATCATGGTCCACGGCGCCATCTCCGGTTCCACCAACTCGCTGCTGCACATCCCCGCGATCGCCCGCGAGTTTGGCATCGAGATGTCCGCCGACGATTTCGATCGCCTGCACCGTGGCGCCCACTACCTGCTCAACGTCCGTCCCGCAGGCGAGTGGCCGGCGCAGTTCTTCTACTATGCAGGTGGCGTGCCGCGCATCATGGAGGAGATCAAGTCGATGCTTCACCTCGATGTCATGACCGTCACCGGCAAGACTCTCGGCGAAAATCTCGAGGACCTCAAGAACAACGGCTACTACGAGAAGTGCGGTCGTTACCTTGAGAAGTGGAATCTCAAGCGCGAGGACATCATCCGTCCGTTTGACCAGGCCTTCGGCACCGACGGTTCCATCGCCATCCTCCACGGCAATCTTGCTCCCGAGGGCGCGGTCGTCAAGCACACCGTCGTTCCGCGCGAGATGTTCCAGGCTACGCTCAAGGCCCGTCCGTTCGACTGCGAGGAGGACGCCATTCACGCCGTCCTGACGCATGAGGTCAAGCCCGGCGATGCCGTTATCATTCGCTATGAGGGCCCCAAGGGTTCCGGAATGCCCGAGATGTTCTACACCACCGAGGCTATCGCCAGCGATCCCGAGCTGGGTGCGAGCATTGCCCTGATCACCGATGGCCGCTTCTCCGGCGCCTCCAAGGGCCCGGCTATCGGTCACGTTTCGCCCGAGGCTGCCGTGGGCGGCCCGATTGCCCTGATCGAGGAAGGCGACCTGATCCGGATCAACATCCCCGAGCGCTCGCTGTCCATCGTGGGCATCGCCGGCAAGGAGATGGAGCCGGCCGAGGTCGACGCCGTCCTGGCCGAGCGTCGCGCCGCTTGGAAGCCCAAGGCTAATCGCTATACCTCCGGCACGCTCAAGTTCTTTACCGAACATGCAGTTTCCGCCATTCAGGGCGGCTACATGGAGTAGCGCCCGTGCGCATCAAATTTCCCCTCTCATAGATGCGTGGCACAAAGAGCCCCGAGCTCACACGAGCTCGGGGCCTTTTTCGTCTGGATTGGGGACGCATAGCCGGACGAAAACAATTTGCGTCTGGTAATAAGCGTACGAAAGCGCAATTTACGTCTTAATTCCGTACGCAAATCAAGACGAAAATCGTTTACGTCTGCTTTAATCCGTACGAAAACGGTTTTCGTCTTGCAGGGCAGTTGCCGTTTCTACAGTTCAACTTCCAGTTCGGCTTTGTGCTCGTAGAGGTAGTCGCGCATGTAGGGGATGGCAAA
>UQWG01000085.1 GCA_900544645.1 uncultured Collinsella sp.
ATGTTCGGTCTGCCCGTTTCCACGCTGCGCTATTACGACAAGCAGGGATTGTTCCCGGAATTGGAACGGACGTCCGGCATTCGCCGATTCGGCGATACGGAACTCGAGGCGCTTCGGGTCATCGAATGCCTGAAGAAGGCTGGAATGGAGATTAAGGACATCCGACTGTTCATGGAATGGTGCGCGGAGGGCCCATCGACATATCCCAAGCGCAAGGCCATGTTCGAGGAGCGAAGGGCCCACATGGAGTCGGAGATCGCAAACATGAACCGTGCGCTGGATATGTTGAAGTTCAAATGCTGGTACTACGAGCAGGCGATCCAAGATGGCAACGAGGATAGGGTGAAGGCGCTGATTCCCGACAATTTGCCGGAAGAAATCAAAGATGTCTACGAGAACGCCCACGCTCAATAATGCCGCCCGATCTCAAGGGAATTCGGTGAGGAGTCCTCTTCGGTTAGTGATGTACTTCTTCCCCTTGATGTCATAGTGCTTCGCCTCATAGAAGGCGAAAGCGTCGCGGAGGTACGAGATATAGCGCCCGACGGTGACGTGGTTGGTGGGAACCCTGTTGGCGTCGAGCACGTTGGCGATGTTGTTGGGCGAGTTGAGGTTGCCGGAATTGTCCATCATGTACTCGGCCAGCCTCTCCAGCACGGTGGAGTCGGTACGTATTGCGGTCTACCCAAGCCATAATCCACTCCTTCTCGGTTTCGAAACTCGATTATTTCTAAAGTTTCGAAACCGAGAAGGCAATGTGCACAAGGATGCATCGAGGAGCGAATCCCAGTAGCGCCATGTCAGCAGCGATGCCGGGCGCATTCGCACGTGCTACAATCCAACCACCAGAGATGAAAACACAGTCCCCGTCGGGTAGTCGTGGGCGTGCGCTAGTCCGCATCAGTAACCTGCCTCCTTGGTTGTCCCTTCTCTGCATGGTCATCTACATAAAGGAGGAACCAACCATGCAGATCAGCGTGTCGTCCACCCTGACCGTATATCACGACGGTCAATTCTGGGTCGGGCTGGCGGAGCACGTCGAGGGCGGCAGATACGGCGTCGCCCGCATCGTCTTCGGCGCGGAGCCGTCCGATGAGGAGATTCTGCGATTCGTTACAAGCGAATGGGAGAAGCTCTCGTTCTTCGGCGACAAGGCCACTGAAACAAGCAAGCCCGCGAAGAACCCCAAGCGGCGCGCTCGCGAGGCAGCGAAAGCCCTTAAACGGCCCGCGGTGAGCACCAAGGCACAACAGGCGCTCGCGGCACAGCGGGAAGCGATGAAGCGGGAGTCGGCTCAAGCAAGAAGTCAGCGTCGCGCGGATGAGGCGAAGACGCGCTTCGAGCAGCGAAAGTTGAAGCGCAAGCAGAAACATCGCGGGCATTGATCGCTATTTGCAGCAAGGCAAACCATATACAGCAGCGGCGCCAGTTCCACTTGAAGCCGACGCCGCGTAGACGCTGATGGTGACGGCTATGCACGGGCACGGGCGCGCCACCGCACTTCACAGCTTGTTTCTCAAGTATTTAGGACGCACACGCGGCGTTCAAAAATGCGGAGCGGTTCCGCATGGCTCGAGACTGAGCCGAGGTGCCCTACTTCTCGCCCTCCAGCAGCCCCACGATGCGGTCGATGTCGACGGCAAAGCGAGGCCTTCCCTCGCGCTCGTAGCGGTCGAGGTATGCCTGGCACTCGGAGACAATGCGCTTGGTGTTGCCATCGATGATGCGCTGGAGCGTCTCGTAGTAGGCCGAGCCCTCGGTCCTGAAGCGGCGCTGGTAGGCCTTGGTTATGGGGAACATCTTGATGTAGTGGATGCCGTGGCGGCAGCCGGGGCGCGTCGTGGGGCGGGGTGGCAGTGCAAAGTACTGGTCTTTGGGCACGTTAGGGGCGATGTTGGAACGCAGCGGCACGGCAAAGTCCCTGCGCTTCCCGCGGAAACGCAGCCTCACCACCACGATGCAGGGGCGATTGTGCTTAAGCATGAGCTCGCGGTCGCCCTCGACGAGGTCGAAGAAATCCTGGGAGATGGATACGATCTTCATCGGTTACGCCCCCTTCATACGAAGCGGGGCCCGCATCGCTGCAGGCCCCTACAGGTGGGCGATATTCTACGCCTTGCGGCACCCCGTCGCCCACGGAGGTTAAACGTACACGTAAGCCGTACTCTGAAAGCCGCGGCTTCCGACAAGTAGTTTATACCACGAAAGGTCGCTTTCAATGCGTATAGCTCGCAAAATAACACTCGCTGGGCCGTTTCGGCGTGCTCAGCCTCCGCTCGATCTTACGCATGTTTTTTGGGAGGGCATGGATCGTCGCCCGTCACGGCGGCTTATACAGCCTCTCGGCATGGAGGGAAACGCCATGGTCGCGCTCAACATCTACGCCGACATCGAGCCGATGCCCAAGATCCAGAGCATGCTGCGCGTGGCGTCTGCCTTGCGCGGGAAGTCAAGCAGGCGGTCGCGGTAGTACCCGTGCTGCGCCCGGCGTGCCTCGATCTCGGCAGGGATACCGTCGGTGAGCGATTTCGTTAGGGTGTCGAAGCGGTCGAGGATGTCGACGACCTTCCGCTGGGTGGCGATGGATGGGGCGGGAATCTCAACCCTCGATAAGTCCACAGGCGCGGCTTCGATTGCCTTTTTCGATTTAGCGTATTGCTCTTCAGATCATCGTGGTGTGCTCGTAGCCGCGCTCCACGAG
>UQWG01000086.1 GCA_900544645.1 uncultured Collinsella sp.
GGTGTTGGCGCTGCTTTCGGCAGATTTTCGTCGCGGTCTTGCGACGCCTGCCGGTGCGGGCGCTGTGGTGCTGGGTCTCGCCCTCAACGCCGTTGCCCTGGTGGTTATCCGGCGCATTATGAGGGTGGAGCTATGAGCGCCCCAGTTGCAGTTGCGGCTTGCCTGTGCGCCCTGAGTGTATTTATCGCGACGGGTTTGGATCGGGCGGATGCACGCAAGATCGCAGGGGCCTGCAAGCGCGAGGCGGTGCTGGTCGCTGCCGCGGGTCGCTCAGTGGTCGATGCCCTGACCGCGCGAGTGAAGGGCGCGGTTGGAGCGGGCGGCCCGGCGCGAGTTTCGCTCGGCGAAGTGTCCGAGATGATCGATGTTGTGCGCTTGGGTCTTTCGGCCGGTCTTTCGTTTGATGCGGCGCTTGAGATTTTCTGCGCCAACCGCCGGTCAGTGCTGGCTCTTCGCCTTGAGCGGGCCTGCATGGCGTGGCAGGTGGGCGTGGGCACGCGTGAGGACGAGTTGTTGGCCGCCGCGCGCGATCTGGACGTACGAGCGCTCGAGACCTTTGCCATCACGGTGGGGCAGGCGCTCGCCCTGGGTGCCCCACTTGCCGAGACGCTGGCCGCTCAAAGTCGCGAGATCCGTGCGGCTCATCGCGCCGCGGTCGAGCGTGAGATCGAGCGTGCGCCCGTCAAGCTGCTGATCCCCACCGGCACGCTCATCTTGCCGGCGTTGCTTCTGTCCATATTGGGCCCGCTGCTGGGAGCAGGCGGGATGATGTAGGGAGGAATACATGAACACGATGGTCGAAGTTGCTGACAAGGCTTGGAACTGGGCTTTTTGCCGGGCGATCCGCGCTCGCCAGCATGCCAAGGAGCTGTTGCGGGAGGAGAGCGCGCAGGGTACCACCGAGTACGCCATTTTGGTGGGCGTGCTTGTGGTGATCGCGATTATTGCCATCGTTGCATTTAAAGGCAAGGTCCAAGATCTATGGAACGCTATCAGCGAGGGCATCAACAGTCTGTAGAGGGCGAGCGCCCCATCGGGGTGCTGCTGGTGTTTGCTTGCCTGACCGTGGCGATAGCGGCGGTGCTTTGGGGGCTTAACGCCGCGCGGCAGCAGCGTCCTGGGGCCGCCTTCGATTCGGGCTCAGATTCGGCGGTGGCGACTCAAAAAGATGAGATGCGAGATGCGGACGATTCGGATGTCGCTGTCACGGCGCAAACCTTTCTGCGGACGCTCGACAAGCGGTCTGGCACTGCGACGGATTCGCCTGAGGACAACGCGATTGCGGTCCGGCTTGCATGGTCCGAGGACCGACCGATGACCGAGGCAGCGGCGGATATGTTACGCGCCTACCGCGAGGTGCCAACGGCCCAGCTCGCCCTGAGCGGCTATCTCGATATTAAGGGCAACGTATGGGGCGCCATCGTGCGTGACGGACGCGGCTGGGTCGATATGGTGACGGTTGCCGCGGATACCGGCGATGCTTCGTGTCGTCTGCGCGCCGTGCGCCTGGTCCCGCAAACAATAAGCTCAAAGGAGGGATCGTGAAATGCATGGCGTTCTGCGTGAAGAGGTTGCCCAAGCGACTGTGGAATACGCCATCGTCACGGTGGCGCTGTTATCGATCGTGCTGGCGATCGCGGGGCTTTGGCGTGCTGGCACCGATGGGCGCTTGGCGGCGCTGGTTGAGCGGGCGGCATCCCATGGCGTTGCCTCGACGTCGGTTATCGACGCCGCTGCGGGCGCTAAGGACATTGCGTTGTATTGATATCGCGCGCGAGGACCGGGCGCAGTCTACGGTCGAGGCCGCTTTTTTGCTGCCGACGTTTCTGACGCTCATCCTTCTCGCACTGCAACCGGTGTGCCTGCTCTATACGCGCGCGGTCATGGAGTCTGCCGCCGCCGAGACCGCGCGGCTCATGACCACGACGACGGCGGAGGACGACGATCTTAAGGAGTTCACCCGCCGCCGGCTTGCCGCGGTGCCCAACGTTTCGATCTTTCATGCCGGCGGGCCGTTGTCGTGGAATATCGAGCTTGGTCGGGCCGGTGCGGGTGGCGTCTCGTCCGTGTCCGTTTCCGGCGAGGTCAGGCCGTTGCCTGTGATCGGTGCGTTTGCGCAGGCTATGGGTGGTACCGCCGAGGGCGGCTACGTTGAGCTCAAGGTCGATGTCTCGTATCAATCACGTCCCGAATGGCTGGAGGGAGATTATGATTCGTGGATTGCTACATGGGATTAAGCGTTTCTGGTCTAGATGCGTTTTGACGCGCCGTCCGAGCTGCCATCGCAAGCGAGGCGGCTTTATGGGCCGCGCCGGTATCGACCTGTTTATCGAAGACGGTGCCTACACCACGCTTTCTTCTGCCGTGGTCATCCTAGTGGTGCTCACGTTGTTGTTTTCGTCGACCGCGGCGATATGGAGCATGTCGCGTGCCGGGGATACCCAGGTGGCGGCCGATAGCGGCGCGCTGGCGGGTGCCAACGTAGTGTCGTCCTATCACACGGCTGCCACGGTGGTTGATGCGAGCATCTTGAGTCTGGGGCTGGCGGGGTTTGCCACAATCGGGACGGGCCTGGTCGCCATCCTCATCCCGGGTGCCGAACCAGTTGCCGGCAATATGGTCGACACCGGGATTGAGATCATTAAAACGCGCAACAAGTTTGCCAAAAGCGCATCGGAAGGCTT
>UQWG01000087.1 GCA_900544645.1 uncultured Collinsella sp.
TCGTGGGCTCGGAGATGTGTATAAGAGACAGCCGCCCCACCATTCCACCCCCAATATGTTGTAAAACACCCCCGAGCATATGTTCGAGAACACAATATGTTGTGTTTGCAGCAAAGGCGTGATGCCACCTGTAGAACCACGCCCGCGAACCTCAACCTTCAAGTTGACCTTGAGGCGATTTTTACGTCCCTTTACATGCCGTTCACATCGCCCCCAAACTCCCCCCACCCAAGGCACGTGCGGCCCACCACCGCGACGCCAAGTGGCGAAAAATGGGACGGGCCCCAGATTGCCCATGCGCGCGCAAAAGCACGCCGCGGCAATCTGGAGCCCGTCCCCAAATACCTATAAATATGCAGGTCAGCGATGTGTTAACGATGTGCCAGCGGGTGCGCCGCCAAATAGACCTCGGTCAGTTGCGTACGATCGACATGCGTGTAGACCTGCGTGGTCGATATATCGGCATGTCCCAAGATCTCCTGTAGCACACGGAGGTCTGCGCCGCCCGCAAGCATATGGGTGGCAAAGGAGTGACGCAGCGTATGGGGATGGAGCCCCACCAGTCCCACCTGGCGCCCGTAGCGCTCACAGATGGCATGGATGCCCTGGCGCGACAGACGGCGGCCGTTCTTATTTAAAAAGACCGCCGAGGTCTCGGTTCCGCGGGCATGGGCCGCCAAGCGAGAACGCCCCTCAGTTACATAAAGCGTCAGAGCTCGCGCCGCGCTTCCCACCAGCGGGGACAGGCGTTCCTTCGAGCCCTTACCGCGAACGAGCACAAAGCCATCGTCGATATGGATATCGCCCACATCGAGTCCCACCAACTCGCTCACACGCAAACCGCATCCGTAGAGCACTTCCAAGATGGCATGGTCGCGCAAGCCCATCTCGCCCTCGGGGAAGTCTTGATCGAGCAGCGCCGAGACATCCTCCACCGATAGATACTCCGGCAAACGCTCAGCCTTTTTAGGCAGGCGCAACGCCGCCGTTGGATTTTGGGCCACAGCCCCATCGCGCACCAAAAAGGCATGCAGGCCCTTCACGGCCGCAAGCGCACGCTCCACCGAGGCATCCGAATAGCCCCCATCGCGACGGTCGGCGACAAAGCCCTCCACGACCTGACGGGTCACCTCTTCAAAAGACACAATACCCGCCCGCTCCAGATAGGCGCAGTACGTCGTCAGGTCACGACGATAGGCCGCAATCGTGTTGCGCGCCAAACCCCGCTCGACCGCGAGGTAATCGAGATACTCCCCCGCCGCCACGGCGAGCGACGAGGGAGTAGCTTCGGTATGTTCCTTATTCGCCGGCACCCTTAGTCCGTAGCGAGGTTCATGGGCGTCACCTGCAGACGGTCGACACCCTCGTGCTGGCCGATCGAAGCGCGCACGAACTCGCGGAACAGCGGCTGCGGGTTGGTCGGGCGGCTCTTGAACTCGGGATGAGCCTGGGTTGCCACATACCACGGATGCACGTCGCGCGGCAGCTCGACCATCTCGACCAGGCGCTCGTCGGGCGACAGACCCGAGATAACCAAGCCGGCGTCCTCGAGCTGGTCACGGAAGGCGTTGTTGAACTCAAAGCGATGACGGTGACGCTCGTAGACGAGCTCCTCGCCATATGCCTCGCGAGCAAGGGTATCGGCGGCGAGCTTGCACGGATAGGCGCCCAGACGCATGGTGCCGCCCTTCTCGGTCACGTCCTCCTGCGAGCTCATCAGATCGATGACGCTAAACGGGCCGTCCGGATCGAACTCGGAGGAGCTGGCGCCGGCAAGGCCGACGACGTTGCGGGCGAACTCGCACACGGCCACCTGCATACCCAGGCAAATGCCCAGATACGGAATCTTGTGCTCACGGGCAAACTCGGCCGCGAGGATCTTGCCCTCCAGGGCGCGCTTGCCAAAGCCGCCGGGGACCAGGATGCCCGAGGCGTCGCCCAGAACCTCGGAGACATTCTGCTCGTCGAGGCTCTCGCCGTCGACCAGCTGAACGTCCACATGGCGATCGTAGAAGACGCCCGCATGGTGCAGGGCCTCGATAACCGACAGGTACGCATCGGGCAGCTGCGTGTACTTGCCCACGACGGCGATCTTCACCTTGTCGGCGTGCTGGTTGGCATGGTTCTGCTTGCGCAGGAACTCGTTCCACTGACTCATGTCGCGCTCACGCGGGTCCAGACCCAGGCGCTCGCAAATGCGCAGGTCAAAGTCCTGCTCGGCAAGCAGCTGCGGAACATCGTAAATGCTCGCGCAGTCCTCGTTGGTAAAGACACAATCGGTGTCGACGTCGCAGAAGCTTGCGATCTTTCCGCGGATAGCGTCATCGATATGGTGGTCGGAGCGCAGCACGATGATATCGGGCTGGATGCCAAAGCTGCGGAGCTCCTTGACGGAATGCTGCGTGGGCTTGGTCTTGACCTCGTGGGCGGCGGCGATATAGGGAACGAGCGACACGTGGA
>UQWG01000088.1 GCA_900544645.1 uncultured Collinsella sp.
TGTCCTGGACCTTGGCAAGCGAGGAATCGGTCTGGGACAGCGTGGTCTTGGCCTGACCGAGCGTAGCGTTAAGCTGCGAAAGCGTACCGCGCGCGCTTGCAATCGTGGGCGTGAGGCCAGATACAATTCCCGTCAGATCGCCCGAGACGGCGGCAAAGGAATCGAGCGCGCTCGAGGCCTTCGGCAGCGCGTTTTGGCCCAGGCTTGTTTGGGCCTGGCCAAGGTTGGTCGCACCGGTCTTGATTGCGTTATTGATAGCGTCGCTGGCGCCCGAAACAGCCGCGGCGTCATTCGCCATGGCGCTCGACTGCGCGGACAGACCGTCCTTGATGCTCTGCAACTTCTCGTTCTGCTCACGGAGCAAATCGATGGTCGATACAATGCGCGCGTCAATTTCCTCGGAACCTGTCGACGTGTCATTGGCGAGAATCTCCAAGTGCCCGATAACGGCCTTATTGTGGTCGATCGTCGCTTGGAGAGACTCGAGCGAGTTGTCGATACGGGTGGTCGTAGATGTGACCGTGCCCGTCAGCTTGCCGATGGCAGCGTTCGCGGAGGCCGACGTCTTGGTGAGCGCAAGGCTGCCTTCCGAGAGCGCCTTGGAGAGCGAGGCGATAGAGTTGCCCGCCGTGGTGCGAGCTTCACCCAGCAGGTCGTTGCCCTGAGAGATCGCTTGCGTCAGTGACGGCGCCTGACCCTGCATGCCGGCAAGTGCCGCATCAGCCGAGGCGATAGCGCCACCCGTCTTATCGATGGCGGCATTCATGTCGCCAATCGAATCGCGCACCTCGCCCAAGGTATCGGATGTCTCGGAGACAGAACTTGCCAACGAATCCCGAGTCTGGGTTGCCTTGTCCTTTAAATCGACTCCGGCATCCTTGGCAATGCTGGCAACGGTCTCGCCCACCGTAGAGACAAATTCCGAGTTGATCTGCTCCTCGATGGTGCTTGCGCCGGTGTCGGTAACCTTGGGCGCAATAGCGCTCTTCTTCTCATTGACGTAGTACGTAAGCTTGGGCTGATGATAGTTGCCGTCGAGCATCGAAACGAGGTTGTCGGAGAAATTCTTGGGGATCACGATGGCGGCGTAGTACTCCCCGCTCTCGACGCCCTCCTTGGCATCGGCCGCCGAGTCAACGAAGGTCCAGCCCAGCTGATCGTTCTCCTTGAGCTGATCGACGACCTGGTCGCCCGCGTTGAGCTCGCCCACCAAGTCGTTTTGGGTGCCCCGATCGTTGTTGGCGATGGCAATCTTGATACCCTGGGTATTTCCGTACGGATCCCAGTTGGCCACGATGTTGTACCAGGCATACAGCGAGGGAATAACGCACACGCCAAGGGTAACCACCAAGGCGACGGGGTTCACAAGCAGTCGCTTAATGTCGCGCTTAAATATCGCAAAGGACACCTTTGCATTGGATAGTTTGCTGCCGAGACTCACGCTTGGACCATCCATCCTGTCGTTGAATCGAATCGTACTATCGATAACCATTGTACGTAGGCGCTTTAGCGTCTCAGAACACAATGGTATTGAGTTTTGCGGGTAGCAATATACTACGAAGATAAGTTAGCGTACAGTTGTACAGTATCTTAAATTTCAGCAGGTCACAAAATCACAACCCGCACAAATTAGCAATTCAAATAGTCATCGGGGACGTTCTTAAACGACTAGTCAAACAAAAACGTCCCCAATGACTACTTTCCCCCGTTCCCAAGGGATCATTATTGGACCGCCGATGTTTTGGTAATGCCAGCGAGCGGACACCAGAGCGAACAAATTGGCATGAAAAGAGGACGGCATAGACCTTCTGGTCATGCCGTCCTCTTTGAATGACAAGTTGTCGCTCTGGTGCCCGCGCAGCGTCGGCTGGTCCGCCGTTCGTTAGAACGGCGGAACGAAGGGCAGCGTCGAGCCGTTACGCGGTTCGTAGAACCGCGTAACTACCTAACTACATCAAGTTGCAAACAGCCGCCGCGAAGGCAACGGGGTCCTCGGGGAGGATGCCCTCGACCAGCAGAGCCTGATCATAGAGCAGACCGGAGTACTGCTTGATCTTGTCGGCGTCGCCTGCCTTCTGGGCAGCGACAAGCTTGTCAAAGACCGGGTGCTTGGCGTTGAGCTCGAGCACGCGCTGACTCTTGGGCATGCCGTCGGGCGCGCCCTCGGGTCCCTTCTGGAGTACCTTCTCCATCTCGAGCGAAAGCGGGCCCTCGGTGGTGATGCAAGCGGGGGCATCGGTCAGGCGCGCGGAAACGGCAACTTTCTCGACCTTGTCACCGAGTGCCTCCTTCATAGCGCTAAAGAGGTCCTCGTTCTCCTTGGTGGCGTCCTCGGCCTCCTTCTTCTCGTCCTCGGTCGCCAGGTCAAGATCACCGGTCGCGACGTTCTTGAGCTCCAGATGACGATCCTCGACCTCGGGCTCGGCACCGTCGGCCACAGCCTTCTCGGCAG
>UQWG01000089.1 GCA_900544645.1 uncultured Collinsella sp.
GACCAAAATGAGCTTGGCGCCCACCTTGTCGGCCTGCTTAAACTGGGCCTTGAGCGAACGGCCCTGATAGTCTGCCTCGGTCACGATACCTGCGGCGCGAAGCTGCTGCGTAATGGCAAAGACGTTCTGACGCAGCTCCTTGCCGGCGTTGGCGACGTAGACGCACGGGACCTCCTCGGCACCCAGGTCGCTGCCAAAGGCCTGCAAGGCCAGCAGGGCGCGCTCAAAACCGACAGCGAAGCCGACGCCTGCCGTGGGCTTGCCACCCTCGAGCTCGACCAAGCCGTCATAGCGACCGCCGCCACCGATGGAGCCGACACCGGCGCCGGGAGCCTCGACCTCAAAGACAGTACGGGTGTAGTAGTCCAGGCCACGCACCAAGGTGGGATCCTCGACATACTCGATACCCGCCGCATCCAAATAGCGCTTGACCTGCTCGTAGTGCTCGCGGCACTCGTCGCACAGGTTGTCGCCCATCAGCGGGGCGTCGGCCATGATCTCGCGGCAATGGTCGTTCTTGCAGTCGAAGGCGCGCAGCGGGTTGAGCTCGGCGCGCTCGCGGCACTCATCGCACATCTCGTCGGCGTGATCGAGGATAAACTGCTTGACCTGCTCGCGGTATGCCGGACGGCACTGTGCATCGCCCATTGAGTTAATAAGCAGACGAAGCTTGGAAAGATCGAAGCCCAGGCGCTTGTAGAACTCCATGAGCATGATGATGCACTCGGCGTCTGCCGCCGGATCGGGAGCGCCGAGCCACTCGATGCCCACCTGGTGGAACTGGCGCAGACGACCCTTCTGGGGACGCTCGCCACGGAACATGGCCTCGGCGTAGTAGGCCTTAAACGGCGTGGAGCCCTGGGGCACCAGGTTGTTCTCCACGACGGCGCGCACCACACCGGCCGTGCCCTCGGGGCGAAGCGCCAAGCGCTGCTTGGGCTTGAGCTTGGTATCGGTACCCTCGGTAAAGACGCGCTCCAGGTTGGCGCCGCTAAACACGCGGAACATTTCCTTGCGCACGACGTCGGTCGACTGGCCGATACCGTGGACAAACACGTCCACCTGCTCGATCGCGGGCGTCTCGATGGGCTTAAAACCAAACGGCTCGAACACGCCGGCCGCAATCTGCTGCATCTTTTGCCAGGCGCGCATCTCGGCGCCGATAAGGTCGCGGGTTCCCTCCGCCTTCTGTGCCTGCATGGGCAAACACCTTTCTTTTGTATCGCGTCATAGTTAGTGGACATTATACGGCACAAAAGCAAAACGCGGCGGCGCGTCTGACCGAACGAGGGTATGGGGACTCGTTCGGCCAGACGCACCGCCGCGTTTTGTGATCCGTTTTCCTCCGTCCCCTTCGGATTACGTGATCTGTTGGGGACGGAGGAAAACGGATCATTTCGTAGGCCCGTGGCCGCCTTGGAAACCGAATGATGGTACGAGCATCCATTCGGCTTCCAGGGCAGCCACGGACAGAACGGGGCGAACAGCAAAGAGCGACGGACGTCTACTCCCCCGCCACGCTCGCGCGCAGCTTGGCGGCGATGGGCTCGGATGCCAGCAGGAACACGAGCATGACCACGGAGCACGCCAGGCACACAATCCAGGTGCTCGCAAAGGAGCCCGTGGCATCGAACAGCACGCCCGAGACAATGGCGCCTACGGTGCCGCCGACCATCTCGAGCGAGGTGATGGTGCCCGTGACCTTACCGAGGTCGGCCATGCCAAACTGCTTGGACGCCGCGATCGTGGGCGTGATGGTGCCCATGCACGTTCCGATACCAAAGCTCACAGCGGCGACAATAGGACCGAGGTCCGTCGTCGGGAAGCACAGCGCCACGCAGGCGATAATGCACGCAACGGAGCCAAGGATATTGCCAAAGCGCAGGCCAAAGCGGTCATAGATCGCACCGAGCGAAATCTTGGCGATAACGACGGTGACCATGTAGGCCGAAAGCACGGTACCTGCCCACATGGGATCGTGGCCGCCCGTGACGATCTTGGGGCCGTTGACGGTAACGCTCGTCATGTTGGTGACCTGGTTGGGCAGGATGGCGCCGTTAACGAGACCCATAAAGAGGAAGGCGACGACAAGCAGCCAAAACGCCGGACTCTTCTTGATACGAGACCAGCCGACGCTAACCTCGGGCGCCGTGTGCTCGTCCTTGTCGCCAGCCGTCGAGACGGACGGATCGCCCGGGTTCTCGCCGAGCGGCTTAAGGCCGATCTCGGAAGGCTTGGTGCGGAAGGAGTAGGCCGTGATGGGCAGCGCCGCCACCATGCAGATAGCCGCGAGCACCAGGAAGGCGGAACGCCA